>NZ_UNRH01000002.1:0-319029 GCF_900537135.1 Micrococcus sp. Alg238-R198
GTGTAGCCCATTGCGGTGAGCTTGGCGTGCACGACATCGGCGCGGATCCTGCCCGTGGAGGCCTCGACCCATTCCTCGATCTTGGGCAGCCAGACATCGGTGACCTTCGGGCGGCTGGCTCCGGATCCAGGGGTCTGGCCGGCGTCGCGGGCCCGCACCAGCCGGGCCACGGTGTGATGGGAGCAACCGGCCAGCTCGGCGGCGCCCCGCAATGACTTGGTCAGGTCATAGGCACTGAGTATTTTCATGGTTTCTGCGGCATCCTTCATTCAGGGCCTCTTCCTCGCTGGATTCGATTCGACACCGATATCCAACCCGGGGAGGAGGCCCCCGCCGGCTCACGACGCGGCGGGCAACGAGCAACGCGGGCAAACCAGATGGCCAGCACCGGGCAGTTCCCGTGGCCATCACTGGGCAGTCCTCATGGCCGTCAGCGGGTCATTCCCTGGCCACCTATGGGCAGCTTTTCATGGCCGCTTACAAGGGTCTGCCATGAGTTTGCTTGACACGAGTTATCAGGCGGCGGCAGCCGCCTGGACTGATTGAACCATCTCGAACTCGACAGGGGTGAGCTTCCCGAGACGGGCCTGCCTACGACGGCGGTGATAGGTCCGCTCGATCCAGCTCACGATCGCGAGCCGGAGCTGGTCGAAGGACTGCCAGCGACGCCGGTTCAGCACGTTCTTCTGCAACAGCGCGAAGAAGGATTCCATTGCCGCGTTGTCCCCAGCAGCACCGACCCTGCCCATCGACCCGACCAGGCCGTTGACCCGGAGCGTCTCCACGAACCGCCTGGCTCGAAATTGCGATCCTCGATCCGAATGCACCCGGCAACCCTGCACCTCGGCCTTGCCTCCACGCCGGCCCAGAGCCATCTGCAGGGCGTCCACGGCCAGCTGCGAGCTCATCCGCCGATTGATCGAGTAGCCCACGATCCGGTTCGAGAACACGTCCTTGACCGCGCAGAGATAGAGCTTGGAATCCCCGGCCCAATGCTCTGAGATGTCCGTGAGCCACAGCTGGTTCGGCTTCTCAGCGGCGAACTCACGACGAACCAGATCATCATGAACGGCAGGGCCAGGACGCTTGCCCGAGCCGCGACGGATCGAGTGGCAGCAGCGGACCTTCACGAGCCGACAGGCCTTCAACACCTGATGGTCCGACACGGCCAGGCCACGGCCGCGGAGCTCATCAGCCAGGAACCGGTATCCGAACTCCGGGTCATCGGCATGGGCATCGAGGACGGCGTTGGCGGCATGCGCGTCGGACCATTCCCGCTCGCTGACAGGTTCGGCCAGCCACTGGTAGTAGGCCTGACGGGAGAACCCGAGGACCCGGCAGGAGAGTTTCACGGCAATCCCGTCGCGGGCCAGGTCCTTCACGACGGGATAGGTCATTTTGGGGACTGACCCAATTTCAGGTTCGCCTGGGACAGATACGCGGCCGCACGCCGTAGGACCTCGTTCTCCATCTCCAACTCGCGGTTGCGGCGCTTGAGAGCCTTCAGCTCCTCGTTCTCAGCCTTGGTGATGCCGGGCCGGATCCCGGCCTCGACATCATCCTGGGCCAGCCAGCGCCGTAGGCAGGACTCGGCGATGCCGAAGTCCTTCGCGACCTGCGCGATCGGCATCTGACCCTTACGGGCGATCGCGACCACGTCCTGGCGGAACTCTCGGGGGTATGCAGCGGGCATGGGGTCATCCTTCCAGCAGTCCCTCCCGGGACCACAGATCAGATGTCAACCAAACTCACGGCAGACCCTTTCCTCCTACGGGTCAGGACGGGGGTGCCGGGCCAGAGGTCTCGGGCGGGCTGGGCACGGTGGGTGGGGGTGAGCGATAAAGGCATGTTCTTTCCTGGGCGGCCACCGTGCGATGCCCCCGTGGATGGAGGGGTGTGGGCCGGGCGGGAGGGTCAGTGGATGTAGGAGAAGACGCCCATCATCCCGGCCTCGGCGTGGTAGGCGTTGTGGCAGTGGGTTAGCCACTGGCCCGGGTTGTCCGCCTCGAAGTCGAAGACGATGGTTTGCCGGGGTTTGATGATGACCGTGACCTTGCGGGCGCCATGGTCGGCCAGCTGGAAGGTGTGGCCGTGCAGGTGCATGGGGTGCCACATGTCGGTGTCGTTGGTCATCGTGACCCGCACGCGTTCGTCCAACCGGAGTTCGAAGGCGCCCTCGAAGGGGTTGGCCGGGTCGAAGCGTCGCCCGTTGATGCCCCAGTCGTACTCCATCATCGATCCGGTGAGGCGTACCCCGTGGGTCGTGGTCGGGTCCTTGGGTGGGAGCAGGACGGATTCGTGTGCCTTCAGTCGGCTGCCATCGAGCACGGTTCCGCCCAGGGTCTGTGGGAGCCGACCGGAGAGCGTGGTCTTTGGACCGGCTGCGATGATGCCGTAGGCGTGGCCGGTCTTGCCCTCGGGCAGGGCCAGTACGGGCACCGCCTGGTCGCCGAGGGTGATCAGCACGTCCAGGCGTTCGCCCATCCCCAGGACGACGGCATCGGCCTGGCGGGGCTGGACCGGGAACCCGTCGGTGTGGGTGATGGTCAGTTCCTGGCCGGGGATCCCGACCCGGTAGGCGGTGTCTCCGGCCGCGTTGATCAAGCGCAGGCGGATCCGGTTGCCCGGGGTGCTGGAGAAGGTGTCCGGGTCGGATGGGGGGCGGCCGTTGAACAGGTGCACGGGGATCTTCACGTCGCCGGCGTCCCCGCCCAGATAGTCGCTCTCAGCGCCCATGAGCATGTGCTTCATGGGCATGCCCGAGGAGCTGTCCTGGCTCATGGACCCGTGGTCCATGCCCGCCATGCCGGCCATGCCCTCCATGTCGCCGGACATGTCCATCCCGGCGGAGAGTTCCTCGACGACGTCCTGCGGTGTTCCGGTGATCCCGTCGAGCCAGTCGTCCAGGATCACGACCCATTCCTGGTCGTAGCTGAGGGGCTCGTTGGGGTCCTCGACGATCAGGGCCCCGTACAGGGCGCGTTCGCGCTGGGTGTCGAAGTGGGAGTGGTACCAGTACGTGCCCGGATGGGACAGCCGGAAGCCGTACGTATAGCGTCCTCCGGCGGCGATGGGGTCCTGGGTCACCCCCTGGACTCCGTCGGCGTCGTTGCGCAGGGCCAGCCCGTGCCAGTGCACGCTCGTGTCCTCGGGCAGGTCGTTGGCGACGCTGACCTTGAGCAGGTCCCCGGTCTGGGCGCGCAGCAGCGGCCCGTTGAGGCCGTCGTTGTATCCCCAGGTGGTCAGGCCCCGACCCTGGAGGGAGGTCTCGAGGGGTGCGGCGGAGAGCCGGTGGGTGACGGTGGTGCCCGAGGCGGCGCGTCGTTTCTCGTACTCGGCGACCAGCGGGTCGGTGGGCAGGATGCGCCCTGACGGTTGGGGGCTGATGACGGGATCGGCGCAGGCGGCCAGCCCGGCCAGCGCCAGGGCCCCGACGGAGGCGCCCAGGAAGGTGCGGCGGGTGGTCAGTGAGGAGGTCATCGGTTCTTCTTTCCGTCATCCGGCCCCGTGTCGCAGGCGGGCGCGACGGGGCCGGGCATGGCTGATCAGTTGCTGGGTGAGGCCGGTGGCGTACCGGGGCTGCGTGCCGCTGTCACCCGGAGGTATTGGCGGACCCTGCGCTCACCGGTGGGGCGCGGCCGGGGGCTTTAGGTGCGGCTGACGGCCAGTTGAGCCAGTGAAGGGTCCACGGGGGCCGGAAATGGGCAACCCAGGGCAGGGGTGGTGCGGTCAGTCCCCCACCGGGGCTAGGGCGTGTCTGAGAATAGATGCACGAGTCAGCTGAGACCCTGGGGACATGTCCCGGTTCCAGATGCTCTCTGACACCCAATGGGAGTTGATCGCCCCGATGCTCCCGACCCGGACCGGCCGCGCCGGCAGGCCGTTCGCCGACGCCCGCGCCATGGTGGAGGCGATCATCTACCGGTACCGGTGCGGAATCGCTTGGAGGGATCTGCCCGAGGTCTACGGGCCCTGGCAGACCGTGTGGACCTGGCATCGGCGCTTGGCTGAAGAGGGCACCTGGGACACGGTGCTGGCCACGCTGACCGCCGCCGCTGACGCCGAAGGCCTGATCGATTGGTCGGTCTCGGTGGACTCCACGATCGCCCGCGCGCATCAGCACGCGACGAACATCACCCGCCACACAGGGGGATGGATCGAACTACAAGAATCCGCGTGAGGAGCCGGCCGATCACGGCATCGGGCGCTCCCGTGGCGGGCTGAGCACGAAGATCCATCAGCTCGTGGACGGGACCGGGCTGCCGCTGGTCAGCCTGATCACCCCCGGCCAGGCAGGGGACTCCCCGATGCTGCTTCCTCTTCTGGCGCAGCTGCGCGTGACCCGGCCAGTAGGGCGGCCCCGGACCCGCCCCGAGGCCGTGCTGGGCGATAAGGCGTACTCCTCCCGGGCGATCCGCACCCACCTACGCGCCCGTGGGATCAAAGCGGTCATCCCCGAACCGGCCGACCAGCAGGGCCACCGCAGACGGCGCGGTGCCCGCGGCGGGCGCCCCGTCAGCCTCGACGTGGACGCCTACAAGGGCCGCAACGTCATCGAGCGTCAGTACGCTCACCTGAAGCAGTGGCGGGGTCTGGCGACCCGGTATGACAAGTACGCGATCATCTACAGGGCCGCTGTGGTCCTGAATGCTGTGATCGCATGGTCCAAACGATTGTCAGACATGCCCTAGGGCTTCGATGACCGCGGCCTGGCTGGGCGTTGCCGGGTTCGTGGCGGCCTCTCGACGCACCGCGTCGCGGATCGCTTCGGGCACTCGCACGTTCAGGGCCACGGTCGGCGCCCCACGCCGCGCCAGGGGCGCATACCCACCGGCCGGGTCCGAGGTCGTTGCCGGTTCTGCGGGGATCACCGCTCCGGGAGCCGGGGTCTGGGGGGCCGGGGTGGGCTTGCGTCGCTGTGCTCGCAGACTCAGGTCGGGCTCAAGCTGCTTCTCGTTCATGCGGTGATCCTTTCGAAGATGAGGCCGGCCAGGTCGGCGTAGGCGGAGGCGACGGGTTCGCGCTTCTCATAGTGGCCCAGCCAGTCGCAGGCCAGACGTGCACCGGGGACGATGGAGCGGGCCGGCACCAGGGGGGTGAGCAGCAGCCCGGTCTCGCGCAGCTCCCAGCAGGGCCATGGACTGTTTGAACGCGGCCACGCTGCGGCAGGCTCCGTGCACCCCGACGCAGTCGTCCGAGGCGGGGCGGGCCGCATAGATCACCCGTCTGCGGCGGTGAACGCGTTGGGGGTCAACGGCCCGCCCTGACGGTCGGGGCAGTGGACGACGAGCTGTGGATGCCGCGAGCGAGACGAAGGGCGGGGGCTTCGCGTCTCCGCCTCTATCGTCGGGTCCCCGCGCCCTCCGGCCGACCCCATCCATGACGGCGCGGGGCTGCCGTCGTTCCGGACGGGCCCGGTTGACCGGCCTGCGATCACCCCACCGGCCCCGGGGACAGGGTCCACGTCGAGAGCAGCCGACCCAGCAGGCAGCCCCGCCCGGCCACCCTCAGTCCCGTGGCGTGACCGAGCGCAGCGCGAGCTCGGTGAGGACGGCCGCCTCGAGGGCCTCGCGTCCCTTGTCCTCTCGAGATCCGGGCAGGCCCGCCCGGTCGCGGGCCTGCTGGTCGGTGTCCACGGTGAGCACGCCGAAGCCCACGGGAACGCCCGTGCGCACCGAGACCTCCGTCACGCCCTGGGTCACGGACTGGCACACGTAGTCGAAGTGCGGGGTGTCCCCGCGCACCACGACGCCGAGGACCACGACGACGTCGAAGCGCTCCGCCAGCCGCGCCGCAGCGACGGTGAGCTCGACGGTGCCGGGCACGCGCACGAGCACGGGCTCCAGGCCCAGGTCGGCCGCGGCGGCCTGCGCCCCGGCGATCAGCCCGTCCATGATCTCCGTGTGCCACTGGGCGGCGACGATCGCCACGTTCAGGCCGCTCGCAGCGGCGGGGTCGGGGGTGAAGGTCGGGGCTCCGGCGCCGCTCATGGGGTGTCCTCCTGGTGGGTGGGGTGGGTCGGGTCGGTGGTCGGGTCATCGGCCGGCGTGGCGGGGCCGCCGGTGGCCGTCGGCGGTTCGAGCACGCGGTCCGCCAGGGCGTGGGCCATGCGGTCCCGCTTGGTGCGCAGGTAGACGACGTTGTGCTCGGTGACGGGCGTGGGGGCCGGGACACGCTCGACGACGTCGATGCCGGCCGCCCGCAGCCCCGCGACCTTCGCGGGGTTGTTGGTGACCAGGCGGATGCGCCGATGGCCGGCGGCCGTGAGGACGGCGGCGGCCCCGGCCCAGTCGCGCGCCTCGGCGGGCAGACCGAGGGCGAGGTTGGCCTCGACGGTGTCCATCCCCTCCTCCTGGAGCCGGTAGGCGCGGATCTTGTTGGCCAGGCCGATGCCGCGTCCTTCGTGGCCCCGGAGGTAGAGGACGGCGCCGCCCTCGGCCGCCGCGCGGGCCAGGGCGTCCTCGAGCTGGGGGCCGCAGTCGCAGCGCAGGGAGCCGAGCACGTCGCCGGTGAGGCACTCCGAGTGCACGCGGACGGTGAGGGGACGCTCCGGGTCGGTCTCCCCCGCCACGAGCAGCAGGTGCTCAGCCCCGGTCTCGGCGTCCACGTGCACGCTCACGCGGAACAGGCCGTGCCGGGTCGGCAGGGTGGCCTCGGCGGGGACGGCGGTCAGGGTCGGCGTCGTCTCCTCCAGGTGGGCCACGAGGTCCTCGATGGAGATGAGCACGAGGCCGTGCTCATCGGAGAACTCCCGCAGGGCGGGCAGGCGCATCATGGTGCCGTCGTCGTGGACGAGCTCGGCGATGGCGGCCACGGGCGCGACGCCGGCCAGGCGGCACAGCTCGACGCCGGCCTCGGTGTGGCCGCGGCGGGCCCGGACGCCGCCGGGGACGGCGCGCAGGGGGAACACGTGACCGGGCCGGGTCAGGTCACCGGGGGCGGCACCGGGGTCGGCGAGCACGCGGAGGGTGCGGGTGCGGTCGGCGGCGGAGATGCCGGTGGTGACGCCGGCGGCGGCGTCCACGCTCACGGTGTAGGCGGTCCCCTTGGGGTCCTCGTTGACGGTGGTCATGGGCGGCAGGGCCAGGCGGTCGGCCAGGCCGGCCGGCAGGGGCGCGCAGATGACGCCCGAGGTGTGGCGGACGGTGAAGGCGGTGACCTCGTCGGTGGCCAGGGCGGCCGCGTAGATCAGGTCGCCCTCGTTCTCGCGGTCGGCGTCGTCCACGACGACGACGGGCCGGCCGGCGGCGATCGCGGCGATCGCCGCGGGGACGGGGTCCAGACGGATGTGCTCGCTCACGGGCGGGCCTCCTCGGTGGGTGCGGCGGGGGCGGACGGGATGAGCGCGAGACGCTCGGCGTACCGGGCGAGCACGTCGGTCTCGAGGTTGACGCGGTCGCCCGGCCGCAGGGCGCCCAGGGTGGTGGCCTCGAGCGTGGCCGGGATGATGCCGACCTCGAACCAGTGCGCGGCCGCGCCCGGGTCGGAGACGGCGGTGACGGTGAGGGAGACGCCCTGCAGGGCGATGGCCCCCTGCGCGGGGACGTAGCGGGCCAGGCGGGCGGGCAGGCCGATGCGCAGAGTGGTCCAGGCCCCGTGCGGGGTGACCGCGAGGACCTCGCCGGTCCCGTCCACGTGGCCCTGGACCACGTGCCCGTCCAGGTGGTCGGTGGGGCGCAGGCAGCGCTCGAGGTTGACCCGGTCCCCCGGGGCGCGGTCGCCGAGGCTGGTCATGCGCAGCGTCTGGCCCATGAGGTCGGCACGGAACACGCCGGGGCGCTCCGTGGGCTCGTCGAGGGCCGTGAGGCACACGCCGTCGACGGCGAGCGAGCCGCCGGCGGGCAGCCCGTCGAGGGCGCCGCCGGCGTCGAGGGTCAGCAGGGCGGTGTCGGCGGCCGCGTCGTGCTCGAGGGCGACGACGGTGCCGAGATGGGTGACGATGCCGGTGAACACTCAGTCCTCCTGGAAACGGGTCGGGGCGGGGGCGGTGGGCAGGCGCGGGGCCGGCACCGGGCTCAGGTGGGTCCAGACGTCGACGCCGAGGGCACGGACGGGGCCGCCCTCCGCGGGGTCGGGGTGCCAGCGCAGTCCCTCGGACAGCGTGGCGACGTCCAGGCCGGCGACGGCGGCGCGGCCCGGGCCGAGCAGCAGGGGCGCGGTGTAGACCATGAGCTCGTCCACGAGGCCGGCGCGCAGCCACGCGCCGAGCACGCGGGGCCCGCCCTCGATGAGCACGTGCTCGGCACGGCGGCCGTGGGGCCAGGGCCCGGGGTGGGCCGCGAGCGCGGCCAGGACGGCGTGCGGGTCGTGGTCGAGGACCTCCAGCACCACCGGGTGGGTGCGCAGGGCGGCGCCGTCGGGCACGGGCCGGTGACCCTGGACGACGGGCACGGGCTGGTGCGCGAGTTCGGCGCCGACGGCGTCACGGGCGGTGAGGCGGGGGTCGTCGGCCAGGACGGTCCCCGTGCCGACGACGATGGCGTCGACGCGGGAGCGCACCTCGTGGGCGTGGACGCGGGAGTCCGGGCCGGTGATCCACTGGCTCGTGCCGTCGGCGGCCGCGGCGTGGCCGTCGAGGGACTGAGCGAGGTGCCCGGTCACCCACGGACGGCCTGCGTCGCGGACCTCGCGCCAGCGGGCGGTGAGCGTGAGGGCGGCCGCCTCGCCGGTGGGGCCGGTGACGTGCACCCCGTGCGCGGCGAGGCGGGCCGCGCCGCCGCCGTCGTGACCGGTGGGGTCCGCGACGGCGTAGCGCAGTGCGCCGATCCCCGCGTCCAGGACGGCCTGCGAGCAGGGGCCGGTGCTGCCGGTGTGGTCACAGGGCTCGAGGGTGACGTGCAGCGTCAGGCCGGCGTGGTCGAGGGCAGCCAGGGCCGGATCCGCGGCGCGGGCGGCCCGCCAGCGGGTCAGGGCGTCGACCTCGGCGTGGGCGGTCCCCCGTCCGCGGTGGTGCCCGACGGCCAGGATGCGGCCGGCCGCGTCGGTCAGGACGGCCCCGACGAGGGGGTTGGCGCCGCGCACGCCGCGCAGCGCGGCGCCGACGGCGAGGTCCATGGGGTCGGCGGACGGGGTCTCGGCGGCGTTCATCGGGCGACGTCCCCCTCGGGGCCGTCCGGCAGCAGCGTCTCCACGGCGGGCTTGTCCCGGTCTGTGGCGCGCAGCCACACGAAGAAGCCGATCAGGGTGAAGGCGCCGTAGAAGGCGTACATGACGGCCGAGGCGTAGTAGCCGGTGCTCCACAGCAGGGGCACGCCGACGACGTCCACGGCCACCCAGATCAGCCAGAACTCCACCCAGCCGCGCGCCATGCCGTAGGTCGCCAGCAGCGATCCCACGAACGTCCAGGCGTCCGCCCACACCGGCTCCCACGAACCCAGCGCGCGGAACACGGGGGTGAGGGCGACGGTGCCGACCGCCATGGCCGTCACGAGGAACACGCGCCCGCGCCAGCCGGCCCACTCCGGGGTGATGGCGGGAGCGTCCTCGGCGTGGCCCCGACGGGCCTGACGCCAGCGCACCCAGCCGTAGACGGAGACGGCGATGAACATGACCTGTCGGCCGGCCTGACCGAGCAGGGTGGCGTGATCGGCCCCCGTGAACAGGGAGGCGAGGAAGACCGTCAGCAGGATGAGGTTGCCGAGGATGCCCACGGGCCAGGCCCAGACCCTGCGCGCCATGCCGCCCAGGGCGGAGGCGAGGCCGAAGACGTTGCCCAGCACCTCGCGCATGAGCAGGCCGCCGCCGGCGACCGGGATGGTCCAGTTGAACGCGTCCACCAGCCAGTCCATGACCGTGACGCCACCTCCTCGGATCGGGACTCCGAGGGGTGCGCTCCGCAGCCCTCCCGCGCAGGGCGCGGAACGGCTCCGCCGCGTGCCTCTCCCATCCCGACTGTACGGTCGGCACCGGAATTCCACCGGTCAGGCCGCTCGGCACCGCCTCGGATGAGGACGGGCCGCGCGGTTAGCGGGCTGTCACCGCCGGTGCGGACTTCCACCGCATCTCGGAGCACGTTGCTGTCCAGCAGTATCGCACGCCCGGCCGGCCGCGCATGCCGGACGTCGCCGGACGACGCCGGGCGACGTCCGGCGCGGCGGGCGGGCGACGGCGTCGCCGGGCTCAGTGGCAGGCGCGGGCGGCGGCGGTGCGCAGGCCGGCGAGCGCGGCGTCGGGGTCCTCGGCGCCGAACACCGCGGAGCCGGCCACGAACACGTCGGCCCCGGCCTCGGCCGCGCGTTCGATGGTCTCGCGGTTCACGCCGCCGTCAACCTGGAGGGCCAGCGGGGCGGGCCCGCCGTCGAGGGCGCGGCGGGCCCGGCGGATTTTCGGCAGCACGACGTCGAGGAACGCCTGCCCCCCGAAGCCGGGCTCCACGGTCATCAGCAGGAGCATGTCCAGCTCCGGGAGCATGTCCAGGTAGGGCTCGACCGCGGTCGCCGGTCGCAGCGCCATGCCGGCCTTCGCTCCGGCCGCGCGCAGCTCGCGGGCCAGTCGGACGGGCGCCGCCGAGGCCTCGGCGTGGAAGGTGACGGACTCGGCCCCCGCCTCCGCGTAGCCGGGCGCCCAGCGGTCGGCGTCCTCGATCATCAGGTGGAGGTCCAGCGGCAGGTCCGTGGCGCGTCGGATCGCCTCGACCACGGGCAGGCCGAGGGTGAGGTTCGGGACGAAGTGGTTGTCCATGACGTCCACGTGCACCGCGTCCGCGCTGGGGATGCGGGCCAGCTCGTCGGCGAGGCGGGCGAAGTCCGCGGACAGGATCGAGGGGTGCAGGCGCGGGGGGCGGGCGGTCATGGTCGGGTCCTCTCGGTCAGGCGCCGGGGGCGCGCAGCAGGGCCAGGAACATGGCGTCGGTGCCGTGCCGGTGCGGCCAGAGCTGGGCCGTGTGGGCGACCACGTCTCCCGGCTCCGGCGCGCCGGTGGGTTCTGCCTCGTCCAGGCGCAGGTCGTCGAGCGCGACGGCGTCGAGGGCGGTGCGGGCGTCGAGCAGCTCCAGCTCGGGGTGGCGGCGCACGAGGTCCTGGACCTGGACGACGGTCTCCGCGACGTGCGGGGAGCAGGCCACGTAGGCGAGCACGCCGCCGGGGGCCAGGACGGCGACCGCCGCGTCGAGCAGCTCGGCCTGCAGGCCGGTGAGCTCGGCGAGGTCGGCCGGGGTGCGGCGCCAGCGCGACTCGGGTCGGCGGCGCAGCGCACCGAGGCCGGTGCAGGGGGCGTCCACGAGGACGCGGTCGAACGCCGGGGCCGCCTCGGGGGCGTCGGCGATCGTGCGGCCGTCCCCGGCCCGGACGGTCCAGGCTCCGGCGGGCACGGCGGCGAGTGCCTGCCGGACGAGGTCGGCGCGGTGCGGGGCGACCTCGTTGGCCACGAGCGTCGCACCCCGCTCGGCGGCGAGGGCGGCCAGCAGGGCCGCCTTGCCGCCGGGGCCGGCGCACAGGTCGAGCCAGCGCTCGGCCCGCCCCTCGGCCGCGGGGACGGGTGCCTGGGCCAGGGCGCGGGCGGTGAGCTGGGAGCCGGCGTCCTGGACGCGGAGCACGCCCTCGCGCACCCCGGGCAGACGGCCGGCGTCGCCGCCGGAGTGCAGGGCGGAGTCCGGGGCCAGCGGCCCGGGTTCGGCGCCGTCGTCGAGGGCCGCGGCGAGCGCCTCGGCCCCACCGGCCACGGGCAGGGCGACGAGGTTGACCACGGGCGGGGCGTTGTCCGCCTCGAGCAGGGCGGCCAGCTCGGCGTCGCGGTCGGCGATGTGGCGGGTGCCGCGGTGAGCGGCCAGGGCCTGGCGCAGCGCGCGGACGATCCACACGGGGTGCGAGGTGCGGACGGCCAGGGCGGCGTCGCCGCCGTCGGCGGGGGCGACGTCGGCCAGCCACTCCTCGAGGGGGCGTTCGGCGACCCGACGCAGCACCGCGTTCACAAACCCGGAGGCGCCGGCCCCGATCTCGGCGCGCACGAGGGAGACGGTGGCGTCGAGGGCGGCGTGGGCGGGCACGCGCATGCCCAGCAGCTGGTGGGCGCCGAGCCGCAGGGCGTCGAGCACGGGTGGGTCGATCTTCTCGAGCGGGCGGTCCACGCAGCGGGTCAGGATCGCGTCGTACAGGCCGAGCCCGCGCAGGGTGCCGTAGGCGAGTTCGGTGGCGAAGCCCGCGTCGCGCCGGTCGAGGCGGGCCTGGCGGATGCGCGCCGGGAGGACCAGGTTCGCGTACGCGTCCTCCGCGTGGACGGAGCGGACCACCCCGAACGCGACGCGGCGCGCCGGGTCGGCGGTGCGGGAGCGCTGTGACGGCGCCTGCGCCGAGTACTTCCGCCCGGCGCCGGAGCGACCCCGGTTGCGGGTGCGCCCCTGCGCGTCGCGGCGGTCCTGGGCGTCCGGCCGGGGTGCGCGGCCGCGTTCTCCGCGGGCCCCTCGCTCGCCCCGGCCCTGTCCTGCCTGTCCTTCGCGGCTCATGCGCGTGCCTCCTCGTCCTGTGCCGCGGCGTTCCGCGCGGCCTCGCGTGCCGCCGCCCGGGCGGCGGCCTCCTGGCGGGCCTGTTCTTCGTGGTGGGCGAGCGCCTCCCCGGCCAGCAGCGCGGCCCCGGCGGCGGCGCCGCGCGCCCAGTCGGCGGCCGGCATCAGCTTCCTGCCCGCCGGCTGGACGCGGGAGAGCCGGACGGCCCCGCCGGCCGTGCGCAGCCAGGCGGCCTTCGCGGCCACCAGGATCTGCCCGGGAACCGCGGCGTCGAGGGCGGAGGGCCAGCCGTCGTCGCCGGCGCGGACCGGGGCGACGCCGTCGAGCTTGAAACGGGCCGGGGCGGCGCCGTCGTCCGCGGTCAGCCAGCCCCAGGCGCCGGGCTCGGGGGTGACGCCGTTGATCCGGGCGGCCACCTCGGCGGCCGGGCGGGCGGGGTCCACCAGGCCGTCTGCGGCCGTGAGCTTCGGCGCGTGGGAGGGTTCGCCGCGCTGGGGCGTCGCCGTCGCGGTGCCGGCCGCCAGGCGGTCGAGCACGTCGATCACGAGCGGACCGCCGCGCTCGGCGAGGTCGGTGAGCACGGCCCCGGCGGTCTCGTCGGCCGCGACGGGGCGGGTGAGCCGGGCGAAGACGGGGCCGGTGTCCAGGCCCTCTTCGAGCTGGAACACGTCGGCGGCGATCTCGGTCTCCCCGGCCATCACGGCGCGCTGGACGGGGGCGGCGCCGCGGTAGGCCGGCAGCGCGGAGAAGTGCAGGTTGAGCCAGCCGTGGCGGGGGATCTGCAGGGCCTCGGCGGGCACGAGCGCCCCGTAGGCGACGACGACGGCCACGTCTGCCTCGAGCGCCCGGATCGCCTGGAGGGCATCGGCGCCCTCGGGTCCGCGGAGTCGGTCGGCCTTGAGCACGGGCAGGCCGGCCTCCTCGGCCACGATCGCGACCGGCGACGGGGTCAGCACCCGCCGGCGCCCGACCGGGGCGTCCGGCCGGGTGAGCACGCCGACGACCTCGTGGGGCGAGTCGAGCAGGGCGTGCAGCACGGGCACGGCGGTCTCGGGCGTGCCGGCGTAGAGCACGCGCAGGGGCGTCGGGGCGGTCATCGGGCGGCTCCTGTTCCGGCGGCGGGGGCGGCGGGGGCGCCGAAGACCGAGCTGACGGCGGCCGCGCGCTCGGCCCCGATGCGGCGAGCGGCGTGGTCCACCTCGCCGGCGCGCATGCGGCGGCGGGCCTCACGGCGTTCCTCGCCGTCGAGGCGGTCGACGTAGAGGATCCCGTCGAGGTGGTCGGTCTCGTGCTGCAGGCAGCGGGCGAGCAGGCCGGTCCCCCGGTGCTCCACCGGGTTCCCGTCCACGTCGGTGCCGCGGACGACGGCCTCGGCGGCGCGCGCCGGGTGGTAGCGCAGCCCGGGCACGGACAGACACCCCTCGCCCGGCTCCCGCAGCGCCTGGCCGGCGGTCTCGAGTACGGGATTGACCACGTGCCCGGCGACGCCGGCGACGTCGAACACGAAGACGCGCAGGCCCACGCCCACCTGGGGCGCGGCCAGGCCCACGCCCCCGACGGCGTGCATCGTCTCGATCATGTCCGCCACGAGGGCGCGCACATCCGCGCCCGGGGGCACGGGCGACGCGGCGGTGCGCAGGACGGGGTCGGGGACGGTGCGGACGGGCAGGACGGTCACGCCGTCACCCTATCGCCGCCCTCGGCAGACGCCGGGCGCGACGACGACCCGTCGGGCGCCACGTCCGGGGCGGCGTGGGAGCCGCCGCCGAACGCCGCGGCGCGCACGGCCTGCAGGCCGGTGGCCGCCGACACCGGGACCGACGGCGGAGGGGGGCCGATGACACGGAGCGCGGGGCCGGCGTCGTCCACGGCCTGCGCGTGCTTCCAGACCTGGCGCAGGGCCCAGAACTTGTGCCAGTGGCGGGGCAGCACGCCCGGGTTGGCCTGGTGCACGGCGACCTCGGTCTCCCCCAGGGCGACGCCGAGCAGCATCTCGGCCTGGCCGTGCCGCCACTCCTCCCAGGTGCCGGCCTCGGGGTCCACCAGGGACTCCTCCGCCTTCAGGCCGGCGGTCAGCTGCATGACCACCTTGGGATCGAGCGCCTTGACCCGTCCGTCCCGCCCCGTGCCCTTCGTCTTGTAGTCGATCAGGCACAGCCGGCCGCCGATCCGGGCGACGAGGTCCAGCGTGCCCGCGTAGCCCACCGTGTGGTTCCAGACGGTGATCTCGGCCGCGATCGGCCGGACGTCGTAGAGGTCCCACCACTCGTCGAAGCGGTCCGCGTAGGCGCCCTCGCCGTGCTCGATCAGCCGGGCCCGGGCCTCCGCCATGGTGTGGGGGCGGCCGAGGGCGCGCTGGGCCACCTGCTCGGCGTAGTCGTGCACGCGGTCCCCGCGCTCGGCCGCGGCGTCCCGGTAGCGGGCGGCGGCGTCGGCGGACTGCCGGGCCACCTGCTTCAGGCGCGCCGCGGAGCCCACCGATTCCGCCAGGCGCGGATCCTGGGTCACGGACTGGGCCGCCATCCACCCGACCCAGCCGTCCAGGTCCGTCTTCTCCATGCCGATCACGGTGGTGATGGACGGGACCTCGGGCAGGCCCGAGAGGGAGCGCGCGTACATGCGTCCGTGGGGGGTCTGATGCGCGAGGCGTGGCTGGGTCATGGTCAGCCATTCTGGCAGGGTCCCCGGACCCCCGACGGGGTGGCCCGACACGCCTCCGGACGCCGATTTTGCATCCGGGCGGAGATGGCCTAGAGTTCTTTCTCGTTGGAAAACGCAGGTGAGCGGCTCGGACGAGCGGATCCCGGCGGCACCGACGCGCGGATGTAGCTCAGTTGGCTAGAGCGCCACCTTGCCAAGGTGGAGGTCGCGAGTTCGAATCTCGTCATCCGCTCGCTCAACCTTCACCCCTGGTCGGGTGGCCGAGAGGCGAGGCAGCGGCCTGCAAAGCCGTATACGCGGGTTCGAATCCCGTCCCGACCTCGCAGCCTTCTCCGACCGGGAGTGGCGGCATGTTCACCACCTCTTCGGAGGTGGACGAGCGCGATTGGCGCAGCGGTAGCGCGCTTCCCTGACACGGAAGAGGTCACTGGTTCGAACCCAGTATCGCGCACGGAGACGATCCGTGAGGATCGACTCAGGCGGATGTAGCTCAGTTGGCTAGAGCGCCACCTTGCCAAGGTGGAGGTCGCGAGTTCGAATCTCGTCATCCGCTCCCACACGAAGGGACCCTCCTGGCGGAGGGGCCCTTCGTCGTTCCGGGGCGTGCGGTCGGCCTCGTGCTCGGAGCACGGACGCCGACCGTCGGACGGGATCAGAGCCGCGGGCCGTCCACCCGCCAGTAGCCGCTGAACATGATCGCGCGCTTCGGTGCGATGCCGCGGCGGACGATCACCCGCCGCGCCGCCGTCGCGAGCGACTGCTCGCCGCACGCCCACACGTGGTCGCGGGGCGCGGCGGGGAGGTCCTCGAGGTGCGGCGTGAGCAGGGCGCCCGGCACGGCGTCTCCGCGGTGCAGGACCGTGAGCGTGGCGCCCTCCGGGACCTCGAGGGCGGGGACGTGGTCACGGCCGGGCACCTCCAGGACGACGTCCATCCGGCCCCCGCGCGGCGTGCGACGCTGCGCGGCGAGGGCGGCGGCGATGCTCGGGACTGCGGTCTCGTCCCCCACCACGAGGTGCGACTCCCCCGCCGCCGGCAGACGATAGGCGCCCGTCCCGGTGCGGAAGCCGGCGACGTCGCCCGGACGTGCGGTGCGCGCCCACGTGCCGGCGGGGCCCGCATGGTCGTGCACGACGACGTCGACGTCGATCTCACCGACGGAGGGCCGGTGCTCGGCGACCGTGTACCACCGCAGATCCGGCCGCACGTCCTCGGGGATCCGCCCGACCGCTCGCCGCGCATTGAGCGCCGCGGGATCGGGCATCACGAGCGCCCGCCCCGGGGGCGGGGTGAGCAGCCCGAAGTACTCGTCGCAGCCCTGCGGGGTGAACGTGCGGAACTCCTCCGCGGCGAACGTGAGACGACGCAGCCGGGGGGCGAGCAGCCACGTGGCGCGGACCGTCATGGTCCACTGCGGATACTCGTCGCGGTCAACGGGCATCGCCTGGCCGAGGGCCGCGAGCCCGCGGTAGGCCTTCATCTGCAGGGCCTCGACACGCGAGGGACGGGCGGCAGGCGGGGGGAGGACGGAGGAGCTCGTCATCCGGTCATCATAGGTGAGCCTCACCTTTGCTGGAGTCCTCCCTTTGAATACGTCACGTCATTGTTGCGTATTTGCTTTCTTAGGTAAGGCTTCCCTACTGTGCGGGACGTCCGTGGCGCACGCCGCCCGGAGCCGACGACCCCCTCACGGAAGGCCCTCCCATGCTCCCTCGCCTGTTCGGACTCGGCGATCCAGCCGCCTACCTCGACGCCACCGGCAGGGCGGCCCGGGTGGCCGTCGACACCGCCTACGACCGCGCGGGGGTCCACCCGGACACCCCGTCGACGCACCTGGCCGACGCCGTCGGCGCCGTCGACTTCTCGCAGCCGACGGGCAGCCTCGACGACGCCCTCGCCGAGGTCGCGGAGCTCTACGCCCACCAGACCACCGCCTACCACCACCCGCGCTATGCCGCTCACCTCAACTGCCCGGTCCTGCTCTCCAGCACCGCAGCGGACACCGTGCTCGGGGCGCTCAACACGGCGGTCGAGTCCTGGGACCAGGCCCGCTCCGCGGCGCTCATGGAGCAGCGGCTCCTGGCCGAGGTCGGACGCTGGTGCGGGTTCGCCGCGGGCGACGGCGTCTTCACCTCCGGAGGGTCGGCCTCCAACCTGCAGGCCATGACGCTGGCCCGCGGCCGCGCCGTGCAGCGTCTCACCGGCCACGCCGGGCTCGCCGACCTGCCCGCCGAGGTGCTCGGCTCGCTGCGCGTCTTCGTCAGCGCGGCCACGCACTACAGCATCGCCAAGGCAGCCGGCCTGCTCGGGCTGGGCCGCCACGCCGTGGTCGTCGTCCCCACCGACGCCGCCGGGCGCCTGGACCCCGGGGCCCTGGCCGCGGCGGTCGAGCGTGAGGTGGCCGCCGGTGCCGTGCCGATGGCCGTCGTCGCGACGCTGGGGACCACCGACCGCGGCGCCATCGACCGGCTGCCGGCCATCGCCGACGTCGCCGAACGCCACGGGATGTGGGTCCATGCGGACGCGGCCGTGGGCGGGATCCTCGCCGCGAGCGCGGCGACGCGCCACGAGCTGCCGGCACTGCACCGTGCGGACTCGGTGACGATGGACTTCCACAAGACGTTCTACGTGGGGCTGGCCTGCAGCGCGCTGGTGGTGCGGGATGCCGAGAGCCTGCGCCATGTGACGGTGCACGCGGATTACCTGAACCCGGAGGACAGCGTCCATCCGAACTTGGCGGATCGGTCGCTGCAGACGAGCCGCCGGTTCGATTCGCTCAAGCTGTGGCTGACGCTGCGTGAGCATGGGGCCGAGGCGGTGGTGTCCCTGTTCGCGGGGGCGCGCGAGCGCACGCGGCAGGCGTGCGGGATCCTGCGGGCCCGGCCGATGTTCGCGGTGCTGGAGGATCCGACGCTGGTGACGGTGCTGTTCCGGGTGCGGGCCGAGGGACTGTCGGAGGAGGAGTGCACGGCGGTGCAGGCGGCGATGCACCGGGAGCTGGTGGCCGGCGGGCGCGCGCTGATCGCGACGACGGTGGTGGACGGGGTGCCCCATCTGAAGTTCACGATCCTGAACCCCGCGGTCACCTCGGGCGAGCTGGAGGAGCTGGTCGACGTCGTGGAGGAGGCGGCGCTGCGGCACGTCGACGCGGTGCGGGCGAGCCGTCATCGGTGTCGCGGGGTGGCGCGGACCCGTCCGCATGGCCCGTCGGTCGCCGTGTCCTGCACGCTCCCCGCTTCGGCGGGGCCACGTCCGTCCGCGGCGCGCGTGGACGAGCACGGAGAGCAGGTGTGCGCATGAGCCCGGCGTCCACGTCCCCCCGCCGCGTGCTCGCGATCGGGCTGGGCCCGTTCAACCTGAGCCTGGCCGCGCTGGCCCACCCGCTGCCCGACGTCGAGGTGGAGGTGGTGGAGAGCCGCGACGCGTTCGTGTGGCACCCGGGCATGATGCTGCCGGGCGCGCAGATCCAGGTGCCGTTCCTCGCGGACCTGGTGACGTTCGCGGACCCGACCTCCCCGTACTCGTTCCTGGCGTATCTCAAGGCGATGGGCCGGCTGCACCGCTTCTACATCCGGGGTTCCTGGTACCCGCTGCGGCGGGAGTTCTCGGACTACTGCGCGTGGGTGGCAGCCCAGCTGCCCGGCATCGCCTACGCGACCACGGTGACGGCGGTGCGGTGGGACGATCAGGCGGACGAGTTCGTGGTGGAGGCGGCCTCCGCGGCCGGGACCAGCACGCACCGGGCCGACCACGTGGTGGTGGGCACGGGCACGGTGCCGTCCCTGCCCGCGCCGCTCGCGCGCGTCGCGGAGGAGTCGGCCCGGGTCGGCGCGTCCCCCGTGGTGCACACGGGTGAGTACATGGGCCGTCGCGAGGACATCGCCGGGGCCGGGTCGGTCCTGGTAGTGGGCAGCGGCCAGTCGGCGGCGGAGTGCGCCCTGGACCTGCTGAACGCGGGCCACCCGGACCTCACGTGGGTCACGCGCTCACCCCGGTTCTTCGGCATGGAGGTCGGCCAGCTCACGCTCGAGCTGACCTCGCTGGACTATGAGCGGCACTTCGCCACTCTGCCCCGGGCGCGGCGGGATGAGATCAACGCATCCCACCGGTCCCTGTACAAGGGGATCAGCGAGTACACGATCGAGGACGTCTACCACGCGCTGTACGAGCGCCAGGTGGGTCCGCTGGACCCGGCCCGGCTGTGGCCGGGCACGTCGGTGGCGGACGCCCGCCTGGTCGCGGGCCCGGGTGCGCCCCGGGTGGAGGTCACCCTGCGCGACGAGGAGACCGGGGTGACCGGGCGGCACGTGGTGGACCGTGTCGTCGCGGGCACGGGCTACCGCCACCCGGACCATCCGTTCCTGGAGCCGGTGCGGCACCTGCTGCGCGCGGAGGACGGTCGGACGACGGCGAACGCGGACCACGCGATCGACGTGAGCGGCCGCCGGATCTTCGTGCACAACACCGCCGAACAGCCCCTGGGGCTCACCGGCCCGGACCTGGGCATGGCGGCGGAGCACAGCGGCCGCATCCTCAGCACGATCGCCGGCCGTGAGGTCTACGCGCAGGCCGAGTCGATCGCGTTCCAGGACTTCGGTGCCGTCGCGGCGGGCGTCCGGTGAGCGCCGTGACGCCGCCGCAGACCACCGTGGACGGTGCGGCCGCGAGCGCGGCCCGTCGTGTGGAGCTCCGTCCCGTGGGCGCGCAGGACCATCCGCTGCTGCACCGGTGGGTGACGTCCCCGCACGCCGTGTACTGGGAGATGACGGAGGCGGGTCTGGCCGACGTCGTGGCCGAGTACGAGGCGATCGCCGCGCACCCGCACCACCACGCGCACGTGGGGCTCGTGGACGGGACTGCGACCTTCCTGGTGGAGGTCTACGACCCGGCCCACTCGGAGCTGGCCGGACGGTATGCGGGCGCGCCGGGCGACGTCGGCCTGCACGTGCTCGTCGCCCCGACGGACACCCCGGTGCCCGGGACCACGGACCTGGTGATGGCCGCGGTGGTGCGCTGGTGCCTGGCCCAGCCGGGGGCGCGGCGCGTCGTCGTCGAGCCGGACGAGCGCAACGCCGCCATCCGGGCGAAGAACCTGGCCGCCGGGTTCACGGAGCTCGGTCCCGTGGCGCTGGGATCCAAGACGGCGATGCTCTCGATCGCCACGCCCGAGTCCTTCACTGCCAGCCGGATCGGCGTCCTCGCCGCCGGGCTGGACCTCACCCTCCCCGAGCCCCCGCTCCTCCTCACCCCCGACAGGCAGGTGTCCGCATGACCCCCGTCCCCCCGTCCTCCCCGTCCCGCCTGGACGCGCTGACGGCGCCGACCGCCCGGCACGCCCACCGGCTGCTCGTCGCCAAGGCGATCCGCGAGTTCACCCATGAGCGGCTCCTGACGCCGGTGCGCGGCGAGCGGGTCGACGACGCCGGCCGCCACGCCTACACGCTCACCCTGGGCGGGGTGCGGTGGACGTTCACCGCGCGTGCCCTCCCGCTCGAGCACCTCGGCGTGGATCCGGACTCGGTGTGCCGTGCCGGGGATCCGGACGCGGTGGCCGTCGACCGCTTCGTCCTCGACGCGGCCGAGGTGCTCGGGCTGGCCGGCGAGGCGCTGGACGTCTATCTCGAGGAGCTCGCCTCCACCTTCGCCGCCCGGTGCCACACCCTGGCCGGCGAGCGCCCGTCCGCCGCCGACCTGGTGGACGCGGACTACACGGCGGTGGAGGCCGCCATGAGCGAGGGACACCCGGGCTTCGTGGCCACCAACGGCCGCATCGGCTGGGGGGCCACGGAGTACGCGATGTTCGCCCCCGAGGGCGGGCGGGCGCTGCACCCGGTGTGGCTCGCGTTCCCCTCCGAGCTCGGGGGACGGTGGACCTGGCCCAAGACCGCGAGCGCGGGCGCCGCCGTGCCGGCGCCGCCCCCGCCGATCACCGAGGCGGTGGCGGGCCTGTGGGCGGAGCGGGCGGCGGCGCTCGACGTCGATCCGGAGGCGTACACGCTGATCCCGGTGCACCCGTGGCAGTGGGAGCACCGGATCCAGGTGGCGTTCGCCCCCGACCTCGCCGCGGGGCGGCTGGTGCACGTGGGCGAAGACCCGGACGCGTTCACGGCCATGCAGGCGGTGCGCACCCTGTTCAACGCGAGCGACCCGCACGCCCCGCAGCTGAAGACGGCGTTGTCCGTGCAGAACATGGGGTTCGTGCGCGGCCTCTCCCCCGCGTACATGTCCGTCACCCCGGCGATCAACGCGGTGGTGGCCGACCTCGTGGACTCCGACCCCCTGCTCGCGAGGTGGGGCTTCGGGGTGCTGCGGGAGTACGCCTCGGCCGGGTACACCGGGGACGCCTTCCATGCCGTGGGCTCGAAGGGTCCTCACACGAAGATGCTCGCCGCCCTGTGGCGGGAGAGTCCGCTGCCGCGCCTGGCGGAGGGCGAGCGGGTCATGACCATGGCGGCGCTGCTGCACCGGGACGGCGGGGGCCGCTCCGTGGCGGGGGCGCTCGTGGAGCGCTCGGGGCTGACGGCGGCGCAGTGGCTGCACGGGGTGGTGACGGCCTACGTGACCCCGCTGGTGCATCTGGCCGCCGCCTACTCGACCGTGTTCATGCCCCACGGGGAGAACATCGTGCTCCGCCTGCGGGAGGGACGGGTCACCGGCGCCTTCCTCAAGGACATCGGGGAGGAGGTGGTGGTCGGCGCGGACGGCGTCCCGCTCACGGAGCAGACCCGGCGCATCCGCATCGACCTCACCGACGAGGACCTCTCCCTCTCCTTCTTCACGGACATGCTGGACGGCGTGCTGCGCCATCTGGCCGACGTGATGGACGCGGACGCCCTGCTGCCGGCGGAGGAGTTCTACGCCGTGGTGGGGCGGGTCCTCGCCGAGTACACGGCCCTGGGGCTCGCGGATGTGGAGCGCCTCGGCCTGGACGCGGAGGACTTCGCGCACTCGTGCCTGAACCGGTTGCAGCTGCGGAACGCCACGCAGATGGTGGACCTGACGGACCCGTCGGGCTCGCTGCTCTACGCCGGTCGCCTGGCCAACCCGGTGGCCGCGCCGCTGCGCCGCGCGCTGGCGGAGCTCCGGCAGGACGCCGCGGCATGAGCGCGGACGCGTGGACCGGGACGGCGACGGGTGACGTGGCGGGCCGTTGCCACCGGGACGCGCACGGCGTGCCGACGCTCGTGGCCGCGTCCCTGCCCGAGCTGGCCTACCTCCAGGGGTGGCACGTGGCGACGGAGCGGGCCTGGCAGGTCGACTGCGAGCACCGCCGGGTCACCGGCATGAGCGCCGAGGTGTTCGGCCCGCCGGCGGTGGCGAACGACGTCGCCGCCCGGCAGATGGACCTGGACGGCGCGGCCCGCCAGGCGTTCAACGCCCTCGACGACGCGGAGGACCGGGCCTGGTTCACCCGGTTCGCCGACGGCGTGAACGCGGGGCTGGACGCCGGGGCCCGGCGCGCGCCCGAGTTCGCCGCCCACGGGGTGAAGCCGCTGCCGTTCGACCCGCACACGGCGCTCGCCCTGCACCTGGGCTACAACGTCTGGCTGACCAACGCGCCGGCCGCCCTGTTCCGCACCCTGCTGGCCGAGCGCTTCCCCGCGCTCGCCGCGGCGCTGATCTCGCCGCGCCCCGACGCGGACGGCTCGAACGCCTGGGCGGTGCGCGTCGGCGCCGAGGGCGCTCCGCTCGTGGCCGCCGACCCGCACCGGCTGCTCGAGCTGCCCGGCGTCTACCAGCAGGTGCGCCTCGTGGTGGAGGCCGAGCGTCCCCGGGACCGCGTCGACGTCGTCGGCCTGGCCTTCCCCGGTGTGCCGGGCGTCCCGCATGTGGGGCAGTCCGAGCACGTCGCGTGGGTGACGACCTCGGCGATGGTGTCCTCGCTCGAGATGGTCCTCGAGGACGCCCCCGAGGGGCCGGAGGTCCTCGACGCCCGGACCGAGCGGGTGCACGTGCGCGGCGGCGACCCCGTGGACTTGCGGGTGGCCCACACCCCGCGCGGGCGGCTCGTGGACGTGCCCGGCGCCGGCCCGGTGAGCATGCGGTTCCCCGCCTGGGACCGCGCCGACACCGGCCTGCCGAGCGCGCGCCGGCTGCTCACGGCCGCGAGCGCCGCGGAGGCCTGCGCGGTGCTGGACGGGCACGTCGAGCCGGTCAATCGCGTGATCGTCGCGGACCGGCGGACGGTGCTCACCCGGCACGCCGGGGCCGTGCGGCGCCGGGATCGACGCTCGGCCTGGGGTGCGGCGCGGGCCTCCGCGCTGGGCCGGGGCTCCGCCGACGGGTCCCTCGATCAGCGCTGGGTGCGCTGGCCCGCGCCGGCCGCGGCGGACGACGTCGTGGTGGCGGCCAACGAGCCCCACCCGGACACCGCCTGCCTCACCGTGGACGCGTGCGCGCCGTGGCGGTCCCGCCGCATCCGGGAGGCCCTCGAGGCGCTGGCACCGCAGGAGCGGACCGTGGACGCGATGGCCGCCCTGCAGACGGACACCCGGACCCCGGGCGCGCCGCGGGCCTGGCTCGCCGACGCCGTCGACGCGCTCGTCGCGGACGGCGTGCTGGCCGCGGAGTCCGTCCCGGCGTGGGCCGGCGACGCCGCCGCCGGATCGGCCGCGGCCCGCTGGTGGCTCCTCGTGGAGCACGAGGTGGCCGCCGCCCTGATCGCGCACCTGCCGCCCGCCTCGCGGGCCCTGCTCGGCGGCCCGTGGGCACCGTGGGGCGACGCCGCCGCATGGGTCGGCGCGGCGCTCGCCGAGCGCGGGCCGGAGCCGCTGCGCGCGGCCCTGGGGGTCGCAGCGTCGACGAGGGACCTCGTGCGGGCCGCCGTCGCCGCCGTCGGCGACGCCGCTGAGCCGCCGGGCCCCGACGACACGGCTCGGACGTGGGGTGCGGCGCATGCCCTGACCCCGTTCCTGTTCACGCACGAGCATCCCGGCGGGCCGGATGTGCCGGGGCTCGCCGACGTGCTCGACACGATCGGGTCCGTCCGGGTGGGCGGCACCGCGGACGCGGTCTGCGCCACCTCGCACGCCCCCGGCCTGGCCGTCGGCACCCACCGCGGGCCAGTGGCCCGGGTCGTGTTCGACCTCGGCGACCGCACCCGCAGCCGGTGGGTCGTCCCGTTCGGCGCCTCCAGTCTCGGAGGCGGGCACGTGACGGATCAGCTGGACGCGTGGGCCGCCGGCCGCCTGCTGCCCGTGCCGTCCGGTCCCGTCCCCCCGTCCGCCGGCAGCGGCGTCGCACCCGCCCGCTCCGTCCCCGGCGGGGCCCCTCCGGGACGCATCGTGGCCGAGGTCGGCGTCGGGGCGTTGGGCCTGACCATGACGCGCGTCCGCCCGGCCCTGGACGCCCCGCTGATCCACGCACTCGTCACGGAGCCGCGGGCGGAGTTCTACGGGATGCGCGGGCACAGCGTGCAGGACGTCGAGGAGGTCTACGACTTCCTCGAGTTCCAGCCCACCCACGCGAACCACCTCGTGTGGCACGGCGGGACCCTCGTGGCCCTCGTGCAGACCTACGACCCTCGCGCGGAGGAGGTCGGCGGCGCCTACGAGGTGCGGGACGGGGACCTCGGATTCCATTTCATCACCGCCCCCGGCGGCCTGCAGGGGCGCGCCCGCGCCACGGCCTACCGGAGCATTGTGGACTGGTTGGGCGCACGCCCCGGCACGCGTCGGCTCGTGATCGAGCCGGACGTCCGCAACACGCGGGCCGTGAAGACCGCCCGGGCTCTGGGCTTCACGGTGGACCGGGAGGTCGAGCTGCCGGGCAAGCGGGCGGCGCTGTGCTTCCGCGCCGTGCACTGACCCTGCCCCGCACACGGCGACGGCGCGCACCCGTCTCGGGTGCGCGCCGTCGTCGTGCCGGTCAGGGGCGGTGGCTCACTTGTGCTCGGCCACGCCCGTCTGGCCCTCCCGGACCAGGGCGGTCATGCGGGAGACCGTGCGGAAGTACTTCTTCATGTAGCCGCCGTGCATCATCTCCTGCGTGAACAGGGCGTCGAAGGGCACACCGGAGGCGAGGACGGGCACGTCCTTGTCGTACAGGCGATCCGCGAACACCACGAAGCGCAGGGCCGTGGCCTGCTCCGTGATGGTGTGCACGTCGTGGAGGGCGAGCACGTCCACGTCCTTGACGAGCTCGCGGTAGCGGGAGGGATGCACGCGGGAGAGCATCGCGGTGAGGTCCGCGAAGTCGTCCACGGCGAGCACACCCGCGTCGGGGAAGTTCTCCTGGGCGGTGGCCTCGACGGCGGCGTCGTCCAGCGGCGACGGGGCGGCGGAGAGGCCGCGGTGGCGGTAGTCCTCGCCGTCCACGCGGATGACCTCGAACTGGTCGGCCAGGACCTGGATCTCGCGCTTGAAGTCCTGCGCCGCGAAGCGCCCCTCGCCGAGCGAGCCCGGCAGGGTGTTGGAGGTCGCCACCAGGCGCACGCCGGCGTCGGCCAGCTCGCGCATGAGGCGGGACATCAGCACGGTGTCCCCCGGGTCGTCGAGCTCGAACTCGTCGATGCACACGAGGGTGTACTCCTTGAGCTCGTCCACCGCCTTGCGGAAGGACAGGGCGCCCACGAGGTTGGTGTACTCCACGAACGTGCCGAACGCCTTGGGCCCGGGGGCCGCGTGCCACGTCGAGGCCAGCAGGTGGGTCTTGCCGACGCCGAAGCCGCCGTCGAGGTAGATGCCGGCCGGCCCTGCCGCCCGCTTCTTCCCGCCGAACAGGCCGCCGAGGAACCCGCCGCCCGAACCGCCCCGGCCGAGGTCTGCCGCGAACCGGCGCAGCCGCTCCACGGCCTGTGCCTGCGAGGGGTGCGCGGGGTCCGGGATGTAGGTGTCGAAGGACACCGTGCCGAAGCGGTACGACGGGTGGAAGCCGGCCAGCAGCTGGTCCGGGGTGACCTGCGGCGAACGGTCGGCGAGGTGGACGATCTGAGCCACGGGACACTCCCAGGGTCGACGACGGGGATTCCGGGCCATGCTATCGGGCCGCGGACCCGACCCATGTGACCTCGCGTGTCCCGGACTGAGGGGCCCCTACCCTCTTACGTGACACCGATGTGCCGTAATCTGTCGCGCAGGGCACGGACACGGAACCCGCCGTCGTCGTGCCGCCCGCCCCGGGCCCGTGCGGGCCCGCCCGACGCGAAGGAAGGCAGTGCCATGACCGATACCGCCGCGAAGTTCTCCGAGTACGCCCACCCCGAGAAGCTGGTGTCCACGCAGTGGGTCGCCGACCATGTCGGCGACGAGGACGTCGTGGTCCTCGAGTCCAACGAGGACGCTCTCCTCTACTCCACCGGCCACATCCCCGGCGCCCAGCGCGTCGACTGGCACACCGAGCTCAACGACCCCGTCACCCGCGACTTCGTCGGCCCCGAGGCCTTCGCCGAGTTCGCCGCCTCCAAGGGGATCTCCCGGGACACCACCGTGGTGTTCTACGGCGACAAGTCCAACTGGTGGGCCGCCTACGCCCTGTGGGTGTTCACCCTCTACGGCCATGAGGACCTGCGCCTGATGGACGGCGGCCGTGACAAGTGGATCGCGGAAGGACGCGAGACCACCCGCGAGGTTCCGACCGTGGCCCGCGCCGAGTACCCGGTGATCGAGCGCGACGACCACACCGAGCGCGCCGCCCGCGAGGACGTCCTCAAGGCCATCGGGACCACCCCGCTGATCGACGTCCGCTCCCGTCCCGAGTACACGGGCGAGACCACGCACATGGCCGGCTACCCGCAGGAGGGCACCCTGCGCGGCGGCCACATCCCCACGGCGGCGTCCGTGCCGTGGGCGTCCGCGGCCAACGAGGACGGCACCTTCAAGTCCCGCGCCGAGCTGGAGCAGGTCTACCGCACCGGCGCCGGCCTGCAGGAGGGCGACGACGTGATCGCCTACTGCCGCATCGGCGAGCGGTCCTCCCACACGTGGTTCGTGCTCAAGTACCTGCTCGGCCACGAGGACGTCCGCAACTACGACGGCTCCTGGACCGAGTGGGGCAACGCCGTGCGCCTGCCCATCGCCGTCGGCGAAGAGCCGGGCGAGGCCCCCGCGCGCTAAGCCCCCGGCACGGCGTGGATCACTAGACTGGGACACCATGACCGAGAACCACGCCGTGCCCGCCGCCCTGGCCGAGATCATCGACGACTTCGCCGGGGTGCCCGATCCCGAGAAGCTCGAGCTGCTGCTGGAGTTCTCGGACGAGCTGCCGGCGCTGCCGGAACGCTACGACGGCCACGAGGCCGAGATGGAGCAGGTCGTGGAGTGTCAGACCCCGCTGTTCCTGGCCGTCGAGCTCGGGGGTGAGCCCGGCCCGCAGGCCCCGGTCCGCCTCTTCATCACCGCTCCCCCGGAGGCGCCCACCACGCGCGGCTTCGCCTCCGTGCTCACCCAGGGCCTGGACGGGCTGAGCGCCCTCGAGGTCCTGGACGTGCCCGAGGACATCCCCACCCGCCTCGGTCTGGCCAAGGCCCTCACCCCCCTGCGGCTGCGCGGCATGTCCGCCATGCTCGGCCGCATCAAGCGCAACGTGCGCGAGCAGGCCGGGATCGCCTGAGTCCGCCGTGGGCCAGCGCAAGAAGGATCGCGGCGCCCGGCACGGGGCGGCCACGCCGGCCGTCGCCGCACTCGCGGCCGCCGGGGTCCCGTACCGGCTGCACACCTTCGACGTGGCCCTCGACGCCGGCGGCGAGCGGTTCGGCGTCCAGGTCGCCCGGGCGCTCAGCGTGCCCGCCGACCGACTGTTCAAGACGCTGATGGTGGCGGACCCCGACGGCGCGCTCGCCGCATGCGTGGTGCCCGTGTCCGGTCAGCTGGACCTGCGGGCCGCCGCCGCGGTGCTGGGCGTCAAGCGGCTCGCCCTGGCCGATCTGGCGGTCGTCGAACGCCGGACCGGCTACGTGCGGGGCGGCGTCTCGCCCCTGGGCCAGCGCCGGCCCCACCCCGTCGTCCTGGACTCCTCCGCTCTCGACGCGGAGCTCATGTACGTCTCCGGCGGGCAACGCGGCCTGGATGTGGAGATCGCGCCCGCCGACCTCGTGCAGGTGACGGGCGCCGTCGTCGCGGAGATCGCGGCGGACTGACGGGCGGGTCCTGCGGCCGGGCCGGTCAGGCGTCGTCGCGCGCCTGGCGGCGCACCACAGCCATGCGCTGGCCGACGGTGACCAGGGAGGCTGCGGCGAGCAGCCCCAAGGTGACGGCCAGGACGACCGGGGGCAGACCGAGGCCGGTGAGGCCGGCGACCACGAGGGTGGCCACGAGCCGTTCGGCGCGCTCGGCGATGCCCACGTGCGCGTCCCAGCCGAGGGCCTCCGCCTTGGCACGCACGTAGGAGACGAGCATGCCCAGGGCGAGGCAGGCCCCGGAGAGCGCGCCGACCGCGGGTGCGGCGCCGACGCCGAAGCCCCACAGGCACAGCCCGAGGAACACGGCCGCGTCCTGCACGCGGTCCAGGGTGGAGTCGAGGAACGCGCCCCAGCGGCCGGTGGACCCGGCCTCGCGCGCCATGATCCCGTCCACCAGGTCCGAGAACACGAACGCGGTGATGAAGAGCGTGCCCCAGAACAGGTGCCCCAGGGGGAAGAGCACGAGCGCGCCCAGGCTCACGCCGAGTGTGCCGACGACCGTCACGGTGTCCGGACTGACCCCGGCCCGCAGGAGCGCACGGGCCACCGGGGTGAACAGGCGGGTGGTGACGCCGCGCGCGTGACGGTCCAGCATCAGGCGGAGTCTCCGGCCCCCGGGCGAGGATGCTCGGCCGCGGCACGGGCGTTGGCCGCCTGGCGCGCGGCGTGGTCCCGGGCGGCCCGGTCCCAGACGTCCGCGAGGATCTGCCGGGTCTCCCCCAGGGTCTGCGACATGTTCTTGGTCCGGGCGATGATCGGCAGGAAGTTGCCGTCGCCGGTCCACCGGGGCACCACGTGCTGGTGCAGATGGGCCGCGATCCCGGCGCCGGCCACCGCCCCCTGGTTCATGCCGAGGTTGTAGCCGGACGCGCCGGCGGCCTGGCCGAGGGCGAGCATCGCCGTCTGGGTCAGCTCCGCCATCTCGGCGGCCTCCTCCGTGGTGGTGTCCGTGTACAGGGGCACGTGGCGGTAGGGACAGACGAGCAGGTGGCCGGGGTTGTACGGGTACAGGTTCAGCACCACATAGGCGGTGCGGCCGCGGTGGACGATGAGGGAGTCCTCATCGTCGCGCTGCGGGGCCGCACAGAACGGGCAGGTGTGCTCGTCCTTGACCTGGCCCGTCCCCTTGGACACGTACGCCATGCGGTGGGCGTTCCAGAACCGCTCGAAGGCGTCCGGGGCGCCGGGCAGCTCGAAGCCGTCCGTGGCGGCGGCGTCCGCCGACGCGCGGGCCTGCGCCCGCGCGTCGGATCCGCCGGTGCCGGGGCTGGTCATGGGGTGACCTCGCGCTCGCGCACCGCCTTCACGATGCGTTCGATCGCCTCCTCCACCGGCACGCCGTTGTCCTGGGTGCCGTCGCGGAAGCGGAAGGACACGGCGTTCGCCTCCCTGTCCTCGCCGCCGGCGATCAGCACGAACGGCGCCTTCTCCTTGGCCGCGGTGCGGATCTTCTTCGGGAAGCGGTCCGAGGAGTCGTCCAGGCGCGCCCGGATCCCCTCGGCGCGCAGCTTCGCGACGACGTCGTCCAGGTAGTCGTTGAATGCCTCGGCCACCGGGATGGCCACGACCTGCTCCGGGGCGAGCCAGGCCGGGAACGCGCCGGCGTAGTGCTCGGTGAGGACGCCCAGGAAGCGCTCGATGGAGCCGAAGAGGGCGCGGTGGATCATCACGGGGCGCTGACGGGTGCCGTCGGCGGCCTGGTACTCGAGGTCGAAGCGCTCGGGTAGGTTGAAGTCCAGCTGGATGGTGGACATCTGCCAGGTGCGGCCGATGGCGTCCCGGGCCTGGACCGAGATCTTCGGGCCGTAGAACGCGGCGCCGCCCGGATCCGGGACGAGCTGCAGACCGGAGGCCTCCGCGACCTCGGCGAGGGTGCGGGTGGCCTCCTCCCAGATCTCGTCGGAGCCGACGAACTTCTCCGGGTCCTTCGTGGAGAGCTCGAGGTAGAAGTCGTTGAGGCCGTAGTCCTTGAGCAGGTCGAGAACGAAGTTGAGCGTGGTGGTCAGCTCCTCCTTCATCTGCTCGCGGGTGCAGTAGATGTGGGCGTCGTCCTGGGTCATGCCGCGCACGCGCGTGAGCCCGTGGACCACGCCGGACTTCTCGTACCGGTACACGGAGCCGAACTCGAACAGCCGCAGCGGCAGCTCACGGTAGGACCGGCCGCGGGAGCGGTAGATCAGGTTGTGCATGGGGCAGTTCATCGGCTTGAGGTAGTAGTTCTGCCCCTGGCGCGTGATCTCGCCGGTCTCGGGATCACGGACCTCGTCGATGTGCATGGGCGGGAACATGCCGTCCGCGTACCAGTCGAGGTGGCCGGACACCTCGTAGAGGTGCTGCTTGGTGATGTGCGGGGTGTAGACGAACTCGTAGCCGGCCTCGGTGTGGCGCCGACGGGAGTAGTCCTCCATCTCCTTGCGGATGATGCCGCCGCGCGGGTGGAACACGGGCAGGCCGGAGCCGAGCTCGTCCGGGAAGGAGAAGAGATCCAGCTCGGCGCCGAGCTTGCGGTGGTCGCGGCGCTCGGCCTCGGCGAGGCGCTCCTGGTAGGCCTTGAGGTCGTCCTTGCTGGCCCACGCGGTGCCGTAGATGCGCTGCAGCTGCTTGTTCTTCTCGTTGCCGAGCCAGTAGGCGGCGGCGGAGCGGGTGAGCGCGAAGCCGTTGCCGATGAGCTTGGTGGAGGGCAGGTGCGGGCCGCGGCAGAGGTCGCACCACACGGCGTCGCCGGTCTTGCGGTCCACGTTGTCGTAGATGGTGATCTCCCCGGCCCCGACCTCCACGGAGGCGCCCTCGCCGGCGGTGTCCGCGGCATCCTTCTTGCCGAGCAGCTCGAGCTTGTAGGGCTCGTCCGCCATCTCGGCGCGGGCGGTCTCCTCGTCCACGACGCGGCGGCGGAAGGTCTGGCCGGACTTCACGATCTTCTGCATGAGCGAGGAGATCTGCTTGAGGTCCTCGGGGGTGAAGGGCTCGTCGACGTCGAAGTCGAAGTAGAAGCCGTCCGTGATGTACGGGCCGATGCCGAGCTTGGCGCCCGGGCGCAGCTGCTGCACGGCCTGGGCCATCACGTGGGCGGTGGAGTGCCGCAGCACCTCGAGGCCCTCGGGCTCCGTGATGTCCACCGCTTCGACGGACGCGCCGGCGGGGATCTCCCGGGCCAGGTCCCAGAGCAGGCCGTCCACCCGCATGACGGCGGTGGTCGGCTTCTCGCGGAAGAGGTCGAGGCCGGTGGTGCCGTGCGTCACCTCCCGCAGCTCTCCGTCCACGGTCAGCAGGATGTTCTTCGGCTCCGACACGGTGCTCCTTCGAGGTCTGGCTTCGGGATCGGTGGCGTACGGGGGCCACCGTCGGCCGCGTCCCATTCTAGGGGTGCGGCCGGACGGCGGGGCACGGAGGCGGACGGTCTCATCTGTCCGGGGTGGGCAGCAGCTCCCACGTCTCCGGGTGGGGCACCGGGATCGGGGGGTGCTCCGGCGCGGGCCGACCCGGTGCCGTGCGGCCGGGGCGGGCCCCGCCGGCCGGCCCGACGTCGGTGCGCACCTTCACGGGCCAGCCGCCCGTGCCGTGGTGCGGGATGTCCGGCAGGGGCTGCGCTCCGGTGCCCGCCCGGCCGCTGCGGCGCGCGGCGGCGGCTCGGCGGTCCGCCGCGAGCCAGTCCCGCCACTGCTGCCGGGTGGCGTCCAGGTAGTCGGGGTCCGGGAGCGTCTCGGGCCGGTGCAGGTCCCAGGCGCGCACGGCCTGGACGGACACGGCCCGGTCGCCGGTGCGCCGGACGGTGCCCTCGATCAGCAGGAGGCGGGCGGAGAAGAGCATCTCCCCGGAGGCGTGCTGGGCCTCGGTGAAGAAGGAGGCGTCCACGCAGCCGGTGCCGTCGTCCACGGAGAGGAACACCACCCGCTTGCCGCTGCGCATGGGCGGGGTCTGGGTGGCCACGCGCACCCCGGCCACGAGCACCCGGGACTGCGTGCGCAGCCCGAGCAGGTCCTTCGCCCGGGTGACGCCGAGCGCGTCCAGGTACGGGGCGTGGGAGTCCATGAGGTGGGCGGTGACGTCCAGGGCGGTGAGCTCCAGCTCGGTGCGGACCCGGGCGGCCGGGCCCGGGTCAGGGAAGAGCGGGGCGAGGGCGGTGAGCTCGGTGTCCGGCAGGTCCAGGGCCAGCTGGCCCTCCACCTGCCGCGGACGGGCGGACCGCGAGCGCGGGGCGGTGCGGCCGGGGGCGGTGCCGCGGGTGGTGGAGTGCTGGAGTTCGAGGTGGTGGACGAGGTCGGTGCGGGAGGCGCCGCCGGGTGGGAGGAGGCAGTCGAGGGCGCCGAGCTGGGCGAGGCGTTCGAGGTTGCGGGCGGTGGGGCGGGCGCGGTCGCGGACGTCGGCGAGGGAGCGGTAGGGGCGGCCGGCGTCGAGGCGGTCGGTCTCGGCTTCGCTGAGTCCGGAGAGGCTGGTGAGGGGCAGGCGGATGCCCCAGCGGCCGGGGGCGCCGTCGTCGACCTCGGGGTGGGCGGGGACCCACTCGACGTGGACGTGGCGCGAGGAGGCGTTGACGTCCACGGGCAGGACGGGGATGCCCATGCGGCGGGCCTCGGCGACCATGAGGCGGGCGGGGTACATGCCGGGGTCGTGTTCGAGGATGGCGGCCATGAAGGCGGCGGGGTGGTGGGTCTTGAGCCAGGCGGAGTGGTAGGTGGGGACGGCGAAGGCGGCGCCGTGGGCCTTGCAGAAGCCGAAGGAGCCGAAGGCGGAGAGGGTGGCCCAGACCTCGTCGATGACTTCGAGGGAGTAGCCGCGGGCGAGGGCGCCGGTGCGGAAGGCCTCTTCGACGAGGTGTTCCTGCGGGCCGCCGAGGAGGCGGCGGTGCTCGTCGGCGCGGGCCAGTCCGCAGCCGGTCATGACGTCCATGGTGCGTAGGACCTGTTCGTGGAAGACGGTGACCCCGTGGGTCTCGGCGAGGACGGGCCGCAGGTCGGGGTGCGGGTAGTGGGCGGGTGCCCAGCCGTGCCGCTGTTCGAGGAAGGGCCGGACCATGTCGGACTGCATGGGGCCGGGGCGGAAGAGGGAGATGTCCACGGTGAGGTCGTTGAACTCGCGGGGGGCGAGTTTGCCGACGAGTTCGCGCTGGCCCGGGGACTCGATCTGGAAGCAGCCGAGGGTGTGGGTGGTGCGGATCATCGCATAGGTGGCGTCGTCGTCCAGGGGCACCTGTTCGAGGTCGATGCGCTCGCCCGTGGTGCGTTCGACCTCGGCGATCGTGTAGGCGATGGCGGACTGCATGCGCACGCCGAGGATGTCGAGCTTGAGGAAGCCCATGGGGTCCATGTCGTGCTTGTCGAACTGGCTCATGGGCAGGCCCATGCCGGAGGGCTGGACGGGGGTGCGGTGCAGCAGGGCGGCGTCGCCGAGGATGACGCCGCAGGGGTGCATGGAGATGTGGCGGGGCAGGCGGTCGAGGCGTTCGGTGAGGTCGACGAGCAGGTCCAGCTGGCGGTCGCCCTCGGCGCGGCCGGACTCGATGCGGCGGGAGAGGCCGCCGAGTTCGGGCATGCGCTGGAGGGCCTCGCGGAAGTTCGAGGCGGAGAAGCGCCAGAGCTGCTTGGCGATGGCGTCCACCTCGGGTTCGGGCATGCCGAGGGCGAGGCCGGCGTCGCGGACGGCGCCGCGGGCCCGGTAGGCGTTCTGCATGCTCATGAGGGTGGTGCGCTCGGCGCCGAAGCGCTCGACGACGGCATGGTAGATCTCGTGGCGGCGGGCGGACTCCACGTCGATGTCGATGTCCGGGAGGGTGGAGCGGTCGGTGGAGAGGAAGCGCTCCATGATCAGGCCGTTGGCCATGGGGTCGACATGGGAGATCCGCAGGGCGTGGTTGACGAGGGAGGAGGCGCCGGAGCCGCGGGCGGCCACGCGGATGCCCATGCCCTCGATGAGGTCGACGACGGCGGCCACGGTGAGGAAGTAGGAGGAGAAGCCGAGTCGGGTGATGATGCCGAGCTCGTGTTCGGCGCGGTCCTGCAGGTCCCGGGCCGCCTGGCTGGTGCCGGGGAGGCCTCCCCCGGTGTGGAGGTGGGGGTAGCGGGCGAGGAGGCCGGTGCGGGTGCGCTCGCGCAGCACGTGCTCCGGGGGGCCGTCGATGCCGATGACGGCGGCCTCGGGGACGCGGGGCACGCCCCAGCCGAGGTCGGTCTCGGGGTCGAGCGCGCAGGCCTCGGCGAGGCGGCGGGTGGCCTCGAGCAGGGGGGCAGGGCGGTCGTCGGCGGCGGCGGCGACCTCGTGGGCGATGCGGTGCATGGCGGCGGTGGACTTGAGCCAGCCCTGCCCGTTGGGTTGCAGGTCGTGGAGGGCGTCGAGGGAGCTGAGGGCACGGACGGCGTCGAGGACGTCCGCGGTGGCGGCACCGTCCGGGGCCGCGTAGCGCACGGCGTTGGTCAGGACGGCGGGGATGCGGGCCTGGCGGGCGGCGCGGAGGGTCTTCACGGCGTGCCCGGTGTCGAGGCGGCGGCCGGGGGCGGAGAGGTGGGTGACGACGTCGGCGTGGGGGCTGCCTGCGGGCAGGGCCGCCTTCCAGCGGTGCAGGGCGGCGAGGCCGGCCGCGTACCGGCGGCGGGCCAGGTGGCGGCCGACGTCCGAGTCCGGGCCGAGGAGGACGAACAGCTCGGGGGTGGACGGGTTGTCCCGGTTGGCGGCGGTGGGGACTCGGCCGGCCGCCGCGGCGGCGAGCTCGGCGACGCTGGCCCAGGGGCTGCCGCCTGCCGCTCCCCCGGTGGTGCGGGCGTGGGCGGCGGAGACGAGCTCGCACAGGGAGCGGTAGCCGGAGCCGTGGCAGCCTCCTCGGGCGAGCACGACCACGCGGCCGGCGTCCTCGTCCTCGCTCCACCGGACGGCCAGGTCCACGCCCACGATCGGGGTGATGCCGTGGCGCAGGCAGGCGCCCACGTGCTTGGCCATGCCGTAGAGCCCGTCCCGGTCGGTGCAGGCCAGCAGGTCCATGTCCGCGGCCGCGGCGGCGGCCACGAGGTCCTCGGGCCAGCTGACCCCATGGTGGGCGCTGAACGCGGAGGCGACGTGCAGGTGGGCGAAGGGTGCGGCGGTGCGTCCGGCCGCGGCGGCCTGGCTCATGCCGACCGCCTCAGGTCCTGGGCGTGCTCGTGGACGCGCACGAGCCGCCACCGGCCGGAGTCCAGGTGGTGGGCGACGTCGAGGGTCTGCAGGGGCGCGGCGCCGGCCCGGGCCAGGCGGACCTGCAGCCGCCACATCTCGTGGTCGACGAGACCGGCGCCGCGGCCCTTCTCCGCGCGGACCTCCTCCGCCCACCAGCGGCGCCGCTCGAACCAGCGCACGGGGCGCTCTGCGAGGACGTAGTCCCGCCCGTTCCAGCGCAGCCCCTGCGGGGTGCCGTCTGCCCCGCACTCCACCGCCACCGACTGTGTGAGGACTCCCATTCTGCTTCTCTCCCTGTGCACTGCTGACCGGACCGACGACGGGGTGCCGTCGGGCGATGGGAGCGCGGCCCGTCCGGCGGACCGGACGCGGGGAAGAAGTGGGAAGGTGGGGCCGCACCCCCGATCGTACTCGAACATGTGTTCGAATGCGATGAGTGCGAAGGTAGGGTGGCCGCCGGACACGTTAAGGACGCATCGCCCCGAGACGAGCGAGGCCGGGAACGCCCTTTTCGTGAGACCGGCTGGCCGAGTCCTGGCCGGGGACCTCGAATCCGACCCTGGAGCGCACATGCACGAGAAAATCGTCTCTTGGGCCGGAAGAAGTGCGTCGGCACGGCCCTGTGGACAATGCGAGCAGGACCACAATCCGTCTGCGTATACTCCGAACCAACCGGGCCTCGCATGCCACGGGCACCGCGCTGCGGGATCAGCGCGGGAGGCGCGGACACACGACGGACGTCCAGTTGGAGGGGAAATGTCTCTCACCGCACCCGGGCGCGCCCTGCGCCGCCACCGATTCGCCCAGGCCGGCACGCTCAGCGTGGCCTTGGCGCTCGCACTGACCGCCTGCGGCGGGCAGTCCGAGCCCGCCGAGTCGTCGACGACGTCGCCCTCGTCCGCCAAGCCCGCCGTCGAGACGTCCGCGCCCGCGAGCACGAGCGAGACCGCGAGCACGAGCGAGACCGCGGGCGTCAGCTCATCCCCCATGGCCACGGAGAGCGGGTCCGGCGAATACGTGCCCGCGTCTGCCGACGGTCCCGCTCAGAACGTGCCCAAGCCGGAGATGCCCGCCGCCATGAAGGAAGAGACCAAGGAGGGCGCCGAGGCGGCGATTCGCTATTTCTGGGACGTGCACTACTACGCCGAGCAGACCGGAGACACGGAACTCCTCGACTCTCTCTACAGCGAGTATTGCGAGTTCTGCCAGTTCAGCTCGAACGACCTGCAAATGATCTACAAAGACGGGGGGTGGTACACCGGCACTGAGGTACAGATCGATTCGATTCTGACTCATCGATCCGAAACCGGGTATGTCTCGACACTCCTTGTCACTACGGGCACAGGAACGGGATACACCAAGGGCGGGGTTGTTCCCGAGAACGGAGATGTTGAAGCGGCCTCCAAGCAGCCTTGGATCGCGGAGGTCTCGTTTAACCCCGAATCTTCACACTGGATTGTTGATGAGATGTCATATGAAGGTTCGATCGGATCTAACTGATGGGGCGCACCTGGATTGTATTAGTGGCATTATTGATCAGCCTCCTATTCGTGCCTACCACTGCCGCCGCCACCCCTTCACACGCACGAGACATCGAGTCGTGCACTTCTTCGAAGAGCCACTACTCAATAAATAAAAAGGGCATTGCGGCGAATAAGAGATGCTCAGATAGACACTCAGCAACCTCGAGTTCAGTTGTTGCAACTGATTACTCAGCGACCGCCGCCCGCCCGGACCCACACCTAGAGCACAAAACGGTCAGTGCATGCTTCTCGGGGCAGCTGGGCAATCCGGATTTCGAGAGTTGTCGAGAGCAAGAGGCGAACTTCTGCCCCGAGGGTTCGTGGATCCGGGCGCAGACCGTAGACACTCGTCAGCCTGATGCTAATCCCGCCTATGGCGCCCCTAAATGTTGGACGGCCAAGGCCTCCAGCAACGGCGCCCCGCCCGTCTCCATCGACGAGGTCCGCACGCTCCTCGTGCTGGAGCCTGAGATCCGGTCGGACAATGGCGGACGCGGGATCCGCAATGCGGAGACCAACTTCTACGCAGACGCCGAGACACGCACGCTCGTCACCACCCTCAACGGGGTCGAGGTCGAACTCCGCGCCACGCCGGTGAGCTTCCACTGGGACTACGGGGACGGCTCCCCCACCAAGACCACCTCGGTCGCAGGCCAGAGCCAGCCGGAGTTCAACGTCCCCACCCCCACGAGCCACGTGTACGAGGACACCGGGCAGTACACGGTCCGCCTCACCACCGTCTACATCGGCGAATACCGGGAGGCCGGGGGCGAGTGGGTGCTCATCCCGGGCACCATCAGCCTCGACTCGGCCCCTGTCACCGCGAATATCTGGCGCACCATCACCCGCAATGTCGCCGATGACTGCAGCGTCGACTCCTCAGCCTGGGGCTGCACCGGCCCCATCGAATCCGCTCCGGCCGGCTGAGCACAGACCGCGGGGCGGCCGACGGTCTCCCGTCCACCGCCCCGCGGCCCCCTCGTCGGCCGGGTGTGTCAGACCCGGCGCACCCGCCCCCGGGCCATGAGCACGAGTCCCGCGCCGAGGGCCGCGAGCGCTCCGAGCGCGCCCGCCGGAACCTCACGCCCGGTCTCGACCGTGTCCGGGGTCGTGTGGGCGTCCTCCCCCGCCGGCACGTTCAGGGCCCGGGGCTTCTGCCCATCCGCGAGCGACTCCACGAGTGCGAAGACGTCGGACCGCTCCGCGTCCTGGGTGATAATGACGTCCTCACTCCTGGTCACCCCGTCCAGCGACCAGTCGCGAACGAGGCGGTCGTCGGTCGGGTATGTCGCGTCGGCGAGGTAGTGAAACCCGGTGAAAATTCCAACGCGGTGTCGCGCCAGAGGGTGCCCCAGCGCGGACCCCACGAGAGTTCCGCGACCGACGCGTCGTCGCCCTGGCGCTTGGACCACAATGGCAGCTCCACGCCCGGCTCGGCGTACTTCAGCGCGAGGACCCGCTCGGGGTAGTCCCCAAACACGGGGTCGGCCCGGCTGTGCTCGCCCCACGCGTAGACGAGCCCGGCAGAGGGGCCTCTGTTGCCCTCCGGAATGCCGGCGGTCTCGTCGTCGAGGGCGGCCACCGGGGTGCCGCCCACGGACAGGGTGAACAGGAGATGACCGTCTCCGGCCTCACCGCGGCACCGCGCTTCCGCGTCTCACGGGCAGGTCATCCCCGTCGCCCCGTCTCTCAGAGCAGCGTTCCCTGCTGCTCTCTCATCTCCTGGATCAGTTCTGGCCCGTTGTTCCGGACGTTCCCCACGGCGCTCCCCACGGGCCGCAGCGACCAGCCCGCCGCGACGTCGTACGCGCCGGCGCACACCTGGCCCACGAGGGCGTCGGCTTCTTCGGCAGACCCGAGCGTGTCCGGAGCGAGCCACCGGTCCATCGTCTCGGCATCCATGGGCACGGGCAGCCGGTCGTGCAGCTGGCCGAGCGCGGCGAGCACCGGATCGTCGTCGTCCGCGTCGGGCGCGGCCATGGTGAGGATCGTCGTCGAGAGGACCCAGGCGTCCTCCCCCGCGGCCTTGGCCTCGGGGTCCTGCCACCACTCGTACAGGCCGGCGAACCAGATGACCGGCCCCTCGCCGTCCCCGGCCCCGGCCGGGTGCACGTAGTAGGGCTGCTTCTTCGCGGCCCGCCCGTCGGGACCCTTGGCGCCAGGCTCCGGCGTCTTCCACTCGTAGTAGCCCTCCACCGGCACGGCGCAGCGTCGAGCGCGGACGGCGGCCCGGAACGTCGGCTTGGAGGCCACGGTCTCCGAGCGCGCGTTGAACGCACGGGACCCCACGGACAGCTCCTTCGCCCACGGCGGCACCAGGCCCCAGCGCGCCACGTGGATCCGCCGGGTCACTCCGGCGCCGACGTCGTCCGCATGCGCCACGAGGATCGGCACCTCGGCTGTCGGCGCCACGTTCCAGCTCTGGCGCAGCACCAGCTCCTCATTCGTCTCGGCATCGCCCAGGGCCACCAGGTCGCTCGTGGCGCGGGCCATCACGTAGCGGCCGCACACGTCAGCGGTCCCTCCCGTCCCGGCCACGATCGACATACATCCACGCGATGCCGAGGGCGAAGCCCATCATCGCGCAGCCGAGCACAGTGCCCCAGGGACTCTCGGTGCCCAGTCCGAACACCACTCCCAGGCCGACGCCGATCAGCAGCCCCACCAGCAGGATGCGCCACTGAGCGAGCGTGCCGGCACCGGCCGGAGCCCCGGCTGGAGCCTCCGGAGCCTCGTACGCCTCGTCCTCGTCTCTGCCATGTCCTGCCACGGTTCGCCCCTCCGTTCACATCGGTGTTGCGGGTCAGGTTGCAGTCTCCCCCGGCCGCCATGGTGACGCCATACACCAGGCCCCCCGGCTGCTCACCGATGCGTCGCACAGGGTCCTGTGATGGGATGGGCAGAACGAGCCCGCCCGCCGCGCCGCCTCACGCATGCGCGGCCTCGGGCAGATCCCCACCACCAGGAGGAACAACGTGTCCCAGAAGGTCCGCGGCGTCGTCGCCATGGCGAAGGACGCCCCCGTCACCATCGAGACCATCGTCATCCCCGATCCGGGACCCGGCGAGGCCGTCGTCGACATCAAGACCTGCGGCGTCTGCCACACGGATCTGCACTACCAGCAGGGCGGGATCGGCGACGAGTACCCGTACCTGCTCGGCCACGAGGCCACGGGTGTGGTCTCCGCGATCGGCGAGGGCGTCGACCACGTCCAGGTCGGCGACACCGTGATCCTCAACTGGCGCGCCGTGTGCGGCGAGTGCCGCGCGTGCCGCAAGGGCGAGCCGAAGTACTGCTTCAACACCCACAACGCGACCCAGAAGATGACCCTGGAGGACGGCACGGAGTTGTCCCCGGCCCTGGGCATCGGGGCGTTCGCGGACAAGACGCTCGTCCACGCCAAGCAGTGCACCCAGGTCGACGGCGTCGACACGCCCGAGGAACAGGCCGCGGTCGGCCTGCTCGGCTGCGGGATCATGGCCGGCATCGGCGCGGCCATCAACACCGGCGAGGTCAAGCGCGGCGAGTCCGTGGCCGTGATCGGCTGCGGCGGCGTCGGCGTGGCCTCGATCGCCGGGGCGAAGCTCGCCGGCGCCACCACGATCATCGCGGTGGACATCGACGCCAAGAAGCTCGCCAAGGCCAAGGAGCTCGGCGCCACCCACACCGTGAACTCGAAGGACGAGGACCCCGTGGAGGCCATCCGCGCGGCGACCGGCGGCTTCGGCGCCGACGTGGTCATCGATGCGGTCGGCCGCCCGGAGACCTACGAGCAGGCGTTCTACGCCCGGGACCTGGCCGGCCGCGTCGTCCTGGTGGGCGTGCCCACCCCCGGCATGGAACTGAAGCTGCCCCTGCCGGAGGTGTTCGGCCGCGGCGGCGCGCTGAAGTCCTCGTGGTACGGCGACTGCCTGCCGGAGCGCGACTTCCCCATGCTCGTGGACCAGTACCGCCTGGGCCGCCTGCCGCTGGACGAGTTCGTCACGGAGACCATCGCCCTGGACGAGGTGAACGAGGCCTTCGAGACGATGAAGTCCGGCGACGTCCTGCGCTCGGTGGTGGTGCTCTGATGGCGCGCATCGATCACCTGGTCACCTCCGGCACGTTCTCCCTGGACGGGGAGACGTTCGACGTGGACAACAACGTGTGGATCGTCGGCGGCGCGGAGCAGTGCGTCGTCATCGACCCGGCCCATGACGCCTCGGCCGTCTGGAAGAAGGTGAACGGCCGCCAGGTGCTGGCCATCGTCCTCACCCACGGCCACGACGACCACATCCGCCAGGTCCAGGAGTTCCGCCAGATGGTGGACGCCCCCGTGCTGCTCCACCCCGCAGACCGCATGCTCTGGGACGACGTCTTCCCCGACGAGGAGCCCGACGGCGCGCTCGCCGAGGGCGACGTCCTGCGCGTGGCCGGCGTCGAGCTGCGGGTGCTGCACACCCCCGGCCACTCCCCCGGCTCGGTCTGCCTGTACGCCCCCGCGCTGGGCGAGGCCGGCGACGACGGCGCCCCGACCGGCGTCGTGTTCTCCGGCGACACCCTGTTCCAGGGCGGGCCCGGCGCCACCGGCCGCTCGTACTCGGACTTCGACACGATCATCGAGTCCATCCGCGAGCGCCTGTTCCCGCTGCCGGAGGCCACCGTGGTCCACACCGGCCACGGCGACTCCACCACAATCGGCACGGAGAAGCCGCACCTGCAGGAGTGGATCGACCGCGGCCACTGAGGACGCGCCGAGGTGGGGAAGAATGGTCCCCCGTGACCATCCTCCCCGCCTCGCCCCCTCCCTCCGTGATCCTGCTCGGCGGCGCGTCGGGCTCCGGCAAGTCCTACCTGGCCCGGCGGCACGGCCGGCCCCACCTCTCGCTCGATGCGTTCTACCGTCCGCAGTCCGACGACGGCGCCGCGGGCGGGCCCGGCCCCGTGTTCCCGCGCACCCCCTACGGTGAGATCGACTGGGACCACCCCGGAACGTGGGATGAGCAGGCGGCCGTGGACGCCGTCGTCGAACTGCTCGAGGAGGGCGCCACGCGCGTGCCCGACTACGACATCTCCACGTCCTCCGTCCGCGGGCACAGCACCGTCGCGCTCGAGCCGGGCGGGGTGATCGTGGCGGAGGGCATCTTCGCCGAGCGCATGCCCGCCGCCCTGGACCGGGCCGGAGTCCGCTACGCGGCCTGGTACATCGACCAGGCGCGGACCACGACGGCGGCCCGCCGGTTCGTGCGCGATGTCGCCGAACGCCGCAAGCCGGTGCCGTTCCTCGTGCAGCGGGGCTGGTCCCTGTACCGGACGGACGCGGCGCGCCGGGCGGCGGCCGTGGCGGCCGGCTTCACCCCGCGACGCAAGCGGGAGATCATCGCGGATCTCACGGCCTGACGGCCCGCCCGCAGCCAGTCCGTGCCCTCAGCCGGAGGTGCGCGCGCCGAGGACGGCGAGCTGCTCGGCCACGACCTCGATCCCGGCGGCGGCCGCCCACGCCGTGTACTCCTCCCGCAGGGCCGCGGCGAACGCGGGAACGCTCACCCCGGGACGCACGTCCTCGGCCGCGCCCGCCGTGCGGGGGTCCATGTCCAGGCCGAGCTCCCGGTAGACGTCGACGAGCACGGCCCGCAGCGGAGCGGGGTCGGACACCACCACGTGGGTGGAGAACAGGAACGCCCCCTTCACCACGCGCTGCGCGGAGCCGGCCAGCTTCACCGGGTACGTCGGCGCAGGACCCTGCACGGAGAACTCGCCCGGGCAGTACTCCCCCGGGATCTCGCCCACGGAGGCGGGCACGTCCATGCGCGCGAACGCCCGCACGAACAGGTCGGCGAACTCGGCGAACCGGGCCTGCTGGGTGAGTGCCGCGTCCTCCTGCTGGCTCAGGTGGTCCACCACCAGGCAGCCGTGATGGTAGGCCGCCGCCCTCCCGCCGGCCCGGCGCACCGCCGGCGCGAAGCCGTGGGCCCGGGCCGCCGCAGCCGCGGCCGCGAAACCGGGCAGCCGCGCGTCGCGCTGGCCGAACGCGACCGTCGGTTCGGGCACGTAGACGCGGATCAGATCGTCGAGGGCCCTTCCCTCGGCCGCGGCGGCGCGGAAGACGGCCAGCTCGCCCATGGCCCAGTCGAGGTCTTCGACGGCCCCGAGGGTCCGCTCCTGCACAGCCCAGCGCAGCCGGGGAGCTGCACTCACAGGCCGCCCTCGACCGGCCAGGAGCGCAGGGTGAGGGTCTGCTCGACGTGGGCGAAGGGGCCGTCGTCGTCGTGGAGGACGGTGCTGGTCAGGCCCACGCCGTCCGGGCCCACCGTGACCTGCCCCGCGAGGCCGAGCCAGTGGCCGGTGGGCTCGCGGTACAGGTGGATCTGCAGGTCCACGTTGGGGAAGAACCACCCGCCCGGCTTCGCCGGCAGGGCCGGGGCGATCCCGTTGGCTGCGTCGGTGAGGCTGATCAGGCGCACCAGGTCGCTCGTGCTCTCCCCCGCCACCATCTCGCGGTCCGTGGTGAGCCACACCCGGCCGTGGCCCGGCCCGTGGCCGGGCAGGATGACGCCGTCGAGGGAGGCGATGTACCCGCCTCCCCATCCGTGGAGCGCGTTGTGCGACTGCGCCTGCGAGCGCGGCGGGAGGGGCTCGTCCGGCAGCTGGGCGACGGCGGAGGTGTCCGAGGTGGACAGCAGCCAGGCCCGCAGGGTCAGCACGGTGCGGCCCCGGGCGTGGAGCACGGACTCGACGAGCTCGATGGTCCGGCCCGGACGCAGGGTGCGCGTGACCACCTCGAGCTCGCCCGACCAGAGCGTGCCCAGGATGTCGTAGGAGAGCCGTCCCACCCGCAGCCCGGGAGTGGTCTCGTGCGCGGCGACCTCGTGCAGCAGCAGGCCCGAGACGGCGGCCATGTGCATCTCCTCTTCCCGCCATGCGCCCTGGGCGTGCACGGTGGAGCGCACGCGGGAGGTGCGGACGCCGTCGGCGTCCACGGTGGGCTCGCCGAGGCGGACGTAGAAGGCCAGGGGATCGTCGGCGACGGAGGTCGCGGGGGTGGAGGTGATGTCGGTCATGGGCCGAAGTCTGCCAGAACGACGACGGCCGGTGACGTCCCCGCGGGGATGTCACCGGCCGTCGTCGTGCGGACCGAGCCGGGGTTCAGCGGCGCATGACCTTGCGGGCGATGCCGTTGCCGATCAGCTGCAGCGCCTGGACGAACACGATCACCACGATCACGGCCAGCCAGGTGACCTCCGGACGGAACCGGTTGTAGCCCTCCACGATGGCGAAGTTGCCGACGCCGCCGCCGCCGATGATGCCCGCCATCGCGGACATGTCCACGAGCGAGATGATCACGAACGTGAAGCCGAGGATCAGCGGGCCGAGGGCCTCGGGCAGCACCACGGCGCGCACGATCCGCATGCGGGAGGCGCCCATCGCGCGGGCGGCCTCGATCACGCCGGGGTCCAGCGAGACGAGGTTCTGCTCCACGATGCGGGCGATGCCGAACGTGGACGCCCAGATCATGCAGAACACCACGGCGGTGTTGCCGATGCCGGTGCCGAGCACCGCGATGGTCAGCGGCTGCAGGGCGGCGATGAGGATGACGAACGGGATGGGCCGGATGAGGTTCACGATGAAGTTCGTGACCAGGTAGACGGCACGGTTGGCGAAGATGCCGCCCGGGCGCGTGGTGTAGAGGACGAGCCCGACCAGCAGGCCGAGGATGCCGCCGAGGATGAAGGACCAGCCGACCATGTAGAGGGTGTCCCCCACGGCGGTCATCAGCTCGGGGCCGTAGTACCCCCAGTCGAGGTTCTGGAATCGGTCGATCACTGGTGCACCTCCTGCACGTCTCCGGCGCCGGCCAGGTCCGCGACAAACGCGTCCACCGCGGCGGCCTCGCCCGTGAGCGCCACGGTGAGCAGGCCGTACGCGGAGTCCTTGGTGGCGGACATGCCGCCGTGGACGATCTCGAAGCCCACGCCGCGCGTCGATGCGGTGCCGAGCACCGCCGAGACCGCGGCGGAGTCCTTGAGCGAGACCATGATCAGCCGACCCTCGGTGCGCGCCCGGATGCGGGCCACCTCCTCGGCATTCGGCCGGTCCTTGAGCGCCGTGGCCACGAAGGACGCGGCGTCGGCGGAGTGGGCGGGCCGAGAGAAGAGGTCGTAGACCTTGCCGGACTCCACCACGCGGCCGGTGTCCATCACGGCGACGCGGTCGGCGATCGAGCGGATGACCTCCATCTCGTGGGTGATGGCCACGATCGTGACCCCGAGCTCCTCGTTGACGCGGCGCAGCACGGAGAGCACCTCGTGCGTCGTCGAGGGATCCAGGGCGCTGGTGGCCTCGTCCGCGAGCAGGATCTCCGGCTCGGCGGCCAGGGCGCGGGCGATGCCGACGCGCTGCTTCTGGCCGCCCGAGAGCTGCTCCGGGTAGTGCTTGGCCTTGTCCGCCAGGCCGACGAACTCGAGCAGCTCCGCCACGCGAGCGCGGCGCTTGGAGCGTGGCCAGCCGGCCGTGTCCAGGGCGAACTCGATGTTCCCGGCCACCGTGCGGGAGGTCAGCAGGTTGAACTGCTGGAACACCATGCCGATGCGGGTGCGCAGCGGACGCAGCTTCGCCTCGGACAGGTGGGAGACCTGCTGGCCCAGCACCGTGACGGTGCCCGACGTCGGCTTCTCCAGCCCGTTGATCATGCGGATCAGGGTGGACTTGCCGGCGCCGGAGAAGCCGATCACGCCGAAGACCTCGCCGCGTCGCACGGAGAGCGAGACGTCGTCCACGGCCGTGACGCCGCGGCCCTTCTTGGCGGCGTAGACGCGGCTGACGTGGTCGAAGACGATGACCGGCTCCCCCGGGGCGCCCTCAGAGTGGCGCCCCGGGGTGACCGCGTCACGGTCGGACGTATGGGAACCTGCCATGGATCAGGCGTCCTGCTTCGCGATCGCGTCCTGGTACTGCTTCAGGGTCTCGTCGATCTGGGCGGCGTCGAGCTGCACCGGCACGCTCGTGTCGGAGGAGAGCTTCGCGGACTCGTCCAGCACGGCCTGCTCGTGGTACAGGGCCGCGACCTTCTTGTAGGTCTCGTTCTCGCGGTCCGCGCGGCGCACGGCGAAGCCGTTGACGAACGGCTTGGCGGAGTCGGCCTGGGGGTCGTCCTTGAACAGGGCGGTGTTCGTGTCGATGCCGGCGTCGGCCGAGAACGTGTTGTTGATGACCGCGCCCTGCACGGACTCGAGCGCGTTCACGGTCTGCTGCGCGGCCACGGGCTGCACCGTCACGGTGGAGGCGGCCTCGTCGATGTCGCGGACCTCCGGGCGGATGGTCTCGTTGGACAGCTTCAACAGGCCGGCGGCGACGAGCACGTTGATGGCGCGGGCCTGGTTCACGGTGTCGTTCGGGATGGCGACGGTGTCGCCCTTCTTGAACTCGGAGACGTCTTTGTACTTCTTGGAGTACAGGGGCAGCGGGATGATCTCGGTGGTCCCGATCAGCGTCAGGTCCTTGCCGGAGGCCTGGTTGTAGTCGGCCAGGTAGGCGATGTGCTGGAACCAGTTCATGTCGATGTCGCCGTTGTCCAGCGCCGGGTTCGGCTGCGTGTACTCGGTGAAGTTGCGGATCTCGACGTCGATGCCGTGCTTCTCCTTGGCGAGCTTCACCAGGGCGCGGTGCGTCTCGTTCTCGGACACGACGCCGATGCGCACGGTCTGGGCGCCGTCGTCGCCCTTCTTCTCGGCCTGCGAGTTGCAGGCGGTCAGGGCGAACGCGCCGACGGCGGCCAAGGACAGGCCGGCGAAGGAGCGGCGGGAGATGTTCGAGGGGGTCGTCATGGGGTTCTCCTTGGAGGACGGTGCGACGTCGCCGGCGCGGGTGGGCACGGCGGGTGCGGAACGGTGCGGGGTGGGCCGTGCGGTGGGTGATTCCCCGCGGGGCACAGCACGGCGGGCGGGGGGCGAGAGACGCCCCGAGCCGGAGGCCGGGATCCTTTCGAACGCTGCTCTTGCCCGTCCCCCAGTCACCGCGGGCTCCCCTCGAGGGGTCTGCACGCAGCGGAGGCGGGCCGCTTCTCGGTCCGTTGCCACCCGTGAACATGGGGTTGGCGAGCGGCTCGTCGTGGGACCACGTGGACCCGCCGAGGCGGGGTCCACAGCCGCTTCTCCTGAAGCTGGGCCCAAGCCTATCGCAGCGTGTGCGCTCCATCGGGCAGGGCGGTGACGCGCAGCGTCATACTGCGGGGCCCGGGGCCGACGTGTGATGCCCCCGCGAGACGACGACGGCCGGGCGCCTCCGCGGGGAGGCGACCGGCCGTCGTCGGGACGGGGCTCAGGCGGACGGGATCAGAAGTCCCAGTCCTCGTCCTCGGTGTTCTCGGCCTTGCCGATCACGTAGGAGGAGCCGGAGCCGGAGAAGAAGTCGTGGTTCTCGTCCGAGTTCGGGGAGAGCGCGGAGAGGATGGCGGGGTTCACGTTCGTGGTCTCGGCCGGGAACATGGGCTCGTAGCCCAGGTTCATCAGCGCCTTGTTCGCGTTGTAGTGCAGGAACTTCTTCACGTCCTCGGCCAGACCGACGGCGTCGTAGAGGTCATGGGTGTACTCGACCTCGTTCTCGTACAGCTCGAACAGCAGCTCGAAGGTGAACGCCTTGAGCTCCTCCCGCTTCTCCTCCGGCAGGGTCTCGATGCTCCGCTGGTACTTGTAGCCGATGTAGTACCCGTGCACCGCCTCGTCGCGGATGATCAGGCGGATCAGGTCGGCGGTGTTGGTGAGGCGGGCGTGCCCGGAGAGGTACATGGGCCAGTAGAAGCCCGAGTAGAAGAGGAAGGACTCGAGCAGGGTGGAGGCGATCTTCTTCTTGTACGGGTCCTGGCCGTCATAGCGCTCCACGATCAGGCGGGCCTTGGCCTGCAGGTTCCGGTTCTCACGGGACCAGCGGAACGCCTCGTCGATCTCCGGGGTGGAGGCCAGCGTGGAGAAGATCGAGGAGTACGACTTCGCGTGCACCGACTCCATGAACGCGATGTTCGTGAGGACGGCCTCCTCGTGCGGGGTCATGGCGTCCGGGATGAGGGAGACGGCGCCCACGGTGCCCTGGATCGTGTCCAGCAGGGTCAGGCCCGTGAACACGCGCATGGAGAGCAGCCGCTCCTCATCCGTGAGGTGGGACCAGGACTGGACGTCGTTGGACAGCGGCACCTTCTCCGGCAGCCAGAAGTTGTTGACGAGGCGGTTCCACACCTCCACGTCCTTCTCGTCCTGAATGCGGTTCCAGTTGATCGCCTCGACGAGGTGGGACTGCTGGGTCTCGGTCACGGCAGGGCACATCCTTCAGAAGAATTCGTTGAGAATCCGCGGATTCCGGGGGCTCTCGAGAGCACGGTCAGCGGGGCGCGGGTCCGGGACAGTCTAGGCCCGCAGGGGCAGCGGCAGCCACTCGGGCAGGTCCGGGCTCACGACGTCGTGGGCCCGCCCCGCCCGGCCAGGCGCGCCGCTCCACTTCGCGGCGGGAAATCGAGCGCACCTGCGCTCAGAAGCGCGGAATACGCCGGATTTCCCGCCTCGAAGGGCTGGCTGTCAGAGCATGCAGCTGACGCAGCCCTCGACCTCGGTGCCCTCCAGCGCGAGCTGGCGCAGGCGGATGTAGTAGATCGTCTTGATGCCCTTCGTCCACGCGTAGATCTGCGCGCGGTTCAGGTCACGGGTGGTGGCCGTGTCCTTGAAGAACAGCGTCAGGGACAGGCCCTGGTCCACGTGCTGCGTCGCCGCGGCGTACGTGTCGATGATCTTCTCGTAGCCGATCTCGTACGCGTCCTCGTAGTACTCGAGGTTCTCGTTGGTGAGGTACGGCGCCGGGTAGTACACGCGGCCGAGCTTGCCCTCCTTGCGGATCTCGATCTTCGAGGCCACCGGGTGGATCGAGGAGGTCGAGTTGTTGATGTAGGAGATCGAGCCCGTCGGCGGGACGGCCTGCAGGTTGCGGTTGAAGATGCCGTGCTCCATGACGGAGGCCTTCAGCTCACGCCAGTCGTCCTGCGTGGGCAGGGCGATGCCGGCCTCGGCGAACAGCTCGGCGACGCGCTCGGTGGCGGGCGCCCACTCCTGGTCCGTGTACTTGTCGAAGAACTCCCCCGAGGCGTACTTCGAGTCCTCGAACCCGCCGAACCGCTGGCCGGTCTCGATGGCGATCCGGTTCGAGGCCCGCAGCGCGTGGAACAGCACCGCGTAGAAGTACATGTTCGTGAAGTCGATGCCCTCCTCCGAGCCGTAGTGGACGCGCTCGCGCGCCAGGTAGCCGTGGAGGTTCATCTGCCCCAGGCCGATGGCGTGGGAGGCCGCGTTGCCCTTGGCGATGGACGGCACCGACTGGATGTCGGACATGACCGACACGGCCGTCAGCGCACGGATCGCGGTCTCCACGGACCGGCCGAAGTCCGGCGAGTCCATGGTCTTGGCGATGTTCATCGAGCCGAGGTTGCAGGAGATGTCCTGGCCCACGTGGGCGTAGCTCAGGTCCTCGTTGTACTCGGAGGCCTCGGAGACCTGCAGGATCTCGGAGCACAGGTTGGACATGGTGATGCGGCCCTTGATCGGGTTCGCGGCGTTCACGGTGTCCTCGAACACGACGTACGGGTAGCCGGACTCGAACTGGATCTCGGCGATGGTCTGGAAGAACTCACGCGCGCTGATCTTGGTCTTCTTGATCCGCGCGTCGTCGACCATCTCGTAGTACTTCTCGGTCACGGAGATCTCGGAGAACGGCACCCCGTAGACGCGCTCGACGTCGTACGGCGAGAACAGGTACATGTCCTCGTTCTTCTTCGCCAGCTGGAACGTGATGTCCGGGATCACGACGCCGAGGGAGAGGGTCTTGATGCGGATCTTCTCGTCCGCGTTCTCGCGCTTGGTGTCGAGGAAGCGGTGGATGTCCGGGTGGTGCGCGTTGAGGTACACCGCGCCGGCGCCCTGGCGCGCGCCGAGCTGGTTGGCGTAGGAGAAGGAGTCCTCGAGGAGCTTCATCACGGGGATGACGCCGGAGGACTGGTTCTCGATCTGCTTGATGGGCGCGCCGTGCTCGCGGATGTTGGTCAGCGAGAGGGCCACGCCGCCGCCGCGCTTGGACAGCTGCAGGGCGGAGTTGATGCCGCGGGCGATCGACTCCATGTTGTCCTCGATGCGCAGCAGGAAGCAGGAGACGAGCTCACCGCGCTGCTTCTTGCCCGAGTTGAGGAACGTGGGGGTGGCCGGCTGGAAGCGGCCGGCGATCATCTCGTCCACCAGGTGGGTGGCCAGCTCCTGGTCGCCCCGGGCCAGGTGGAGGGCGACGACGGCGACGCGGTCCTCGTAGCGCTCGAGGTAGCGCTTGCCGTCGAAGGTCTTCAGGGCGTACGAGGTGTAGAACTTGAACGCGCCGAGGAAGGTCGGGAAGCGGAACTTGGCCTTGTAGGCACGATCGAACAGGCCCCGGATGAACTCGAAGGGGTACTGCTCGAACGTCTCGGTCTCGTAGTAGTCGTTCTTCTGCAGGTAGTCGAGCTTCTCCTCCAGGTCGTGGAAGAACACCGTGTTGGTGTTGACGTGCTGCAGGAAGTACTGGCGCGCGGCCGCGTGGTCGGCCTCGAACTGGATGCGACCGTCGGCGCCGTAGAGGTTCAGCATGGCGTTGAGCTCGTGGTAGCCGAGGTTCTGCCACTCGGCGGGCATGTTCTTCGCCTGGCGGATGAGGTCCGCCTCGGTGGGTGCGGTGGTGGTCATGTCCACAGTCCTTCCAGGCCGCCGCGGACGCGTTCGACGTCGTCGGGCGTGCCCATCAGCTCGAATTTGTACATGAGGGGCACCTGGCACTTGCGGGAGATGATGTAGCCGGCCAGGCAGTAGCCCTCATGGAAGTTGGTGTTCCCGGACGCGATCACACCCCGAATCCAGTGACGGTTCTCCGGGACGTTGAGGAACTTGATCACCTGCTTCGGGACCGCGCCCGGCCCGCTGCCCCCGCCGTAGGTGGGGGTCATCAGGACGTACGGGGCGGTGGCCCCGAGGGTGGGCTCCCGGGTGATCAACGGCAGTCGAGCCACCCGGTCCTCGGGCAGCTCGAGCTTCTCGACGAAGCGGTGCGTGTAGTTGGAGGCGGAGGAGAAGTAGATCAGTCCCGCGTCGGTGGGGACGAGCCCCTGCGCCTCGGCCGAGCGGATGTGGCTCGGGTCCGCGGCGACGGTCATGTCGACTCCGGTCAGGCCACCGATGCCGCGGCGGACTCGGCGAGCTCGGCGATCTTGTCCGGGCGGAAGCCGGACCAGGAGTCGGTCTCGGTGACGACGACGGGGGCCTGCATGAAGCCGAGGGCACGGACGCGCTCGAGGGCGGCGGGGTCCTGGGACATGTCCACGACCTCGTAGGCGATGCCCTTCTTGTCCAGTGCACGGTAGGTGGCGTTGCACTGCACGCAGGCCGGCTTGGTGTACACGGTGACGGTCATGGCGATCCCTGTTCCTTCGTGGTCTCTGGTGGTCTGCGGGTGTCGGCGCGGCGCCCGCGAGGTGAATCACGGGGCGTGCCGAACATCTGCGTCGATACTACATCTAGTGATCACAGCCGGGAACCATCCCTACATGTAGTAGTCACACCGCTGTAGTTACGTATCCCCACCCTCTGCCCATCCTGTCCACACCCTGCTGTGCGAGACGATCCGCGCGGACATGCGGGACACGCCGGGACCGAGGTCGACTGTCCACAGCCGGTGGAGATCTCGGGGCCGGGTTCCCACAGCCGGAAAGTCGGGTTCGCCACGTCCGCGAGCGGCGTGTCCGGCCCCCGCGGACCACTACATGTAGGAGCCCGCCGCCGGCCGGCGTCGGAATACCCCGTGACCACCGGGGGTTGCCCCGGCATGAGCACCTCCCCCACCGTCACCCGCAATGACGCCGAGTCCCGCTACGAGCTCCACGACGGCGGCACACTGCTCGCCGTCCTCGACTTCCGGGACAACGGCGCGGCCGTCTCCCTGAACCGCGCGTTCACCATCCCGGTGCACCGCGGCCGGGGCCACGCCGCCGCGCTGACCGCGGGCGCCGTCGAGGACATCGCGACGAACGGCGGCCCCGCAGGGGGCCGCCGCATCGTGCCGATGTGCTGGTACGTCGCCCAGTGGTTCGACGAGCACCCGGAGAAGAGCGCGCTGCTCGCGCCCCGCTGACCGGCGCGGTCAGGCCGCGACGCGGTGCCGGCGCACCACGGCCAGGACGCCCGCGGCCAGCACCGCGACGGCGACGGGCCACGCCGCCGGACCACGCCCGGTCTCGACCGTGTCCGGCACCGTGTGCTCGCCGTCGGCCGGATCCGCAGGGGTCTCGGGCTCCGCCGGCGAGGTGGGAGTGTCGGGATCGGCCGGCTGGCCCGGAGCGTCGTCGAACGGGCCGGCCACGGGGAAGGTCACGAACCCCGGGATCCGCCCGTTCTCCCAGTCGTAGAGGTCCACGCGGGGATCGCCGAACCGCACGGTCACCGTCCGCGTCGTCGTCACGCCGTCCCTCGTGGCCCGCAGGGTGACGGTGTCGGATCCGGTGAAGCCCTCGGGCGCCTGGTACACGTAGCCGCGCGGCCCGCCGGTCTCCTCCTCCGTCACCTCGACGACCCGACCCTCGGCCGGGCCCGCGACGAGCGTCAGCGGCGCCGCCTCATCGCCCGTGTACGAGGAGATGAACACGTGTCGCTCCCCCGGCGCCGCGAGCAGGGTGGTGTCCCAGGCGGTGGGGAGCATGTGGAAGCCGAGCTCATGACGCTGGTCGGCGCGCAGCGGCTCGCCCGGGTCAGCGTCGGTGAGGTCGGCGTCCGGACCGTAGGTGAGGGCGGCCACCTCGCCGCCCAGGACGTAGAGGGTGTAGACGACGGGACCGGTCCCCGACTCGCCCAGGCTCCGCCGGGCCGCGGCGACGTCGAAGTCACCGCGCTCCAACTCGTCGTCGTACGTGAACGGGACCTCGGTCTCGGCGCCGCGGGCCTCCCCCTCCAGCACCGGAGCCACCGTCAGGCGGACGTCGGACTCGTCCACCTCGAACTCGGTGCCGAAGGAGGCACCGGTCTCACCCTCCGCGCCGGCCACGAGGAAGGATCCGCCGGGCAGGCCGTGCTCGGCGGTCCATCCAGCGGGGTGGGCGGGTGAGGCGAGGGCAGGGGTCGCCCCCAGGCCGGTGAGAAGGACGCCGGCGCCCAGGGCGGCGGCAAGGCGGGTCGGTCGGGCGGTGCGCATCGTGCTCCTCCAGGGGTGCGGTGCTGCGACGGGCCGAAGGGTTCTCCGGCTCGGACGCCCGAGGTCGACCGGATGCCGCACTCGCCGCTTCGGCACGAATCTACGCCGCGCGGACGTGAGGCGGGTCACTGTCCGGTGACGAAGCGCTATCGACTCGGTCACGGCGACGCGCGATGCGGATCGGGCCGGCCGGCGCCGCGCGTCAGCGGGACGCGCTGGGCGAGGGGCTCGCCCCGGAGGAGGGGCGCGGGGTGGCCTGCGCCGTGTCGGCCGGGCTGGGCGACGGGCTCGCCGACGCGGCGTCCCGCCCCCGCTGGTCCTCGGCGTCCCGGCCGGAGGCGCTGGCGGAGCCCGACGCGCTGGAGGAACTGGGCGAGCTCGACGACGGCAGCACCGGCTTCTGGGTGGCGCGGAAGTTGCGCACCCGCTGCAGCGGCTCCGGGACGAAGTCCGAGGGGACGGAGCCGCCGTCGGCGCCGGTGCCCTCGATCTTGATGGGGCCGGTGAACCCGGACGGTTCCGCCGTGCGCGCCCCGCTCGACCCGATCACGCCCATCTCCGCGAGCGTCGCGGCCAAACTCTCCAGCTCCTTGCGGTGGCCCTCGACCACGCTGGAGGCCAGCTCCTTCGCCGCGTCGTCCGAGCCGTCCTCCGCCTCCGTGGCGGAGATCGTCAGCGCGCCCTGATAGAGGCGGCGCATCTGGAGCAGGTAGATCCGTCCTGCCTCCTCCGGCTCGGCGGCGGCCAGCACGTTCTTCTCCCGGTCGGACAGGAGTCCGGCGCGCAGCTCGTCGCCCACGATCTCCGCCGGCTCCGCGTCCTCCGTGGACTCGGGCTGCGCAGACGGGGTCGCCTCGGCACCCGCACCGCGCACGTCATCCGAGGGGACGCCCCAGCCCTCGAGCATCGACTCGAGCCGGCCCGCCCGCTCCTCGTGCTCGGACTTCATCCGTTCGGCGGTGGCCCGGATCTCCTGGTCCACGCCGTCCTTGCCCAGCACCTGATCGGACTGCTGGATCGCGTCGCGGTGGTTGCGCAGCAGCAGACCCGCGAACTGGATGTCCGCCGCGAGCGGGTCGGCGGACGTCTGGCTGGGGCTGGCCAGCACGCCCTCCAGGTAGGTGTTCCCCGCCTCCGTGCCACCGGTCTGTCCGGGCTCCTCGGCGACGCTGCAGCCGCCGGTGGCCAGGGTGATGCTCAGGAGCGCCCCTCCGACGGCCACGCTCCAGCGGCGGGGGTGCACGCGGGCGGGGGCGATGTCGGCTCGGCTCATGGGCGCAGGTCCTCTCGGCGGTCGTCACCCGGTCACGGGGTCAAGGGCGGTCCGACGCGGTCGGCCGCCCCGGCCTCCCCAGGGTACCCCTCCGGCCTCCCGGCCCCGGGGTCGCCGCGGCCTCAGGCGACGCGGGTGGCCTGCACCACCCAGTTGTTGAAGGCGTTCCCGGCCATCCCGGTGCCCGGCACGAGGTCGCACGTGATCAGCGTGACCTTCGCGTCGTCGCCCCCGGGCTCCCATGCCCAGCGGTGCGACGGATCCTGGGTGAGCGCCTCCTTCTCCACCGAGACCGCGTCCGCGTCCGCCTCGAAGGCGGCCTGCGTGCCGTCGTCGTATGTCACCACGACGACGGCACCCGCGCGCACGTCGCCCAGGTTCCAGAACACGTCCCGCACGCCGTGGTAGACGACGTGCCCGGCCAGGACCCCCGCGTACCGGGACCGCTCCCCCGGCGTGGTGCCCCACTGCGGCGGGCCGTACCAGCCGACCGTCTGTGGCTCCGGGTCCAGGTCGCCGCCCTCATCCAACTGCGTGAGGTCGATCCCCGCTCCGACGATCTGCTCGCCGTCCTGGTGGACGTCCACGTGCACGGGCGTCGCCGTGACCTCGTCCCACGGGGCGGCGGGGCCGGAGAGGTGGGCGGCCGCGGCGGGGGTCGGCTCCTCGGACGGTGCCGGCTCCTCGGACGGCGCCGGCTCCTCGGTGGGGGTCGGCTCCTCGGACGGCGTGGGTGTGCCGGCGAGCTCCTGGGTCTCGACGGGAACCGCCGCCTCCCGCGTGGGTGACGCCGAGGACGGGCTCGGCGTCGGGGTCGGGGTGGCCGTCGTTGCGGGGCTGGGCGTGAAGCGTGCCGAGGACGGCGACGGCGACGGCGACGGGGTCGCGGACGCCGTGGCGCTGAGGGTGGGGGCGGCGCTGATCGGCACGGCGCCGACCGCCAGCACCCCGCGCAGCGCGAGGAACACGAGTCCCAGGCACAGCAGCACCAGGACCACCCACAGGGCGCGTCGGACGGTGGTGTTCATCCGGGTTCTCCCCTCGTGTGCATCGACGCGGCCCGCCCGGGGCCGCGTCCGACGACGGCATGGTCTCACGCGCTCCGGCCTCAGCGCGGCGCGTCGTCCCCGGGCTCGGCATAGCGGTCCCGGACGAAGGCCTGCAGCCGACGGGCGATTTTCTCCAGCGTCGCGGTGGCGAAGTGGTCCTCCCGCCACGCCGCGTGCAGTCGCACCGCGAGCGCCCGCCCCTGCGCGATGACCCGCACCGGCGTCAGCTCGAAGGCCGGGTCCTCGGTGACGACGGCGACGCCCGCCCCCGTCGCGACCAGGGCCTGGGCCACCCGCCCGGAGTTCGCCTCGACGAGGGCCGGCGGCGTGAGGCCCGCCACGGCCACGGCGCCGTCGAGGACGCGCCGCGCCATGAAGGTGCGGGCGGGTGCGACGACCGGCTGGGCCACGAGGTCGTCGAGGGACACCCGCGTCCGGCCCGCCCAGGGGTGGCCCGGGGCGACGTACGCCCAGACCGGCAGGTCCATCAGCGGCAGCGACGCGACGGAGGGCGGCGGCACCGTCGGCATCACCACGAGGTCGTGCCGCGCGACGGCGTCGAGCAGCGAGTCGTCCAGCTGGGTCTCCGCGACGCGCGGGCGCGGGTCCTCCTCCCCGAAGGTGGCCACGAACGGCAGCACGACGTCGATGAGGGTGGTGCCCGGTGCGGCCACGGCCACGTCCGTGAGCCGACCGGAGGCGAGCGTGCGGGCCGCCTGCTCCGCCCGGCGATGGGCGACGAGGACCTCGCGCGCCACCGGGAGGAACGCCTCGCCGGCCGTCGTCAGCTCGAGCCGGCCGCCGACCCGGGCGAACAGTGGCAGGCGCAGCTCACGCTGAAGCCGCTGCAGCTGCCGACTGAGCGCGGACTGCACGAGATCCAGGCGGATCGCGGCCCCCGAGACCGTGCCGACCTCGGCCACCGTGACGAAGGCCCTGAGCAGTTTCTCCTCCATGCCGGATAAGCATAGCCTCCATGCCGGATCATCACTGGACGGCATGGCCTCGACGCCCCACCATGGGAGGACGCGGCCCGACGCGTCGTCGTCGTGCCCACCCGTCGTCCCCGCTCCCCGTGAGCCGTCCCCAGGAGGCATCCCCATGACCGCCACCCCCGACCTCGAGCAGACCCGCCATCTGGCCACCGAGCTGCCCGGCCCACGCTCCCGTGAGCTCGCCGAGCGCCAGAAGCGCGCCGTCCCAGCCGGCGTGGCCACCACGATGCCGGTGTACGCGGCCCGCGCCGCGGGCGGCATCCTCGAGGACGTGGACGGCAACCGCCTGATCGATCTGGCCTCCGGCATCGCCGTCACCTCCGTGGGCGCCTCCCACCCGCGCGTCGTGGCCGCCGTCCAGGAGCAGGTCGCGCAGTTCACCCACACCTCGTTCATGATCACGCCCTACGAGGGCTACGTGGCCGTGGCCGAGCAGCTGGACCGCACCAGCCCGATCCCCGGCGAGACCCGCACCGCCCTGTTCAATTCCGGCGCCGAGGCCGTGGAGAACGCCGTCAAGGTGGCCCGCGCCTACACCGGCAAGCAGGCCGTGGCCGCGTTCGACCACGCCTATCACGGCCGCACCACCCTGACGATGGCGCTGACCGCCAAGTCCATGCCCTACAAGCACAGCTTCGGACCGTTCGCCCCCGAGATCTACCGCGTGCCCGGCTCCTACCCGCTGCGGGACGGCCTGTCCGGCGCCGAGGCCGCGCAGCGCGCCATCTCCGCGCTGGAGAAGCAGATCGGTGCCGACAACCTGGCCGCCGTGATCATGGAGCCGATCCAGGGCGAGGGCGGCTTCATCGTCCCGGCCGAGGGCTTCCTGCCGGCCGTGGTCGAGTGGTGCAAGGCCAACGACGTCCTGTTCATCGCGGACGAGGTCCAGTCCGGCATCGCCCGCACCGGCGCCTGGTTCGCCTCCGAGACCGAGGGCATCGAGCCGGACCTGATGGCGACCGCCAAGGGCATCGCCGGCGGCATGCCGCTCTCCGGCGTCACCGGCCGCGCCGAGGTGATGGACTCCGTGCACCCGGGCGGCCTCGGGGGCACCTACGGCGGCAACCCCGTCGCCACGGCGGCGGCGCTCGCCGTGTTCGAGGCCGTCGAGGAGGACGGTCTCCTGGAGAAGGCCCGCCGGATCGAGCAGGTCATCCGCGAGCACTTCGCGCAGAACGCCGACGACCGCATCGCCGAGGTCCGCGGCCGCGGCGCGATGATGGCGATCGAGTTCGTGGACCCCGCCACCGGCGAGCCGGACGCGACGCTGACCGCCACCGTGGCCGCGGCCGTGCGCGCCGCCGGCGTCATCCTGCTCACCTGCGGCACCTACGGCAACGTCGTCCGCTTCCTGCCGCCGCTGACCATCGGTGAAGACCTCCTCAAGGAGGGCCTGAGCGAGGTCACGAAGGCGCTGCAGTCCGCCTGAGCCCCCGCCATCGGCGGACCGACGACGGCCCCGCATCCCTGCCCGGGATGCGGGGCCGTCCGCCTGTCGGTGGAGGACTCAGATGTCGTCCTCGTACGCGGGGCCGCCTTCGTTCTCCAGGGCCTCGAGGCGCCGGGACTTCTCGGCGGTGAAGATCCGGCGGACCCCCGTGCCGCCGAACTCGTCCTCCGGGACCAGCCCGACGCCGTACTTCCGCAGGGCCTTCTCCAGACGCAGACGCTCGTCCACCCGCAGGTCGGCCAGCCCCTTCTCGAAGCGGCGCAGCTGCTCCTTCTCGAGGCCGGCCGCGGTGGCCAGGGTGCGGACACTGACCTGGGCGAGAGCGCGGCCGGCGCGCGCCACGTCGAAGGTAATCGGGGTGGGGTACATCAGACATTCTCGATTCTGCAGTTCTCGACGGGGATCCGGTCCATGATGGCCACGCCCCGGATGAAGGGACAAGGGCGCGCCAGCCTAGAACCCGCTGTGTGACAGGCGCGTCACTGACGGAGACGGCCCCGGCCGACGATCGGGGAGAATATGGCGGTCATCACTTCCCCACCCCCCGAGAAAGGGGGCTCCATGAGCCACGTGACCTCCTCCCCGCCCGCGACAGGGCCGGGTCTCAAGAAGACCCTCTCGTCGCTCGACGCCTACGCCATGGGCTTCGGCGCCATGATCGGCTTCGGCTGGGTCGTCCTCGTGGGCGGCTGGCTCAAGGACGCCGGCACCATGGGCTCGATCATCGCGATCGTCTCCGGCGGCCTGATCATGACCGTCGTCGCGCTGGTGTACGCCGAGCTCGTCGCAGCGATCCCGAAGGCCGGCGGCGAGCATCACTACCTGCTGCGTGGCATGGGCGCGCGGTGGAGCTTCCTCGGTTCGTGGGGCATCACGGGCGGCTACATCTCGATCGTCGCGTTCGAGGCCGTCGCCCTCCCCCGCACCGCCGCGTACATCTGGCCCGAGATCGAGTCGATCCCGCTGTGGAACGCCTTCGGCTCGGACGTCTACCTCGTCTGGGCGCTGGTCGGCGCCGGGGCCGCCGTGGTCATCACCTGGATCAACTACATCGGCGTCAAACTGGCCGGCATCGTGCAGACGATCGTCGTCGCCACGCTGCTCGTCATCGGCGCTCTCCTGGTGTTCGGGGCCGGAACGGGTGGCTCCGTCGCGAACTTCGAGCCCCTCTTCACGGACGCCCGGGGCCTCTTCACGGTGATGGTCGTCGTGCCGTTCCTCTTCGTGGGCTTCGACGTCATCCCGCAGTCGGCCGAGGAGCTCAACATGCCCCCTCGCCGCATGGGCGTGATGATCATCGTCTCGGTGGCCGCCGCGACCCTCTGGTACATCATGGTGATCCTGACGAACGCGTCCTCGATGCCCCGTGAGCAGCTCGTGAACTCCGACCTCGTGACGGCTGACGCCATGGCGGCCCTGTTCCACAGCCCGGCCATGGCCAACGTGCTGCTCGTGGGCGGCATGGCCGGCATCCTCACCTCCTGGATCGCCCTGCTCATGGGCGCGGCTCGCCTGCTCTACGCGATGGGCGTCTCGGGCATGCTGCCCCGCTGGTTCGGACACATCCACCCGAAGTACCGGACCCCGTCGAACGCGGTGCTGTTCATCGGCGTGCTCTCCATCGCGGCGCCGTTCTTCGGCGCGGGCGCCCTGGGCTGGTTCGTCGACTCCGGATCCCCGTCCATCGTGTTCACCTACATGATGGTCTGCGTCGTGTTCCTGCTCCTGCGCCGCCGCGAGCCGGAGATGGACCGCCCCTTCCGCGCGGGCGGCGCGACCGCCGGGCGAGTGCTGGGCGTGACCGGTGTGATCCTCACTGCGGGGCTGCTCAGCCTCTACATTCCGGGGATGCCCGCCTCCATCGCCCCGATGGCCTATGCCTTCTTCGGCCTGTGGTGGCTGCTCGGCTTCGTTTTCCTGTTCCGCATCCCGCGCGGGATCACCCCGGGCGAGGACGCAGAGGAGCGTCTGCTGGAACGTCTGGCGCGTCGCTGACCCACTGCTCCCGCCACGCCGGCGGGACGCGGACGGGCCCGCCTCCGGTCACCGGAGGCGGGCCCGTCGTCGTCGTGGGGTGTCAGTCCTGGACGAAGTACGTCTGCTTGTTGACGAACTCGTCCATGCCGAGCGGGCCGAGCTCGCGGCCGAAACCGGAGCGCTTGACGCCGCCGAACGGGATCTCCGCCCCCTCGCCCGCCGGCGTGTTGACGTTGGCCATGCCGACCTCGAGCTGCCGGGCGATCCGCTCGGCCTGGGCCTCGTCCTGGGAGAACACGGCGCCGCCCAGGCCGTACTGGGAGTCGTTGGCGAGGGCGAGCGCCTCGTCCGCGGACTCCACCTTGTAGACGACGGCGACGGGGCCGAAGAGCTCCTCGCGGTAGGCGTCCATCTCGGAGGTGACGCCCGTGATCACGGCCGGGGCGAAGCGGGCGCCCGCCTCGTCCGTGACGGTCCCGCCGACGTGGACGGTCGCGCCCTGCTGACGGGCCCGCTCCACCTGCTCGGCCAGGCCCTCGGCGGCACCGCGCGAGGACAGCGGGGTGAACACCGTCGGGTCCTCGTCGGCGGCCTCCCCGGGCTTCATGGCGTCGGCCAGGGACACCAGCTCGGCCACGAAGGCGTCATGGATGTCCGCCGAGACGATCATGCGCTTGTTGGAGTTGCAGGCCTGGCCCATGTTGTACATGCGGGTCGCCCACGCGGTGCGGGCGGCCTCGGCCGGATCCTCGGCGTCGAGCACGATGTACGGGTCCGACCCGCCGAGCTCGAGGACGGCCTTCTTGAGGTGCTGGCCCGCGAGCGCGCCGATCACGGAGCCGGCCCGCTCGGAGCCGGTCAGGGAGACGCCGGCCACGCGCGGGTCGGCGATGAACTCGGCGATCTGGTCGTGCGTGGCGAACACGTTGGTGTACACGCCGGCCGGCACGCCGGCGTCGTCCATGATCTGCTGCACGGCCAGGGCCGAGCGCGGGCAGATCTCGGCGTGCTTGAGCACGATCGCGTTGCCGAGCATGAGGTTCGGCGCGGCGAAACGGGCGATCTGGTAGTACGGGAAGTTCCACGGCATGACGCCCAGCAGCACACCCAGGGGCAGGTGGCGGATCATGGCGCGGCCGCCCCCGTAGGTCTCGATGGGGCGGTCCGCGGCGAGGGTGGGGCCCTTGTCCGCGAAGTAGCCGAAGATGGCCGAGCTGAACTCCGCCTCCTCGACGCCCTCGGTCACGCGCTTGCCCATCTCGGTGGCGATGATCTGCGCGAGCTCGTCTTTGCGCTCCTCGAAGAGGTCCGCGACCTTCTGCACGATGGTGGCGCGTTCCTCGATGGGGCGGGCGGCCCATGCGCGCTGGGCGGTCTCGGCGGCGGCCAGCACCTGGTCGACCTCACCGTCGGCGAGGGCGGGGAAGGTCTCCACGACCTGGTCGGTGCTGGGGTCCTGCACGCGATAGCCGGTGGGGGTGCTCATGAGTGGGTCCTCTCGTTGGGGTCCCGGACCACGGCAGTGCCGTCGTCGTCCGGACGGATGATCGGGATGGGTCGGGTCGAGTCCGTCTGCGGCAGGGTCTCGCCACGGAAGTAGGCCGGGTGGCGCAGCCGCGTCCACATCATCAGTACCACGCCGATGGCCAGCACGCCCATGCCCAGGATGAACACGGTGCCGACACCGAACACGGAGGAGCCGGAGCCGTAGTCGGGGTCGGTGGAGTCCATCGCGGTCACGCAGAACATCACCAGCAGCACGAGGCCGCCGATCAGCGGGAACAGGAAGGTGGTGAGGGCGTTGCCCACCGAGGTGAACCACTCGCGGCGGAAGTACCAGACGCAGGCCAGGGCGGTGATGCCGTAGTAGAAGCAGATCATCAGGCCCAGAGCGGTGATGGTGTCCCACAGGGCGTTCTCGGAGAGCAGCCGCGTGACGACGTAGAAGAGGCCGGCGAAGCCCGCGCACACCCAGGTCGCGAAGGCCGGGCTGTTGAACCGGGGGCTCAGCTCGGCGAAGCGCGCGGGCACAGCCCGGTAGAAGCCCATCGCCAGCAGGGTGCGGGCCGGGGAGACCATGGTGGACTGCAGGGAGGCCAGGGAGCTGACGAGGATCGCGCTGGACATGATCACGGCAAAGGGGCCCAGGATCGGGCCGGCGAGGACCGCGAAGATCGACTCCTGGTTGTCCGGGTTGCCCGCGCCCAGGCCCTCGGAGCCGATGCCCGCCCAGGAGATCACGGCCAGGGCGGACAGGATGTAGACGGCGATGATGACGAACACGGTGACGGCGGCGGCCCGGCCGGGGGTGCGCTCGGGGTCCTTGGTCTCCTCGTTCATCGTGAGGGTCACGTCCCAGCCCCAGAACAGGAAGATGGACAGGGAGACGCCGGCCGCGACCACACTGAAGTCGCCCGCGGTGAACGGGTTGAACCAGTCCAGCTGCACCGGGGTGGGGTCGAAGCCCGCGCCACGGGAGGACTGCGTCAGGGCGGCGACCGCGAACGCACCGAGGGCCAGGATCTGGAAGGCCACCAGGATGTACTGCAGGTGCTTGGTGGTCTCCATGCCGCGGTGCGAGATCCATCCGGCCAGGGCCAGGTACACCAGGGTCAGGGGGATGTTGACCCACAGGTTGCCGGCCAGGTCCGCGATGGCCTGGCTCCCGGTGATCTGGGCGAGCAGCAGGAACGTGAAGTCGACGGCGACGGCCGCCAGGTTGGACAGCACGATCACGGAGGCGGCGATGAGCCCCCAGCCGCCCATCCACCCGACATACGGCCCGAAGGCGTGCGTGGCCCAGGTGAACGACGTGCCGGAGTCCGGCACCCGCGTGTTCAGCGCCCGGTAGCCGAGGGCCACCAGGAGCATCGGGATGAAGCCGAGCAGCAGGATCGCGGGCACGTGGGTGCCGACGGTGCTGATGGTCGGCCCGAGGCCCGAGGTCAACGTGTAGGCGGGGGCGACGACGGAGACGCCGATCACCACCGCCCCGAGCAGGCCGACCTTGCCGGCCTGGAGCCCCTTGTTGCTCACCCCGCCCGGGTTGAGCAGGTTGACCTGCTCGATGGCGGAGGTGGTCGGGTACACGTGCTCGTGTCCCTCATTGTCGACGACGCGGCGTCGTGGGGTGGATGCGCTCATGAGGATGTCCTTGTCCGTCGGGCCGGTCAGCCGGTGGGCTGCCCCGCGTCGGTGGCTTCCCGCTCGGCGATGGCCAGGGCGGCGGCCTCGCCCATGCGGATCGCGCCGTCCACGTGCTGGTAGCCCTCGGCTGCGATGTCCGAGCACGCGTAGTGGATGGGACCGGTCGGGCGGTTCTGGAGGTGGCCCCAGCGGGAGAGCCCGCCGAGGTCGTAGCTGGTGGCGTAGGCGCCTCGGGTCCACTCCTCGGCGGCCATGTCCGAGAGGAAGAACGCGATCGGCTCGAGGGTCCGGGGGCCGAGGTACTCGGCCATGGCGCCGAGGATCGCGGCCTTGCGCTCCTCCTCCGGCAGGGCCCACATCTGCTCCGCGTACACGTCGGACACGAAGCCGACGAGGGTGCCGTGCGGGTCCTCCTTGCCCGGGGCGCCACCGGCCAGGTTCTCGCCGCGGTTGGTGTTGTCATAGATCTCCTGGACGAGACGGCCCCCACCGAAGCACGTGCCGGACAGGCCCTCCTCGCGCCAGAACGGGGTCTCGTACACGGCGTGCACCTTGATGACCAGGCCCATGGAGATGTGCTGGTGCGCGATCTGCTGCTCGCGCGGCATCGGCGGCTCGAAGGAGATGCGGCTGTAGAGGTTCGGCGGGACGGCCAGGACCGCGTAGCGGGCGTGCACCTCGTAGTCGTCAGTGAGCGCCACGACGTCGCCGGCGGCGCCGTCGTGCGCCACGCCGTTGCGCACGTCCGCGGCCACCCCGTTCTTCTCGTCCGCGGTGGACGGGTCCGGCTCGGCCCAGCGCAGGGTGCGCACCGGCTGGCCGAGGACGACGTCGTCGCCCAGCTCGGCGGCCATGGCCAGGGACACGGACTGCATGCCGCCCTCGACGCGCTTGTCCAGGATGAAGTCCTCGTCCACCAGGTTGCGGAACGACCCGGCCGAGGCGGACATGAGCAGCGCCTGGAGCAGGGAGAAGGTGTGGGAGGGCTTGGTCAGCATGCCGGAGGCGATGTAGATGGAGACGTTGTCGATGGCCTCCGGGTCGTCGGACTGCTGCTCCAGCCAGTGCCGGAAGGAGATCTTGTCCAGCTCGGCGGCCCGCGGGTGCTCCCACGGGGCGGCGGCGTCGATCTCGGCGGTCAGTTCGTCGATCTTGGCGATCAGGCGATCCATCTCCCGGTCCGTCTTCTCGGCCACCGGGAAGTCGAGGCCGTCGTAGACGTGGCGTTCTCCGCGCGGGTCCACGTAGACGTTGCGACCGTCGCGGAAGCGGGAGAACGTCGGCAGGCCGAGCTCCTCCACCAGGGAGATGAGGCGGGTCTGGTCCGGGGAGATCCACTGGCCGCCGATCTCGATGAAGTGGTCCTTGCCGTCGGCGCCCTCGACCAGGCCGTTCCAGGTGCGGCCGCCGACGCGCCGGCGAGCCTCCAGGACGGTGACGGACAGGCCCTGGGCCTTCGCGGTGCGGGCGGCCATGAGGCCGGCCGGGCCGGCGCCGATCACGACGACGTCGCTCGTCCGGCGCTCGCGGCCGGCGGTGGCGGGGGCGGTGGTCATGGGGTGCTCCTCTGGCGGGGACGGGGCATCGGGCGGGGCCCGGGTGAATGCCGTTCATTTAGAGTGTCGGCGCTCACTGTACGGGCCGCGCGCCGGGAAGGGAAGGCTGGTCCGTAGCCGGCCTGACACCTCCTGCCCGTCCGACGGGTCAGAATGGCCGGATGGACGAGACCACTGAACCGCCCCGGGCGCGCCGCCGCCGCGGACGACCTCTCTCCCCCGCTCTGAGCCGCGAAGCGATCGCGGACGCGGCGCTCGCGGTCGCCCGCACCGAGGGATACGAAGGGCTCACCATGGCGGCGGTCGGCCGTCGCCTGGGCGTGGCGCCGAGCGCGCTCTACAACCACATCAGCGGCAAGCATGAGCTGCTCGTCCTGCTGCAGGACGCCGTGATGGGCGAGGTCTCGCTCGTCGAGCTGGAGGCCGCGATCCGGGGCGAGGTGCCCGTCGTCGCCGCCCTGCGGGCGTGGGCGCGCTCCTACCGCGACGTCTTCGCGGCCCATCCGCCGCTGATCCCGCTCATCGCGACCCTGCCGATCGAGGGAGCCCCGTCGACGCAGCGGGTCTACGAGACGGTGTGCGCGGTGTTGGCCCGGACCGGTCTGGCGCCGGAGCAGGTGCTGGCCCGGGTGATCGCGCTCGAGTCGTTCATCTACGGGTCTGCGTACGACGTCGACGCTCCGGCCGACATCTTCGAGGTGGCGGGGGCGCAGGAGCGCCTGCCCGCGCTTGGCGCGGCCGCCGAGGCCTTCCGGGCGGGCGGGGGCACGCGCGCGACGGGGGCGCGGAACCCCTATGCGGACGCACCCTTCGAGGAGGGACTGGACCTGCTGCTCGCGGGCCTCGGCGACTGACCCGCGGACTGCCGGCCGCGTGTCAGGCCGGCACGGACGCGCCGCCCCTGTGTGTGAGAGGGGCGGCGCGTCGACGGGGCCGTGTGCGGCGGGCCGTCAGCGGGTCAGGCCGAGACGACGACGCGCCGCGACCAGCACCCCCGCGGCGGCGGCGCCGAGGCCGGCCAGCCACCAGCCGGTGGACTGCCCCGTCTCGACGGTGTCCGGGGTCGTGTGCTGCTCGTCGGCGTCGCCCTCGACCGGAGCGGTCTGCTCCTCCTCATCCTCCGGAGCCGGGGCGGCCTCGTCGCCCCGGAACGCGGCGAGCGCCGCTGCGGTGTCCGGGTCGGTCAGGTCGAGCGGCTTCCCGTTGAGGACGCCGTCCTCGGCATCGAGGAAGCCGTCGTACGCGGCGGAGATCTCCTCGCCGACATGCACGGTGACGGTCTGGACGTGGGCGACGTGGTCGCTGTGGAAGTCGACGGTGAAGGTGTCCGTACCGACGAAGCCCTCGTCGGGGATGTACCAGGCACGGAGCTCGGAGTGCTCCGAGTCACGGAACGCGAAGACCTCACCGTGGGCCGGTTCGGCCACGACCGTCGCGTAGGTGTTCTCCATCGTCGGCGCGGCGACCAGGTGGACGATCTCGGCGCCCGCCACCCCGGGTGCCAACTGCACGGCCGAGTCCCAGGCCAGGGGCCGGTCCCCGAGGTGGGCCATCTGCGGGCCGTCGACGGCGTGCACGGCCGCCCCCTGATCGTCGGCGAGGTCGGCGTCCGCCTGGAGCGTGATGCCCATGTTCAGCATCTGCCCGTCGGCCACGACGTCGTACCGCACGAGGCCTTCACCGGCCGCGCCGAGCGCGCGGCGGGTCTCCAGGACGTCCACCGCGCCGCCGTCGATGACGTCCAGGCCGGTGAACTCCACCTCCTGGCCGCCCTCCAGGCGGGTGCCGTCCTCGGCCACCGGGGTGAGCGTGAGCGTGAGGTCCTCCGGGTCGTAGCCGTCGTAGGTCTGGAAGAAGGCGGCGGTGACGTTCTCGTGGTCGACGGCCTGGAAGTAGCCGGCCTGGGGGCCATGGGCGTCGTCCCAGGCCGCGGCGGGGCCGGCGAGGGCGACGGTGGTGATGAGGCCGGCGGCGGCGACGGCGGCGGGCAGGTGACGGAGGGAGGGACGACGGGTACGGATGACGGACATGGCAGCTCCTCACTGAGTCAACCGGACAGGGCCGGCGGCCCCCGCCTCTGCAGCACCGGTGGTCCGGGCTCCACGGGTGGAGACGCCTCGAGTCTGTCCGCCGAGAGCCTGCCGTGAAAGGGCTGTGCGACGTCGATGCGTGATCGACGCTGGACCGCAACCCGGTCGTGACCGGTGGTTCTCGACGGCGAGCTGGCCGTCACGACGACGAAGGCCCGGTCCGCACGGACCGGGCCTTCTGACTGGTGGAGGTAAGGGGATTCGAACCCCTGACCTTCTGCATGCCATGCAGACGCGCTACCAACTGCGCCATACCCCCAGGTGGGTGGTGACTCCGTTTCCGGCGGACCGGCCGGAGCACCTGAACAGAATACCCGGCCTGCGGCAACCGCGCAAACCGGCCGGGCGGCGTCGATGGACCGCCGCGACGCCACGGCCTAGCGTGCAGGAGACGCCCCCATGCCCCCCCGCCAGCCCAGGAGGTCCTGCATGTCCCGCACTGACGCACCGATCCGCACCGCCCTGATCGGCTACGGGTTCGCCGGGAAGACGTTCCACGTCCCCCTGCTCCACGCCACGGAGGGACTCGCTCTCACCCATGTCGTCTCGAGCCGCCCGGACGCGGTGCACGCGGACCTGCCGGACGTCGTCGTGGTGCCTGACGTGGACAAGCTCCTGGCTCGCCACGACGTGGACCTCGTGGTGATCGCCGCCCCGAACGACCAACACGCGCCGCTCGCGCGCACGGCCCTGAGGGCGGGTAGGCACGTGGTGGTGGACAAGCCCTTCACGCTGAGTCTCGCCGAGGCGCGGGAGCTTCGCGACCTCGCGGTCGAGACCGGGCGGGTGCTGCGGGTGTTCCAGAACCGCCGCTTCGACAGCGACTTCCTGGGCATCGCCGAGCTGGTCCGCTCCGGCCGGCTCGGGGACGTCGTCCACCTCGAGTCCCGGATCGACCGCTTCCGCCCGACCGTCCGGGACCGCTGGCGGGAAGCCGCGGTGCCCGGGGGCGGCATCTGGTTCGACCTCGGACCGCACCTGGTCGACCAGGCGCTCCTGCTCTTCGGTGTCCCCGAACGCGTAGACGCCGACCTCGCGGCCCTGCGTCCGGGCGCCCCGGTCGAGGACTGGGCGCACTGCGTGCTGCAGTACCCGGGCCGGCGCGTGGTCCTGCAGGCGTCGATGCTCGTGGCCGGCGGCAGCCCGCGCTTCGCGGTCCACGGCACGCGTGGCTCCGCGGTGAAGAAACTGCCGGATCGGCAGGAGGTTCAGCTGCGCGCTGGTCTGCTCCCCGGCGCCGAGGGCTGGGGCGTCGATCCGGACCCGATCCTCCTGCACGACGGGGAGGGGAACACCGAGCGCGTCCCCGCGCCGATCGGAGCCCAGCAGCGGTCCTACGCGGGCGTGCGCGACGCGATCCTGGGCCGCGCGAGCAGCGACGCCGCCACCCCCGACCAGGCCGTCGCCGTGATGGCGGTGCTCGAGGCCGCCGTCGCCTCGGCGCGGGAGGGCCGTGCGGTGGAACCCGCACTCACGGCGGCGGAGCGCGCAGCGTACCCCGGCGTGTCCCCCGCACCGACCGCGGCGGAGCGACATCACCGCAGTGCAGAACCGCGGTGATGTCGCGGGGCGGCGGTCGCCTCCCGGCCCCGCACGGGAGTCCGACGACGACGAAGGCCCGGTCCGTGTGGACCGGGCCTTCTGACTGGTGGAGGTAAGGGGATTCGAACCCCTGACCTTCTGCATGCCATGCAGACGCGCTACCAACTGCGCCATACCCCCAGATGTGGGCGCCACCCGCGATCTTCACGCGCCGTTTCCGGCCCGTTCGCCTCGCTGGCAACTCGACCAGCGTACACGGTCCCCGTGCGGGCGCCAAATCGGCGTCCAGGCCGGGGCGCCCTCAGATGCCGTAACCCTCGAGGGTCCAATCGCCCCAGCCCTCGGCCCCGGTGTCGGCAGTGAACGCGCCCTGCAGCACGGCGGCGCGGGCGTTGCCGATCCGTTCCATCGCCGCGAAGGCCTCGCCCTCGTGACGCAGGAGCAGCCCCGTGGCCGCGCGGATCAGCGCACCGTGGGCCACGACGAGCAGGGTGTGGGCACCACCGTCGCGCGGGGTGTCCGCCCAGTGCGGGGGAACGTGTCCGCGCAGCGCACGCAGGGCCCGCTCGCCGCCCCCGCGCAGGGTCTCCCCGCCCACGGGGCCGGCGTCGAGCGCCGGCTCGGCCCGCCAAAGGCGGTGCTCGTCCGGCCAGCGTTCCGCGATGGCACTGAGCTCCAGGCCCTCCCACTCTCCCCCGGCCAGCTCCATCAGCTCCGGGTCGACGGCCACGGACGCCGCGCCCACCCGGGCCTGGAGGACGATCTCGGCCGTGCGCCGCGCCCGGGCCAGCGGGGAGCAGACGGCCACGAGCTCCTCCGCGACCTCGATCAGGTCGCCCACGGGGCCGCCGGCGGCGCGGCGCGCCTGGCGCTCCCCCTCGGCGTTCAGCTCGATGTCCGTGTGCCCCTGGTAGCGGTCCAGGGCGTTCCAGTCGGTCTCGCCGTGACGCAGCAGGATCAGGCGCATCTCGCGACCGCGCTCAGGAGGCGTGCGAGGCGGAGGCGCCGTCGTCCTGGGCGGCCGCGTCCGGTCGGGTGCTCTCCTCCGGCAGGCCGAGGTCGATCGCCGGGGTGTCCTTCCACAGGCGGTCCAGCGCGTAGAACTCGCGGTCCTCGCGATGCTGGACGTGCACCACGAAGTGCCCGTAGTCGAGCAGCACCCAGTGGCCGTCAGACCGGCCCTCGCGACGCAGCGGCTTGAGCTGCTCGTCCTTCAGCAGCGCCTCCTCGACGCCGTCGACGATCGCGTTGACCTGACGCTCCGAGGCGCCGGAGGCGATCAGGAAGGCGTCGGTCAGGCCGAGCCGCTCGGCGACGTCGAACGCGACGATGTGCGTGCCGAGCTTGTCCGCGGCGGCGGCCGCGGCGGTGGTGAGGGCGTCCAGGGTGGTCTGGGGAACGGTCACGAGGTCTCCTCTTCCGAGACGTAGAGGTGGTGCTTGGCGATGTACTGGACGACGCCGTCCGGGACGAGATACCAGACGGGCCGGCCCCGGCGGACGCGCTCCCGGCAGTCCGTGGAGGAGATCGCCATGGCGGGGATCTCCATCAGGGACACGTCATCGCCCAGGCCCATGTCCGAGAGGTCGTGGCCGGGACGGGTGACACCGACGAAGTGCGCCAGGCCCCAGAGTTCGTCCACGTCCTTCCACGTGAGGATCTGGCCCATGGCGTCCGCGCCGGTGATGAAGAACAGCTCGGCGTCCGGGTGCAGGCGGCGCAGGTCCCGCAGCGTGTCCACGGTGTAGGTGGCGCCGGGGCGGTCGATGTCCACCCGGGAGACGGTGAACCGGGGGTTGGAGGCGGTGGCCACCACGGTCATGAGGTAGCGGTCCTCGGCCGGGGAGACCTGCCGGTCCGACTTCTGCCACGGCTGACCCGTGGGGACGAAGATGACCTCGTCCAGCGCGAACTCGGCGGCCACCTCAGAGGCGGCCACGAGGTGCCCGTGGTGGATCGGGTCGAAGGTGCCGCCCATGATGCCGAGGCGACGACGGCGCACGCCCCCGGCGGTGGGCTCGGGGACGGGGGTGCGGGAGGCGACGGTCATGCGCTCAGGAGACGAACGGACGGCCCGCCGCGTCGCCCCCGGCGGAGGCGGCGACGCGGCGGGCCGGTGAGACGTCAGTGACCGGAGGTGTGCGAGCCGCGGCCGGTGCCGTGGTGCTGGACCGCGGTGGTGGGCTCGGGCAGGCGCAGCGCGCGGGAGCGCATGGACATGGTGGCGGCCAGGGCGGCCATCAGCAGCGCGAAGACGAGCAGGCCGTACCAGATGGGGTCCATCGGCAGCTCGTTGACGACGTGGTGGCCCTCCTCGGCGGCGGCCAGGATCAGGGAGGTGTTCAGCATGGATGCTCCTCGGTGCAGCGGGTCAGACGGCCGGGCCGGGGCCGGGCCGAAGGGGTCCTGGTGTCCATCGTAGCCCGGCTCAGCGGCGGATCTGCCCGTCGCCGCGCAGGATCCACTTGGTGGTCGTGAGCTCCTCCAGGCCCATGGGCCCGCGGGCGTGCATCTTCTGGGTGGAGATGCCCACTTCGGCGCCGAGGCCGAGCTCGCCGCCGTCGGTGAAGCGCGTGGACGCGTTCACGATGACGGCCGCGGCGTCCACCTCGGTGATGAACCGCTCGGCCGCGGCCAGGTCGTTCGTGACGATGGCCTCGGTGTGGCCCGTGGACCACCGGCCGATGTGCTCGATCGCCTGGTCGAGGGAGTCCACGACGCGCACGGCCATCTCCATGTCCAGGTACTCGGTGCCCCAGTCCTCCTCGGTGGCGTCCACGGCGTCCCGGGCGTGGTCGCCGCGGTCGGCGAGCGTGGGCAGCCAGGCCCGCGCGGCCTCGTCCACGTGCAGCAGCACGCCGGCACGGGTGAGGGCGCGCAGCACTTCTCGGCCCACCTCCTCCGCGTCCCGGTGGAGCAGCAGGGTCTCGGCCGCATTGCACACGGAGGTGCGGTGGGTCTTCGAGTTGAGCACGATGTCCACCGCCATCTGCTTGGGTGCGGAGGCGTCCACGTACAGGTGCACGTTGCCCTCACCCGTCTCGATCACGGGCACCCGGGCCTCACGGACCACGCGCTGGATCAGCTCACGGCCGCCGCGCGGGACGAGGACGTCCACCGCGCCACGGGCGGCCATCAGGGCGGCGACGCCAGGACGTCCGAGGTCGTCGATGCCCTGGATGATGTTGGGGTCGAAGCCCTGGTCCACGAGCGCCTCCCGCAGCACCTGGATCAGGACCGCATTGGTGGACTCCGCGGCCGAGCCGCCGCGCAGGATCACGCCGTTGCCCGACTTCAGGGCGATGCCGGCGATGTCCACCGTGACGTTCGGACGGGCCTCGTACACGGCGCCCACGACGCCCAGGGGCACCCGCACCTGGCTCATCCGCACGCCGTTGGGCAGCGGGCCGCCGCGGACCACGGTGCCCACGGGGTCCGGCAGGCCGGCCAGGGTCTCCAGGGCGAGGGCCAGCGCCTCGACGCGCGCCTCGTCCAGCTTGAGGCGGTCCAGCATGGCCGCCGAGGTGCCGGCCTCGCGGCCGCGGCTGCGGTCCTCGCGGTTGGCCGTGATGATCGCGGCCGCGTTGGCGCGCAGGGCCTCGGCCATGTGGCGCAGGACGGCGTCCTTGCGGACGCGGCCGGCGGTGGCCAGCTCGGGCACGGCCTGACGCGCCCACTCGGCCCGTTGGCGGACGGCCTCCTCGACCTCGGGCGTCGGCGCCTCGGCGTCCTGGCGGCCGGACTGATCCTGGGGTGCGGTGCTCTCGGTGGTCTGCATGCCCCCAGCCTATCGAGCGCCCCGGACGAGGCACGAGGCCCCGGTCCGTCGCCGCGGCCGGAGCCCGTGCCGGTCAGCGCTGCGGCGGAGCCAGGCGCACCCAGTCGTCGGCGTGCACGACGACGCCGTCGTAGCCCGCGCCCAGGTCCTCGCGGAGGTCGGCGGTCGTCCGCCCGAGCATGGCGGGCAGCTGCGACGAGGAGTACTGCACGAGGCCGCGCGCCCGCACCCGGCCGTGCGCGTCCACGATCTCGACGACGTCGCCCGGCGTGAAGTCGCCCGTGCAGCCGGTGATGCCCGCGGCCAGCAGGGAGCGGCCGCGGTCGATCGCCCCGGCCACCGCGCCGTCGTCGATGACGAGCCGGCCCCGGACCTCCGCCGTGAGGCCGAGCCACGCCGCGCGCGCGGACCGGCGGCGGCCGGTGGCGGAGAACCACGTGCCCACGTCCTCCCCCGCGAACGCGGCGCCCGCGTTCGCGGCCGAGGTGAGCAGGGTCGGGATGCCGGTGGTGGCCGCGATGCCGGCCGCGTCCACCTTGGTCACCATGCCGCCCGTGCCCACGCCCGCGGAACCGGGCACGCGCACGTCGACGCCGGCCAGATCGTCGTCCGAGGTGACCTCCGGGATGCGCCGTGCGTCCGGGTTCGAGGGGTGGCCCGTGTAGAGGGCGTCCACGTCCGAGAGCAGGACCAGCAGGTCCGCCTTGCAGAGGTTGGCGGTGAGGGCCGCGAGGCGGTCGTTGTCGCCGAAGCGGATCTCGCGCGTGGCCACGGCGTCGTTCTCGTTCACGATCGGCATCACGTCGAGCGTGAGCAGCCGCGACAGGGCGCGGTGCGCGTTCGTGTACTGGGTGCGCCGCATGAGCTCCTCGGCGGTGAGGAGCACCTGCGCCACCTCCGTGTCGTGCCGGCCGAAGCTCGTGGTGTAGTGCGCCATGAGCTTGCTCTGGCCGACCGCCGCCGAGGCCTGCTGGGTGGCGGTGTCCTTGGGGCGTCGGCCCAGCCCGAGGTGGGGGAAGCCGGCCGCGACGGCACCGGAGGACACGAGCACCACCTGGGTGCCCTTCTGCCGCTCGGCGGCGAGGACGTCCACGAGCCGGTCGATGGCCTCCACGTCCAGGCCGTCCGGGGTGGTCAACGAGGACGAGCCGATCTTCACGACCACTCGGCGTGCGGCCTGCATCGTCTCCCGCGAGGTCACGGGGTTGGCCCGCGGGTCCTCAGAGCCGCGCGTGGCGGGGGTCGGATAGCGGGTGACGACGGTGCGCCGCACGGACATGGATCATCCCTCTCGATCGTCGGTGTCGGTCCACAGGCCGGAGCGTCGCTCGGCCTCCATCTCGGCCCGGGTCGCCGCACGGGCGGCCCGGCGGGCATCCTGCTCGGCGCGCTTCTCCGCGCGGGTCGCGCGGGTGCGCTCGTCGAGCCGCAGGTCGGTGCCACGGGGCCCGGCGAGCAGCTCGGCTCCCGCGGACAGCGTGGGCTCCCAGTCGAAGACCACGCCCGTGACGTCGTCGCCGATCACGACGGCGTCGCCCGGCCTCGCACCGGCCTTGAACAGGCCGTCCTCGACGCCGGCCCGCTGGAGCCGGTCCGCAAGGTAGCCGATCGCCTCGTCGTTCTGGAAGTCCGTCTGGGCGACCCACCGCTCGGGCTTCTCGCCGCGCACGCGGAACAGCGGCTCGAGGTTGCGTTCCTCGCGGCGGATCGTGAATTCGGCCCGCTCGCCACGGCGGCGATGCCGGCGCGGCACCTCGACGGGCGCGGCCGGCGCGGGCTCGACCACCCGGGAACGGGCCTCCGCCACGAGCTCGGCCATGGCGTACTTGAGGGCGTCCAGGCCCTCGCGGGCCAGCGCGGAGATGTCGAAGACCCGCAGGCCACGGCCCTCGAGCTCGTCGCGGACCATGTCCGCCATCGCGGCGCCGTCGGGCAGGTCGGTCTTGTTCAGGGCGATGAGGCGGGGCCGCTCGTTCAGCGGTACGACGCCCTCCCCGCCCTGGGAGAAGACGGGCTCCACCGCGTAGGCCTCGAGCTCGGCCTCGATGGCCTCGAAGTCGGCGATCGGGTCGCGGTCGGACTCGAGGCTGCCGCAGTCGAGGACGTGCACGAGCGCGGCGCAGCGCTCGACGTGGCGCAGGAACTCCAGGCCGAGGCCGCGGCCCTCCGAGGCACCGGGGATCAGGCCCGGGACGTCGGCCACGGTGAAGCGCACGTCGCCGGCCTGCACGACCCCGAGGTTGGGCACGAGCGTGGTGAACGGGTAGTCCGCGATCTTGGGACGGGCCGCAGACAGGGCAGCGATGAGGGAGGACTTGCCGGCCGAGGGGAAGCCCACGAGCGCGACGTCCGCCACGGTCTTGATCTCGAGCGTCAGGTCCCGGCTCTCCCCCGGCAGGCCGAGCAGCGCGAAGCCGGGCGCCTTGCGCTTCACGGAGGCCAGAGCCGCGTTGCCGAGGCCGCCCTGACCGCCGGCGGCGGCGACGTAGGTCGCGCCCTCCCCCACGAGATCGGCCACGATGTTGCCCTGCTCATCCTTGACCACCGTGCCGTCCGGCACGGGCAGCACGAGCGACTGGCCTTTCTTGCCCTCGCGGTGGTCGCCCATGCCCGGCTGGCCGTTCTCAGCGGACCGGTGCGGGGCGTGGTGGTAGTCCAGCAGCGTGGTGGTCTGCGAGTCCACCACGAGGGTGATGTCGCCGCCGTCGCCCCCGTCGCCGCCGTCGGGGCCACCCAGGGGCTTGAACTTCTCGCGATGCACGGAGACGCACCCGTGCCCGCCGTTGCCGGCGGTGAGGTGGAGGACCACGCGGTCCACGAAGGCTGCCATGGGAGTGCTCCTAGGGGCTGGAGGGATCGGACTCAGACGGCCCAGGGGCCGGAGACGCCGACGGCGGGGGCGGGTCCGGTGGATGCCGGGCCCGCCCCCGCCGGGGCGTCAGGGGGTGCGGGTGTCCTCGCCGGGCGAGGGTCCGCACGCAGACCGCACGAGTGTCAGATCACTCCGCGGCGGGGACGATGTCCACGACCTTGCGGCCGCGGCGCTGGCCGAAGGCCACGGAGCCCGCGGACAGCGCGAAGAGGGTGTCGTCCTTGCCGCGGCCGACGTTGCGGCCCGGGTGGAACTTGGTGCCACGCTGGCGGACGATGATCTCGCCGGCGTTGACGTCCTCGCCGCCGTAGCGCTTGACGCCGAGGTACTGCGGGTTCGAGTCGCGGCCGTTCTTCGAGGAACTGCCGGCCTTCTTATGTGCCATTGCTGTTGCCTAACCTCTCGGATGCTCGGTTTCGCCGGTGCCGGTGACGGCTCAGGCGATCCCGGTGATCTTGACCGTGGACAGCTCAGAGCGGTGGCCCTGGCGCTTCTTGTAGCCGGTCTTGTTCTTGTACTTCATGATGACGACCTTCTTGCCACGGGAGTGGGAGACGACCTCGGCGGTCACCTTCACACCGGCGGCATCGGCGCCAGCCTTGACCTCGTCCCCGTCCACCAGCATCAGAGCGGGCAGCTCGACGGAGCCACCGGTCTCAGCGGGAACGCGGTCAAGGGTAACGAGGTCTCCGACGGAAACCTTCTCCTGGCGGCCGCCAGCGCGGACAATCGCGTACACCACTTGGGACTCACTTCTCTCGACGTTTCAATGGATCAGATCGGGTTCTGCTCGCCCGCACCTCGACCGCGGCTGCGTCCGGGTCCGGCGGTCCCTCACCGGGACATGCGGGAGCGTGCGGGCGGTGAACACCGATGGTCCAGCATACTCGCTGCCGGGCATCCGGACCAAACAGAGGCGTGTCGGCGCGTCGCCGCCGCCCTGGGCAGGCCCGGGGCGGCGGCACCGACGACGGTCAGCGGCCGCGACGGGCCAGGTCGGCGGCCTTCACGCCGACGCCGAGCATCACCGGGGCGGCACCCTGCGGCTCGGCGGGGGTGGACGCCTCGGCCACGGCCGCCGTGAAGCGGCCGCCCTGGGCGCCGCTGGGCGCGGCCTGGACCTGGACGTGGACGCCGTCGGACGACACGGCACGACGCGAGCGCCGGCGCGGCGATCCGGGCGCCGGGGCCGCCTGGGCCTCGGTCGGGGCGTCCGCGGCGGACGCCTGGTCCGCGTCCGCCGTGGGCTCCGCCGTCGGCTCGGTCGCCGCAGGCTCCACCATCACGGCCTCCTCGACGGCGGCCGGGGCGGCGGGCTGCTCGTGGACCTCGGTGGCGTCCGTGGACTCCTCGGGCGAGGGCTCGGTGGCCTCCACCGGAGCCGCGTCCGTGCGGTCGGCCGTCCGCTCGGCGGACGCGTCCGCACCGGCGGCCGGACGGACGACGCCGTCGCTCGAGGCCCGGCGGGACCGGCGGCGCCGGGGCGCCAGGGCATCCTCGGCGGGCACGGGCGCCGAGGCATCCTCGACCGGCTCCGATGCGTCCTCCGCGGGCGCGGCCGCCGAGGACTCGGCGTCCGCGGCGTCGTGCCGCGACGGCGTCGCGCGCTCCGCGCCCTGGTCCTCGGCGTCGGTCTCGGTCGAGGCCGCCTCGCCGTCCCGCCGGGACCGCCCACGGCCACCCCGACGACGCCGGGACCGGCGGGGACGGTCGTCCTGCGCGTCCGCGTCCTCCGGGGACTCGGCCTCCTCGGCCTGCGCGACCGGGTCCTGGTGCTCGGGGGCCTCGGCGGCGGCCGGCTCGGCCTCCTCCTCCGTCTGACGGGGCTGATCGGCGGACTCGGCGGGGCCGTCGTCGTGTGACCGCGCGGCATCCTCAGAGCCCGCGACCTCGGCGCCGGTGTCCCCCGACTCCTCAGCGCGGCCCCGGCTGCGGCGGCGGCCCCGACGACGCCGGCGACGCGGCGTCTCCTCCTCGTCCGTCCCGGCCGGCTGCCCGGCCTCCGCGGGCCCGGCCGACGCGGCCTCGACGGCCTCGGCCGCGGAGTCCTCGGCGGCGTCCGCCGCCTGCTCGGCGGGGGCGGACTCCTGGGCGGGGGCCTCGTCCTCGGCCACCTTGCCGGAGGCCTTCGCGATCGAGTGCAGGGCGACCCGGGCGGCCTCGGCCCGCTCACGGCGCTGCCGCTCGTCCTCCGAGTCGGCGTGCTCGGCGCCCGTCGTCGTGGCCGCGGCGGCGTGGGCGTGCTCGCCCTCGCCGTCGCCCCGACGCCGGCGACGACGGCGGCCCTCCGCCTCGCCGCGCTGCTCACCGCCGGAGCGGCCCCGCTCGACCGGCGTGTCCTGGATGAGGATGCCGCGGCCGGCGCAGTGCTCGCAGGTCTCCGAGAACACCTCCACGAGCCCGGTGCCCATGCGCTTGCGCGTCATCTGGACCAGGCCGAGCGAGGTCACCTCGGCGACCTGGTGCTTCGTGCGGTCCCGGCCCAGGCACTCCACGAGACGGCGCAGCACGAGGTCGCGGTTGGCCTCGAGCACCATGTCGATGAAGTCGATGACGATGATGCCGCCGATGTCCCGCAGGCGCAGCTGCCGGACGATCTCCTCGGCGGCCTCGAGGTTGTTCTTGGTGACGGTCTCCTCGAGGTTGCCGCCGGAGCCCGTGAACTTGCCGGTGTTCACGTCCACCACGGTCATGGCCTCGGTGCGGTCGATCACGAGCGAGCCGCCGGAGGGCAGGTACACCTTGCGCTCGAGCGCCTTGTGGAGCTGCTCGTCCACGCGGTGGGTGGCGTACAGGTCCTCGCCGTCGTGGTCCTCCGGCACCCAGTGGTGCAACCGGTCCAGCAGGTGCGGGGCCACGTAGGTCACGTAGGCCTCGATGTTGTCCCACGTGGCCTCGCCCTGCACGAGCATGGCGGAGAAGTCCTCGTTGAAGACGTCGCGGACCGTCTTGATGGTCAGGTCCGGCTCGGCGTAGAGCAGCTCGGGGGCGAGCACCTTGGTGCCGGACGCCTTCTCCTGGATGCCCTCCCACTGGGCGCGCAGACGGTTGATGTCGTTCTGCAGCTCCTGCTCGGAGGTGCCCTCGGCCGCGGTGCGCACGATCACGCCGGCGTCCTGCGGCAGGTGGTCCTTGAGGATCTTCTTCAGACGCGAGCGCTCCACGTCCGGCAGCTTGCGGGAGATGCCGGTCATCGAGCCTCCCGGCACGTACACGAGGTAGCGGCCGGGCAGGGAGACCTGGCTGGTCAGACGGGCGCCCTTGTGGCCCACCGGGTCCTTGGTGACCTGGACGAGCACGGTGTCGCCGGACTTGAGCGCGTTCTCGATCTTCCTCGGCTTGCCGTCCAGCTGGGCGGCGTCCCAGTTGACCTCGCCCGCGTAGAGCACGGCGTTGCGTCCGCGGCCGATGTCCACGAACGCGGCCTCCATGGACGGCAGCACGTTCTGGACCTTGCCCAGGTACACGTTGCCGATCATCGAGTCCTGCGTGGTGTGCGAGACGAAGTGCTCGGCCAGCACGCCGTCCTCGAGCACGGCGATCTGGATGCGCTGGTCGCGCTGGCGCACCAGCATCTTGCGGTCCACGGCCTCGCGGCGGGCCAGGAACTCGGCCTCGGTGATCACGGTGCGGCGACGCCCGCCCGAGCGGGAGTCGCGGCGGCGCTGGCGCTTCGCCTCGAGCCGGGTGGAGCCCTTGACGCTCTGGACGGTGTCCGAGGCGGTGCTCACGGCCTGGCGCGGCGCGCGCACGCGGGTGACGGTGTGCTCGGGATCGCCGGCCTCGCCGCCGTCGAGCTCCATGTCCACCTCGCCGCGGCGGCGTCGGCGGCGCCGGCGGGAGACCACGGCGCCCTCGGCCCGGTCCTCGGACTCTCCGGCGTCCTCGTCCTCGGAGCGCTGCCGGGACGTGGTCTCGGTGCGCAGGACCTCGATCAGGTTCGCCGGCACGGCGAACGGGTCGGTCGGGTCGACCTGCAGCGTCGGCGCGCTCGGCTCCTCGGGCGCGTCCGCGGCGTCGTCGGACGCGGGGGTCCGCTCCGGCTGAACCGCCCCGGCGGCGGTGTCCGCCGCGGTCTGCGTCACGGCCTGCTCGGCCGTCTCCTCCACGCGTTCGTCTGCGCGGGTCGTGTCCTCGTTGTTGGCCGCCATGGCAGCACCTCCCGCCGACCGACGACGCCACACTCGCCGCCGCCCGGCGTGTCCGCGTCCGCCGCCGGCCGCGTTGCCCCGGGCGCCGTGCGCCACGGGTGCGCCGGGAGGCGGACTCCGAGAAGTCATCGGGTGGACCGCGTCGACCGTCAGGGCCCGGCGCGGAACCGCTGCGCCCTCGAGATCGGGGCCTGGGCGTCACGTGCCGTCCGCCGGCCGGCGCACGGACGCGCACGGGCGAAGCCCGGCGTCCACCTCCCGCACGATGCTCGACGCGGGGGCGCCTCGGCGGCGGCCCGACGTCGGGCGCGCAGCGGGCTGCCCCGCGGTGTGGCCACGGGACGGCCAGGGCCGATTCTCTCACATCCGCCCCGGGCACGCGCCTAGAATCGTGTCCATGCCTGCGACCCCGCTGACGGACGACATCCGCCTCTCCCCCGCCGACGACATCCCCGCCGAGGAGGCCCGGCTCACCTGGTACGCCCGGCCCGCGGGCACGGCGGCGCTGCTCCTGATCACCTCGCTCGTGGCGCTGACGGCCACCATCATCATCATCGTCGAGCGCGCCCTCCTCACCGCGGACCCGACGCACCGCACGTCCTGCGACCTCAACCCGTGGGTGTCCTGCGGCCAGGTGATGCAGTCGTGGCAGGCCCACACCTTCGGCTTCCCGAACACGTACATCGGCGTGGTCGCGTTCTCCGTGCTCATCACCGTGGGGATGTCCCTGCTCGCCGGCGCCCGCTTCGCCCGCTGGTACTGGCTGCTGATGAACGCGGGGATCCTGGCGGGCTTCGCGTTCTGCGTGTGGCTCTGGTACTCGGCCGTCTACAGCATCGGCACGCTCTGCCTCTACTGCATGATCGTGTGGGCCATGGTCATCGCCCAGCTCGTGCTTGTGACGTCCCGGAACCTGCAGACCGGCACGCTGCCGGCCCCGGCCGGTCTCGTCCGCCTCGCCCGGGAGCTGGCCTGGCCCGTGATCGTGCTCCTCTACGTCCTGGTGTTCGCCTCGATCCTGCTGGAACTGGGCCTCGGGGTCGTCGGGATCGACTGAGCCTAAGCTCCCCCACCGGACACGACGACGGCGGCCGGTCACCCCACCAGGGTGACCGGCCGCCGTCGTGCGGGCCCGGAACGGGCTCAGCCGAACCAGATCGCGAGCTCGCGCTCGGCCGAAAGGGTCGAGTCCGAACCGTGGACGAGGTTCTTCTGGACGGCCTCGCCCCAGTCCCGGCCCAGGTCGCCGCGGATGGTGCCCGGGGCGGCCACGGTGGGGTCGGTCTTGCCGGCCAGCGAGCGGAACCCCTCAATCACCGAATCGCCCGTGACGCGCGCGGCCACCACGGGGCCGGAGGCCATGAACGCCACCAGCGGCTCGAAGAACGGCTTGCCCTGGTGCTCCTCGTAGTGGCGCTCCAACATGGCGCGGGTGGGCGTGAGCATCTTCAGGTCGGCGATCACGTAGCCCTTGCGCTCGATGCGCGCGAGGATCTCGCCGACCAGGTTGCGGGCCACCCCGTCCGGCTTGATGAGGACGAGGGTCTCTTCGGTGTGGTGCGTCATGGGGTGTGCTCCTAGCGTCGTCGGACGGCCGCGAGCGCGGCCCGGTTCCCGCTCCACCCTAGTGGGGCCCGGGACTCAGCGTCCGTGCTCGGCCTCCCAGGCGGCCTCGAGGCGGTCGCGCTGGGCGTTCTCGACGTCCATGGCACCGCCCTTGATCACGGCGTACGCCCACGTCAGCGCGAAGAGGGCCCCCACCACGAACATCGAGTACTCCCAGAAGCCGGAGGCCAGCAGGACGGCCTGGATCGCCCAGCCGATCGCGATGCCGACGGGCTTGCGCACCAGGGCGCAGGTCAGCACCGCGACGACGGCCAGCGCGGAGTAGCCCGCCACGAACCACCAGGCGCCCGGCTCGTCCCGGTGCATGCCGAACAGCATGAGCCCGAGGAAGAAGATGAGCACCGCCTCGAGCATGAGGATCGTGGAGGTGAACAGGGCGCGCACGGAGCGGCGGCGCCGACGAGTGCCGGGGCGCCACTGCCGCTGGGCTCGCGTCTCGCGCTCGGGGCGCCAGGACTCGTCGCCGAAGCGCCCCTGCTCCGGGGCGCCTCCGGTCTCCGGCTGGTCGGGGCTCATCGGTCCTCCTCCGTCCGGCGGCGGGCGCCGGCGTCGTCGCGGTCCTCGAGCAGCTCGAGGATCTCCGGGTCCAGGTCGTCCTCGTCGGCGTCCGCCAGCCCGACGGCGTCGAGCAGGTCGGCGGGGTCGAGGCCGCGGGCGGCCACGGTGACGGGGCCGGCATGGCGGGGCTCGCCCACGAGGGTGCGGACCTCGGCGGCCAGGGTGATCGAGCCGAGCACGAGCACACCGCCGCCGGTGCCGGAGGCCAGTTCGTCCGCGCTCGTCTCGAGGGCCTCCGCGCGGCCGACCGCCCACTCGAGGGCGTCCGGCACGGACTCGGTGGCGTACACGTCGTCCTCGGGCCAGCCGGCGTCGACGGCCATGCGGGCCAGCTCCCCGGCCGGGATGGCGCGGGCCGAGGAGGACTGCGTCACCGCGAGGTCCTCCACGTCGTCGCCGAACGCCCGGTAGAGCGCCGCGAGCATGCCCGGCGCGTCCTTCTCCTGGAGGATCCCGACGACCAGCGAGAGGCGGGTGAAGCCGAACGCCTCCTGCACCGCACGGGCCGTGGCCCGCACGCCGTCCGGGTTGTGGGCGGCGTCCACGATGAGCGTGGGGGCGGTGCGCAGCACCTCGAGCCGGCCGGGCGAGGTGACCTGGGACAGCCCCTCGCGCAGCAGCTCCTCGTCCAGCGGTCGCTCGCCGCCGCCCAGGAACATCTCCAGGGCCGCCACGGCCACCGCGAGGTTCTGCGCCTGGTGCTCCCCGAGCAGCGGCAGGAACAGGTCCCGGTACTCGGCCGCGAGGCCACGCACGGACACCTGCTGGCCGCCCACGGCCAGGGAGCGCTCGAGCACGCCGAACTCGACGCCCTCGAAGCGGAACGGCACGTCGGCCGCCTGCGCCGCCTCGAGCAGCACCTGGGCGGCGTCGCGCTCCTGGGCGGCGGAGACGAGGGCGCCGCCGGGCTTGATGATGCCGGCCTTCTCCTCGGCGATCTCGGCCTCGGTCTCCCCCAGCAGGTCCGTGTGGTCCAGGGAGATGGGGGTGACCACGGAGACGACGGCGTCCGCGACGTTGGTCGCGTCCGTCACGCCCCCGAGGCCCACCTCGAGGACGACGACCTCCACGGGCTCGTCCGCGAACACCGCGAAGCCCAGCGTGGTGACCGCCTCGAAGTACGTCAGCGGGACCTCGCCCGCGGCCTCGAGCTCCGCGTCCACGGTCTGCACGATCGGGAGGATCTCCCCCCACACGCGCACGAAGGTCTCGTCGGCCACCGGGGCGCCGTCGATGCTGATCCGCTCCGTGACACGCTGCAGATGCGGCGAGGTGTAGCGCCCGGTGCGCAGCCCGTAGGCGCGCAGGACGGCCTCGACCATCCGCGCCGTGGACGTCTTGCCGTTGGTGCCGGTCAGGTGGATCACCGGGGCCGCGTGCTGCGGGTCGCCGAGCAGCGCGAGCACGCGCCGCATCGGCTCGAGCCGCGGCTGCATCTTGTTCTCCGGGGCGCGGGCGAGCAGGTCCCGGTAGACCTCCTCGACCGTGCCCGGGGCGTCCCCGCGCATCACGCGTCCGCCTTCGCGACGGTGACTGCCACGGTCTTCATGGCGTCGTCGGCCGGGTCCTTGCGCGGGTCGGCCGCACCGGAGTCCACGAGCTCCAGGTCCACCGTGAGGGTCTCCTCCGCGACGAGGCCGCGGTGGGCCTCGAGCGCCGCCACGACGGCGGTGGGGCCCTCGATCCGCGTGCGCACGCGGTCGGAGACGTCCAGGCCGGCGTCCTTGCGGGCCGCCTGGACGGCGCGGACCACGTCCCGGGCGGTGCCCTCGGCGGCCAGCTCCGCGGAGACCTCGGTGTCCAGCACGAGGAAGCCGGCGGTGCCGGGCAGCACGCCCACCGCGGTCCCCTCGGGGGCGCCGGTGGAGACGGTGCGCAGCTCGTAGAGCGCGGGGGCCAGTGTCACGGTCTCGCCGTCGGCGAGCGTGACCGCCAGGCCCTCGGCCGTCTCCTCGTACGCGCCGGCGTCGACCGCCTGCTTCACGAGCGGCACCTGCCTGCCGAACGCCTTGCCGAGCTCGCGGAAGTTCAGCTTCAGCTCCGTGCCGATGCCGTAGCGGGCGATCGCCTCCTCCGAGAGCTCGGTGAGCTCGACGTCCTTGAGGTTCAGCTCGTCCGCCACGATGCGGGCGTAGGTGCCCTCGAGGCCCGCCGCGTCCGGGACGACGACGGACAGGCGGGGCAGCGGCAGGCGCACCCGGCGCCCGGCCCCCTTGCGCAGGGCCGAGCCGGCCGAGCTGATGCGGCGCACCGCGTCCATCCGGGCCACGAGGGAGTCCGCCTCGGGCCCGTGGGGGAACAGGTCGGCGTCCGGGTAGTCGGTCAGGTGGACCGAGCGGCCACCGGTGAGGCCGCGCCAGATCTCCTCGGCGATCAGCGGCATCAGCGGTGCGGCGGCCCGGGTGAAGGCCTCGAGAACGGTGTAGAGGACGTCGAAGGCGACGGTGTCCTCGTCGAAGAACCGCTCCCGGGACCGGCGGATGTACCAGTTGGTCAGCGTGTCCATGAAGCCGCGCAGCGCGTCCGTGGCGTCCGAAACCTCGTAGGCGTCCAGGCCGGCCTTGACCTCCCGCAGCATGCGGCCCGCGGCGGCCAGGATGTACTGGTCCAGGGGGTCCTCGGCGGTGTGCCGCTCCTGCGCGCGGTACCCCTCGGGGCGGGCGCCGCCGTCGTGCGCGGTGTTCGCGTACAGGGTGAAGAAGTGGTACGCGTTCCACGCCGGCAGCAGCACCTGGCGGACGCCCTCGCGGATGCCCTCCTCCGTGACGATCAGGTTGCCGCCGCGCAGGATGGGGCTGGCCATGAGGAACCAGCGCATGGCGTCCGCGCCGTCGCGGTCCAGGACCTCCGTGACGTCCGGGTAGTTGCGCAGCGACTTGGACATCTTCTGCCCGTCCGAGCCGAGCACGATGCCGTGCGAGATCACGTTGGAGAACGCCGGCCGGTCGAACAGCGCCGTGGCCAGGATGTGCATGGTGTAGAACCAGCCGCGCGTCTGGCCGATGTACTCCACGATGAAGTCCGCCGGGTTGTGCGTGGGGAACCAGTCCGCGCGCTCGAACGGGTAGTGCACCTGGGCGTACGGCATGGAGCCGGAGTCGAACCAGACGTCCAGCACGTCCTCGACCCGGCGCATGACCGCACCCGCCGCGGCGGCCTCGGGGTCCGGGTGGGGGCGGGTGAGGTCGTCCACCCACGGGCGGTGCAGGTCCACCTCGCCCTCGGCGTTGCGCGGCAGGCGGCCGAAGGCCTCCTCGATCTCCGCGAGCGAGCCGTAGACCTCCTGGCGGGGGAAGTCGGGGTGGTCGGACTCCCACACCGGGATGGGCGAGCCCCAGTACCGATTGCGGGAGATGGACCAGTCGCGCGCGTTGGCGACCCACGTGCCGAACTGCCCGTGCTTCACGTTGCCGGGGATCCAGGTGATCTCCTCGTTCAGCTCGAGCATGCGCTCCTTGATCTGGGTGACCTTGACGTACCAGGACGTCACCGCGCGGTAGATCAGGGGCGTGCGGCACCGCCAGCAGTGCGGGTAGGAGTGCTCGTAGGAGGCTTCGCGGGCCACGCGGCCCAGGGCGCGCAGGGCGCGGATGATCGTGCGGTTGGCCTCGAAGACCTGCACGCCGGCGATCTCGCGCAGGTCGCCGCGCCCGACGTCCTCGCGGGCGAACAGCGGCAGGAACCGGGCACCGGAGTCCACGGAGAGCAGCACGGGGATGCCGTTGGCCTCGCACACGCGCTGATCGTCCTCACCGTAGGCCGGCGCCTGGTGGACCACGCCGGTGCCGTCCTCGGTGGAGACGTAGTCGTCCACGAGGATGCGGTGGGCGCCCTCGACGCCGAGGTCACGGCCGTTGACGGTGAAGGTCTCCCCGCGGTGGGCGTCGAACACGTCCGTGAACAGCGGCGCGTAGGCCAGGCCGCCGAGGCGGGCGCCGGGGATCGTCTCGGTGACCGCGGCGCGGGCGGCGTCGGCATCGGCGTAGCCGAGCTCCCTGGCGTGGGCGCCCACCAGGTCCACGGCCAGGAGGAAGCGGTCCCCGTCCGCGGTCGCGCCCTCGGGGCCGGCCGGCACCACGGCGTACTGGATCTGGGGGCCGACGGCGAGGGCCGCGTTGGTCGGCAGCGTCCAGGGCGTGGTGGTCCAGGCCAGGACGTGGACGCCGGCCAGGTGCGCGGCGAGCGCCGCGTCGGCGCCGCCGTCGGGCACGAGGGCGGGGTCCGCCGGGAGGCCGGTGATCGGGAACGTGACGGTGACCGAGGGGTCCTGGCGCATCTTGTAGACGTCGTCGTCCATGCGCAGCTCGTGGTTGGACAGCGGGGTCTCGTCGTTCCAGCAGTAGGGCAGGACGCGGAAGCCGCGGTAGGTCAGGCCCTTGCGGTGCAGCTCGGAGAAGGCCCAGATCACGGACTCCATGAAGTCCGGGGTGAGGGTCTTGTAGTCGTTCTCGAAGTCGACCCAGCGGGCCTGGCGGGTCACGTAGTCCTGCCACTGGTCCGTGTACTTCAGGACCGAGGAGCGGCAGGCGTCGTTGAACGTGTCGATGCCCATGGCCTCGATCTCGGACTTGTCCGTCATGCCCAGCTGCTTCATCGCCTCGAGCTCGGCGGGCAGGCCGTGGGTGTCCCAGCCGAAGCGGCGCTCCACGCGGCGGCCCTGCTGCGTCTGGTAGCGGGCCACGAGGTCCTTGACGTACCCGGTGAGCAGGTGGCCGTAGTGCGGCAGGCCGTTGGCGAAGGGCGGGCCGTCGTAGAAGACGAACTCGTTCTGCGAGCCGTCCTCGTTCCGGGTGGGACGCTGGTCGATCGAGGCCTGGAAGGTGCCGTCCTCGTCCCAGTACGCCAGGATGCGGCGCTCGATCTCCGGGAAGCGCGGGGAGGCGGGGGTGCGGCCGTCAGGGGCGGAGGAGGCGAGGGGGTACACGGGGGTCCTTTGCGTCCGGGGCGTCGGTTCCGTGCAAGGACGCCCGAGGGCCCGACCCTCCGGCCGGCCGCGGACGCGGTACCACCTTGCTTGCCGGCGTCGGGAGGTCCCCGGGGTGCCGGCCGCTTGATGACTGCTGTGACGGGCTTACCCGTCCGGTTCTACTGGGGCCGTGCGGCCCGTTCTTCCGGAGGCTCGCCGGTGATGGCCGGGTCGACGCCTGTGCCCGCCAGTGTAGTGGACGCTGCGCCGGCCCGGGGCCGCGGGGCCGGAGCGCGTCAGAGGGCGGTGCGCACGGCCGCCGACGCGTCGCCGTCGATCTCCACGTGCACGGCGTCCCGGCCCGAGGCCCAGAGGAGGAGCTCCCCGACCTCGCCGGTCACCGTGACGGGCGCCCGCAGCGCCACGGCCCCACGGGTGACGGTGACCGGGGCGCGACCCGGGCCCTGGAGGACCACCGGCGCCGTGGACGTGCGCAGGAACAGCGGGGCCATGCGACGCAGCGAGCGGTAGAGGGCGTCCTCCTCGTCCGGGGAGAACGGGCGCGGGGCGGGCAGCGAGCCGCCGGTCGCGGACTCGCCGCGCCGGACGTCCTCGAGGTGGATGAAGTGCTCGGCCGCGTTCACGTGCCTGTCCGCCGCCCGCATGGGGTTCAGCGCCGACGGGCCCGCGGCCCACTCCCGCACGACCTCGGCGTAGTCGCGGCGCTTGGTGTCCGCGGTCAGGCGGTCGAGGTGGCGGGACAGCGGCGGGATGAACAGGGCGGCGAAGGCGTCGGGCCGGCTCTCCCGCAGCCAGAGGTGGGCGGCGAGGTCGCGGGTGCTCCAGCCGCCGCACAGGGTGGGCGCGTGGGGGCCCTTCTCGAGCAGGAGGTCAGCGAGACGGGCGCGTTCGGCTGCGGCGAAGGTGGTCATGGGCACCACGGTAGGGAGCGGGCCGCGGCGCGGGCGAGGGGTGGGCCGCGCCGCGGCCGCGAATCCGCCCGACGGGAGGACTCAGCCTCCGGCGCCGAGGAGGACGCTCTCCCGGGAGATGCGGGTCATCTCCTCCCGGTCCACGACCTTCACCCGCTCCCGCGCCACCGGACCGGCCTGCGTCGCCTGCGCACCCAGGGACTTCTCATGGTCATCCAGAGCATGCCAACCGGCCCACGTGGTGTACGGGACCTCACGGGACTCGAGCAGCTCGATCACCGACTCCTCGGAGGGCTCCTGGGCCGTCCACAGCCCCGGCTCGTCCTCGATCAGATGCTTGATCGTCTCCAGGGAGTCACCCTTGGTGTGCCCGATCAACCCCACGGGGCCGCGCTTGATCCAGCCGGAGGCATACAGGCCGGGGACGGGGGCGCCGTCCGCGTCGAGCACGCGGCCCTGCGCGTTCGGGATCACACCGCGCACCTCATCGAACTCCACCCCCTCCACGGGCGAACCGAAATACCCCACCGCCCGGTACACCGCCTGCACCGGGTAGTCCACGGTCTCCCCCGTCGGACGGACCCCACCGGAACCGTCCAACTCCATCCGGCGCATCCGCAGGCCGTCCACCCGGCCGTCGCCGTCCTCGTCCAGGAACTCCTCCGGGGCCTGGAGGAAATGCAGGTGCAGCCGACGCGAGGCGCTCTGCTGACGGTCCTCCTGCTCCATGAGCCAGTTCGTCAACGTGCCCACCATGGTGCGGACCTGRTTGTTCTCCTCGATCGCCTTCTCCGAGGCCTCATCGAAGTCGAAGTCCTCCTCGTACAACACGATGTCCACATCCCGGGAATGCGCCAGCTCCCGCAGCTCCAACGGGGTGAACTTCACCTGCGCCGGCCCACGCCGRCCGAACACGTGCACATCCGTGACCGGGGARGCGGCCAGRTCCCGGTACACGTTGTCCGGGATCTCGGTGGGCAACAGGTCCTCGGCATGCTTGGACAGGATCCGGGCCACATCCAGGGCCACGTTCCCGTTGCCGATCACCGCCACCTGCGTGGCCTCCAACGGCCAATGCCGCGGCACATCCGGGTGCCCGTCATACCAGGACGCGAAGTCCGCGCCACCGAACGAGCCGGCCAACTCCACCCCGGGCACGTCCAGGGCCGCGTCCCGCACAGCCCCGGTGGAGAACACGATCGCGTCGTAATGCCGACGCAGATCCGCCAGGCTCAGGTCCGTGCCGTAGTCCACGTTGCCCAGGAAACGGATGTCGCCGCGGTCCATGACCTTGTGCAGGGCGGTGACGATGCCCTTGATGCGCGGATGGTCCGGGGCCACCCCGTAACGGATCAGACCGAACGGGGCCGGGTACCGGTCGAACAGGTCGATGCTGACACGGAAGTCCCGCTCCTCCTTGGTCAGGATGTCCGCCGTGTACACCCCGGCGGGTCCGGCACCGATGATGGCGATGCGCAACGGGCGGTCAGGGCGAACGGTCACGGCGGGTGGGTCCTTTTCGACGACGGCGGGGCGCGCCGGCAGGACGCAGGGCGGGGCCCGGCGCCGGCGCGCGGGATCGACCCCCCAGTCTACCGCCGTGACCGGGAGGAACCTGGGTGAGAGTGCTCACCCGGACCGTACAGTGGTCCGCGTGAGCCCCTCCTCCCCCGCTGCCCGGCCCGGCGCGACCCCCGACGGCGCCGCCCCCGACACCGGTGCCCTGCCCACCGTCTCCCCTGCCCCGGACGACGACCCGCGCGGGCTGGCCCTAGGCTTCACCGCCTACTTCGTGTGGGGCCTGCTGCCGCTCTACATGGCGATGCTCGCGCCCGCCGGGACCCTGGAGATCGTGGTGGTGCGCATCGGCTTCGCCCTGATCTTCTGCCTGCTGCTGCTGACCGTGATGCGCCGCCTGCGCGAGCTGGGGACGGCGCTGGCCACGCCCGGCCGCTGGGGCACCACGGGTCTGGCCGCCGGGATCATCGCGGTGAACTGGCTGCTGTACGCGGTCTCGGTCACCACGGGCAACGTGCTCCAGGCCTCGCTGGGCTACTTCATGAACCCGCTGGTGAACGTCCTGCTCGGCGTGCTCTTCCTCGGGGAGCGGCTGCGGCGGGGCCAGTGGGTGGCCGTCGGGATCGCGGTGGCCGCCGTCGTCGTGATGTCCGCGGCGATGGGGCAGGTGCCGTGGATCGCGCTCGGGCTGGCCACCTCGTTCGGGCTCTACGGCTTCGTGAAGAAGCGCTTCCCCTCCCCCGTGCACGCAGTGACCGCGATGACCGCCGAGACCGTGGTGCTGATCCCCGTGTTCGTGGTGGGCAGCGTGCTGCTGGCGCAGGCCGGGCTGCTCACCACGGTCACCGAGGGGCCCGGCCACTTCTGGCTCATGGCCGGGCTCGGCGTGCTCACCGCCGTTCCGCTCATCCTGTTCTCGGCGGCGGCCCGCTCCCTGACGCTGACCACGCTCGGGATGCTGCAGTACACGGCGCCCATCCTGCAGTTCCTCGTGGCGGTCACGGTGCTCGGCGAGCAGATGCCCGCGGCCCGCTGGGCGGGCTTCGGGCTGATCTGGCTGTCCCTGGCGGTGTTCACCGTGGACCAGCTGAACGCCTCCCGCCTGCAGCGTCGGGCGGTCCGGGCCGGGCGGGGCGCGCACGCCTAGACTGACGACATGCCCGCCAAGCCCCCCGCCCCCGTGTACCTCCCGGCCTTCCAGCGGCTCGTCCCGGACCTGCTGGGCGACGCCTGGGCCGAGGACGACGGCCTCTCCCCGGCCGACGTCGACGCCCGACTGGCCCAGTCCCCCGCGGCGGAGCAGCTCGGTGCCGGGCTCATGATCCCGGCCGCCCTGCGCGAGTTCTACCTCGCCCTGGGCAACTGCGGCGACCTCATGGAGACGGACCACTACGTGTGGGACCCCGAGGACCTCGAGGTGCGGGACGGCTTCCTCATGTTCCTGGAGGACGCGGACGAGACGGTCGTGTGGGGCCTGCCGGTGGACAACCTGGCGCTGCCGGACCCGCTGGTGTGGCGGCGCTCCGCCGGTGCCGACGCGCCCGAGGGCGAGTGGCAGGACGAGGGCGGCACCTTCAGCGAGTTCCTGACGGACCTGCTCGCGTGGACCTTCGAGGACCCCGAGGACGACGGCGAGGGGCTGGACCGATGACCACGCCCGCCCCGGTCTCCCACGCCCCGGACGACTACGTCTGCCCGTTCTGCGGGCTCGTGGCCGGCGACGTCTCCGACCCGGGCAACCGCTGCGAGCTCGGGGACACCGTCTACCAGGACGAGGACCTGCTCGTGCTGATCGCCGTGGACGGGTTCGGCGACCACGAGGGCCACGCCATGGTCTGCCCGGCCGAGCACTACGAGAACCTCTACGACCTGCCCCCGCGCGTGCTGCAGCGCATCGCCCTGATGGCCCAGCAGGTGGCGCTGGCCATGAAGCGCGCGTGGGCCCCGGACGGGGTCTCCACGCGCCAGCACAACGAGCCCGCCGGCAACCAGCACGTGTGGCACTACCACCTGCACGTGTTCCCCCGCTTCGAGGAGGACATGCTCTACCGGCAGCTGCGCCACCCGGTGGCCCCGGAGGTCCGCGCCGGCAAGGCGCGGGAGCTCGCGGCCGCGCTGGACCCCGCCCCGACCCGCCTGGACTGAGCGGCCGCCCCGGATCGAGGCGGCGACGCCGCCGACCGCGGCGTCAGGCCGAGCGCCCGACCACGTAGTCGGCGAACGCCTCGAGCGCCGCCTTCACGGCGGAGTCCGGCAGCGGGGCGAGCGCCTGCTTGGCCTGCTCCGCCCAGCCGCGGGTGATCGCCCACGCCTCGTCGATGGCGGGGTGGCCCGTGAGCGCGGCGACGGCGGCGGCCAGCTGCTCGTCGGTGTCGAGCGGCCCGTCCACGAGCGCGCGCACCCGGCGGGCGTCCTCGGCCTCCGGCCCCTCGCCCTGCGCGGCGCGGGCCAGCAGCAGCGTGGTCAGGGTGGGCACGCGCTCGCGCAGGTCCGTGCCGGGGACCTTGCCGATCCGCTCGGCGTCGCCGGTGAGGTCGATCAGGTCGTCGGCGAGCTGGAAGGCCAGGCCCACCTTCTCGCCGTATGCGCGCATCACCTGGACGGCGGCCTCGTCGGCCCCGCCCAGCAGCGCGCCGAGCATGCCCGCCGCGGCGATCAGCGAGCCGGTCTTGCCGGAGAGCACCGCGTAGTAGTGCTCGATCGGATCCGCGCCCTCGGCCGGGCCGCGGGTCTCCCACAGCTGGCCCTGCACGAGGCGTTCGAAGGTGTCCGCCTGGATCTGCACGGGCCGCGGGCCGAGCTCGGCCATGAGCTGGGAGGCGCGGGCGAAGATCAGGTCGCCGGCCAGGATCGCCGCCGAGTTTCCCCACAGTCGGTGGGCGGCGGGGGCGCCGCGGCGCACGGGGGCCTCGTCCATCACGTCGTCGTGGTACAGCGTGGCCAGGTGCGTCAGCTCCATCACGACGGCGGCCTGGCGGGCGGGCGCGTCCACGTCGGCGACCTCGCCGGAGGCCAGGGCGGGGTCGCCCAGGAGGGAGGCGAGCACCGTCAGGACCGGACGGACCCGCTTGCCGCCGGCGGCCAGCAGGTGGTGGGCGGCGGTGTCGGAGAAGAGGTCGTCGAAGCCGAGGGCGCTGTCCAGCTGCTCCTCGACCTGCTCGAGCGCGGTCAGCACGACCTCCAGGACACGGCCGTGCTCGGCGAGGGGTTCGAAGCCGGAGGGCAGGGCGAAGCCGGGGTCTGCGGTGGTCACCGGGCAAGCCTACCCAACGGCGCGCCGCCCGCGGTCGTCAGCGCGGGGGTGAGCGCCTCGAGCACGCGGACGGCCCGGTCGACGGCGTCGCCGCCCCGCGCGTCCACCGTGTTGCCCATGACCTTCACCGCGGCCCGCAGCAGCGGGGGTGCGGCCATCCCGGCGCCCAGCGCCGCCTTCATCACGCGCGGATCGCCGATCAGGCGGGCGAACCGGGCGCCGAGGGCGAAGTGGCGGCCCCACAGGTGCTGGGTGATCACCGGGTAACGGGACAGGATCGCGTCCGCGGCGCCGTCGGTCCCGGCCGCGTGCGCCTGCACCGCCAGCTCCGCGGCGAGGCGGGCCGCCTCCATCGCGAACCCGATGCCCTCGCCGTTGAACGGGGACACCATGCCGGCCGCGTCGCCCACCAGGAGCATGCCCGGCACGTGCTGCGGGGTGCGGTTGAACGCCATCGGCAGGGCCGCGCCGAGGATCCGCGAGGTGCGCGTCTGCTCGGCGATCCCCCAGTCCGCGGTGAGCGCCCCGGTCCAGGACTTCAGCAGCCCGCGGTAGTCCAGCTTCCCGAACTGCGGGGAGGTGTCCAGGATGCCCAGGCCCACGTTCACGGTGCCGTCCGCGAGCGGGAACAGCCAGCCGTAGCCGGGCAGCGGGTTGCCCTCGGCATCCGGCAGGCGCAGCCAGGACTCCATCCACTCCCCCCGGTCGCCGGGCGGGGCGGGGATCGCCCCGTCGACGGCGGCGCCGGCGGTGTAGTAGGCCCGCACGGCCACGCCCATGGGCCGGTCCTCGCGGCGGTGCAGGCCCGCGGAGACGGCGGCGCGGGCGGAGACGCCGTCGCACGCGAGCACGATCGGTGCGGTGAAGCGGGCGGTCTCCCCGGTCTTGCGGCCGTTCGGCGCGATCAGCTCCGCGTCCAGCCCGACCACGCGTCCGGCCTCGTCCCGCACGACGCCGGTGACGGCGTGCCGCTCGCGGACCTCGGCGCCGCGGGTGCGCGCCAGGTCCGCCAGGAGGGCGTCGAAATCGCGTCGGGTGCGCGTGAGCGCGTAGTCCGGCCAGGTCTGGGTGGGCGCCCACGGCACGTCCACGCTGCGCTCGCCCGCGCGCAGCCGCAGGCCGCGGATGACGCGCCAGCCGCCGTCGTCGCCGGGCTCACCCCGGTGGGGCACGCCGAGCAGCTGCAGCTCCCGGACCGCCTGCGGGGTCAGGCCGTCGCCGCAGACCTTCTCACGCGGGTGCGCGGTCTTCTCGAGCACCACCACGTCCAGCCCCGCCGCGGCGAGGTGGGCGGCGGCGGTGGCGCCGGCGGGGCCGCAGCCGGAGATCAGCACGTCGGCACGGCGCACGACGGCGGGGGTCGAGGCGGGCGCGGGCGACGTCGGCGTGCCGGTCACTGGGGGGCCTCCTCGGCGGCGAGCTCGGCGGTGGGCGGGGCGGGGGCCGGGCCGGCGTCCGGCGCGGGGTCCGGGACGGGGCACGCGGGCGGGAACGTGGCGCGCACCGCCGCGGCCAGGGCGGCGGCGACGCGCGGGCGGTCGGCGCGGTCGCAGCGGACCTCGAGCAGACGCCGGCCGCGCACCGGGTCGGACAGGGCCCGGACGAGGTCGACGCGGTCGGTGACCCGCGTGTGCGGGACGCCGTACGCGGCGGCCAGGGCGGCCAGGTCCACGCCGTGCGGGGTGCCGAAGAGCCGTTCGATGGGGTCCGCCATGCCGGGCGCCTCGGCCACGGCCCCGTGTTCGAGGCTCGCGAAGATCGCCCCGCCGTCGTCGTTGACGACCACGAGGTCGAGGTCCGGCTCGGTCTCGGTGGGGCCCACGAGCAGGCCGCCCGCCTCGTGCAGGGCGGTGAGGTCGCCGAGCAGGGCCACGGTCCGCCGTCCGCGCGCCAGTGCGACGCCCGCGGCCGTGGAGACGGTCCCGTCGATCCCGGCGAGCCCGCGGTTGGCGTACACCTCCGCGTCCGGCGCCGAGGGGGGCCGCCAGGTCAGGTCCACGTCCCGGATCACCGAGGACGAGCCCAGCACGAGCGGACCCCGGACCATGGCGGCGCTCACGTGCGCCACCGTCTGCGGGCTGAGCCGGTCGCCGGCGTCGGTGGTGACGAGCACGTCCTCCACGGCGGCCTGGGCGCGCATCGAGGCGTGCTGCCACGCGGCGAGCCAGCCGGGCTCGCCCTGCCCGGCGAAGGCGGCGAGCTCCTCGAGGGTCTCCACGGGCGTCTCCCGGCGCCGGCCCGGCTCGAACCACGGTGCGGGCTCGGGGGCGTGCAGGGCCGTGGCGACGTCGGGGCGGGCCAGCAGCGCGTTGACCGTCCGGGTGAGCGTGGGCCGGCCGAACAGCACGACCCGTTCGATGCGGGCGGCCAGGGGGTGTGCGTCCGCGTCGCGCCCGCCGGCCGCGCCCAGCAGGAGCGGGTACGCGGCGATGGCGTTGGCGGAGAACCGCGCGTTCGAGGACGGCTCGGCCAGCAGGGGCAGGCCCAGGGACAGCGCGAAGGCCGCGGCCGCGGGGCCGGCACCGTGGCAGGCCAGCACGACGGTGCGCCGCTGGTCCAGGCGGGCGACGTCCAGCTCGGGCAGCCCCGAGAGCACCGCCCCGGGCGCCCGGTAGGCCGACGCGGCGGCGGCCGGGCTCGCGCCGGTCGGGGCGACGGCCGGAGCAGGGGTGTGCGGCGCCGCGGCGGCGGCGCCCATGGCGGCCGCCTCCTCAGGGCTCGGCACGAGCGGGTCGCGGAAGTGCAGGTTCAGGTGGACGGGTCCGGCCGGGGCCTCGGCCATCGTCACCGGACCGGGCGCGCCGTCGTCGGAACCGGTCTCGGCGACGACCCCCTCGGCCGCCAGCAGGGCCCGGCGCACGGTGGCCCGCACATGGCGCAGATGCTGCTCGGCGTCCACGCCGTCGGCCGCGTCGCAGCCGAGGGAGGCGGCATGGCGGACGTGCGTGCCGAACACGTCCCTCTGGTCCGTGGTCTGGTTCGCGCCGGTGCCGTGCAGCTCGGGCGGACGATCCGCGGTCAGCGCGATCACGCGCGTGCCGGCGTGGAAGGACTCCATCAGGGCGGGCACCAGGTTCCCGACGGCGGTGCCCGACGTGGTCAGCACGCCCACCGGGCGCCCCGAGGCCAGCGAGAGCCCGTGGGCGAGGAAGCCGGCCGAGCGCTCGTCCACCCGCACGTGCAGGCGGACCTCGCCGGCGTGCTCGAGGGCCGCGAGCGCGTAGGCCAGCGGGGCGGAGCGGGAGCCGGGGCAGACCACCGCGTCCCGCATGCCGGCGTCGATCAGGGCGGTGGCGACGGCGCGCGCCACGGAGAGGGAGTCGACGGAGGTCATGGTGGCCACCAGTCTAGGCCCGGGCGCGGGCGGGCCCCGGACGCGGCGAGGCCGCCACGGTGACGCGGTGGCGCCGGCCGTGACGGCCTCGTCGAGGGTCCGCGCGGAGGCGGGGGTCAGCCCTTCGGGCCCTTGCCGTTGCCGTTGCCCTTGCCCTTGCCGTTGTTGCCCTTGCCCTTGTTGCCCTTCTCCTTGCCGGCGCCCTTGCCGATGCCGTTGTTCCCGGTGGCGTTGAACACCTGGACGACGCTCGGACGCGGGGCCGCGACCTTGTCGCCCACCTGGACCGGGCCGGTCGGGCTCAGGAAGTCCGGGAAGGAGGAGGTGTGCGCGCCCCAGGTGCCGTCCTCGCCCGGGTGCTGGACGTTGACGAACACGGAGTTGTCGCGGTCGTGGATCACGGGGCCGCAGGTCTCGGCGTCGCGCGGGACGGCGAGGAACTGCTGGACGCGGCCGCGCTCGGCGCCGTCGAGGGTGACCTTGTGCAGCGCGTCGGCGTAGCCGATGGTGCCGGGCTGGCCGTCGGTGGAGATCCAGAGGTTGCCCTCGGAGTCGAACGCCAGGTTGTCCGGGCAGGAGATCGGGGAGACCTTCTCCTTCGGGTAGCCGGCGAAGTAGGCCGAGGAGGAGACCGCCGGGTCGCCGGCGAGCAGCAGGATGACCCAGGTGAAGGCGGTGGAGGTGTGATCCCCGCCCTGCTCGGTGATCTCGATGACGTGGCCGTCGCGGTTGCCGATGACCGGGTTGGCCTCGTCCACGGCGGTGCGCTTGGTGTTGTTGGTCAGGGCCGCGTAGACCTTGCCGGTGACCGGGTTGGTCTCGACGTCCTCCGGGCGGTCCATCTTGGTGGCGCCCATCTTGTCTGCCGCGAGGCGGGTGTAGACGAGGACCTCGGCCAGGGACATGCCCGGGACGAAGGACGTCTTCTCGTCGGCCAGGGCGATCCACTCTCCGGAGCCGTCGAAGGCGCCGTCCGAGGGCAGGGTGCCCCTGCCGTCGATCTGGGCGGCCGGGGAGTCGCCGGAGAACCTGGCCACGTAGAGGGTGCCCTTGTCCATCAGGCGCATGTTGTGCTTCTTGTCGCCCTCGCGGACCTTCTCGGCCGAGACGAACTTGTACAGGTAGTCGTGGCGCTCGTCGTCGCCGGAGTAGACCACGGCGTGGCCGGACGGGGAGATCACGGCGGTGCCGGCCTCGTGCTTGAAGCGGCCCAGGAGGGTGTGCTTCACGGGCGTGGAGGTGGGGTCCTCGGGGTCGATCTCGACGACCCAGCCGAAGCGGTTGGCCTCGTTCTCGTAGCCGGGCTTGGTCAGGTCGAAGCGGTCGTGGACCTTCTCCCAGCCGCGGCGGGTGGCGGAGGTGGAGATGCCGTAGCGCTTCTCCTCGGCGGTGCCGCGGCCCTTGAAGTACTGGTTGAAGTTCTCCTCGCCGGAGAGCACGGTGCCCCACGGGGTGGTGCCGCCGGCGCAGTTGTTCAGGGTGCCCAGCACGCGGGTGCCGGTCGGGTCCTCGACGGTCGTGAGCAGCGCGTGGCCGGCGGCCGGGCCGCGGACCTCGAACTCGGTGGTGCCGGTGATGCGGCGGTTGCGGCGGCCGCCGCGGACGTACTCCCACTGGGCGCCGCGCTTGGCACGCTTGAGGTCCACGATGGACAGGCCGTGGGCCTGGAGGCCGACGTTGACGACGTCCTCGAAGTTCGAGGCGATGTACTCCGGGGAGAACATGATGTTCTCGTTGGTGTACTCGTGGTTGGAGACGAGGTAGCCGGAGCGGTCGTTGCCGCCGTCGGTGATGATGTTCAGGTAGTCGTTGTTGTAGCCGAACTGGGCGGCCTGCGACGCACCGGTCTGGTGCTCGATGTCGAACTCCGGGGAGTCGGCGAACAGCGGGTCGCCCCAGCGGATCACGGTGCCCCAGTCGTAGCCCTCCGGCACGGTCATGGTGTCCACGGTGCGGGTCACCGGGGCGATGGGCTCGAAGGGGAGCTTGCCGCCGCCGGTCGGGCGCCGGCCGTTGTCTGCGAGCGCCTCGGGGGCCTGGGCCACCTGGGAGCCGATGACGACGGCGGCGGCGAGGCCGGTGCCGCCGACCAGGGCGGAGCGGCGCGAGATGGCGGTCTCCGCGATCTGCTGGAAGGTCGGGTTCGCCGAGGTGTTGGGCACCGGGTGGGCGCACGCGTTGCCGCACTTGAGCTCGCACGTGACGGCGGAGCGGTTGCCACGGGTGTGGCCGGCCATGGGGAGGAGGCGCTTCAGCATGACGGGGTCCTTCGCGTCGTGGGGATGGTTCGGGGTCCGGTGCCGGGCCGGAGGCGACCCCGGGGGTGAGGCCGGCCGGGGCTGCCATCACCTTGGCCCCTCGCTCCGAGCGGCGAGCCACGCCCAGGTGGCCGCGAGTTGAACTCTTCCCGGCCGCCGGATTTCGTCCCGTTGACGTGCTGTAATCCGGCTCACATTCCCCGCGTCGACGGGGACCGGGCGGGCCCGTCAGCCCTGCGCGGCCAGCACCGCGTGGGCCGCGCGCAGGCGGTCGGCCCACCACGCCTGCCGCGCCCCGTCCGCCCGGACGCGGTCGAGCAGCTCCGGGTCGGGGGCGGGGGCCCGCTCCCCCGGTGCCGGGAGGGCCCCCGCGCGTGGGCGCCAGGCCGGGGCGACGACGTCGTGCTCGAAGAGGGCCGCGGTGCCGAGCCCGCATGCGTGCGGCAGGGACGGCAGGCAGGCGGCGAGCGCGGCGCCGCCGGCAATGCCCACGGAGGTGTCCAGCGCTGAGGAGACCACCGCGGGCAGCCCCGCGGCCGCCACGATCGCCGCGGCCCGGCGCACGCCCCCGAGCGGCTGGACCTTCACCACGATCAGGTCCGCGGCGCCGGCGGCCGCGACGGCGAGGGGGTCCTCGGCCTTGCGGACCGCCTCGTCCGCGGCGATCGGGGTGGGGACGCCCCGGGCGCGCAGCTCCGCGCGGACCTCCGCGAGGTCGGTGATGCCGGGCACGGGCTGCTCGGCGTACTCGAGGCCGACGTCGGCCAGCGCGGTGAGCACGTCGACGGCCTCGGCGGGCGTCCAGCCGGCGTTGGCGTCGACGCGGACCTGCGCGTGGGGCAGCAGCGCGCGCACCCGCCGCACGCGGGCCAGGTCGGCCTCGCGGCCGCCGGGGACGAGACCGCCCTCGGGGCCGTGTTCCGCCACCTTGACCTTGACCGCGGTGATGCCGTCGCCGTAGCGGGCCAGGACGGCCTCGACGTCGTCCGCGGCCACCGCGGGCACGGTGGCGTTGACGGGGACGGTCTGGCGGACCGGGCCGGGCCAGCCCTGCCAGCCGGCCTCGATCGCGGCGGCCAGCCACGCGGCGCACTCGTGCGGACCGTACTCCGGGAACGGGGAGAACTCGGCCCAGCCCGCCGGGCCGCGCAGCAGCAGGGCGTGACGGAGGTCCGTGCCGCGGAACCGCACGCGCATCGGCAGGGCGACCGCGACGGCGTCGGCCAGCAGCTCCTCGACGCTCGGCAGGGCGGGACCGCCCGGCGCGCCGGGCAGCGGGGGCAGGGCGGGGGCGGTGCTCATGCGGCCAGTGTAGGAAGGGCGCTCGGCTCCCGTTCCGACGGGCGCCGGCGGGGTGGGACTGTCTGTGTCGGCGCCGACGCTCAGACGGCGCGGAGGTAGCCGAGGGCTCGGGCCAGGTCCACGGCGCGGTCGTGGGCGCCGAGCACCCCCTCCAGGCCGGCGACGACGGCGGCCGTCACCTCCTCGGTGAGATGCCAGTCGGCGGTGAACGGGTCGTCGAAGCGCGCCCACGCCGTGCCCACGGCCGCGAGCGCGCGGGTCATCTCGGTGAGGTCCCGGAAGACCGGTCGCGGCTCGTCCAGGCGGTCCTCCCAGCCCTCGTCTCCCGGGGCCATGAGCACCTGGCCGGTGGAGGCCGCGTGGATGAACGGGTCGGCGCCCTGCTTGGCCACCACGGTCCAGTCGTCGTTCCAGTCCACCAGCAGCGCACCGGTTCGGGGGTTCCACCGGTAGCCGGCCTGCTCGTCCCACAGGCGGTCCAGCGGGAAGAACATCACAGGCAGGCCGAGGGTGTCGATCTCCAGCCACTCCGGTCCCACGTAGCGGTAGAAGTCGGCCAGGTCCGGGGCGAGGGGCTCCTCGGCGGCCCACTCGATGGGCTCCTGCCGGCTCAGCCGGCCGAAGGGGGCCAGGGCGTCCCGGGCGGCCAGCAGGTCCTCGGCCGAGAGACGGGGCCGGGCGCCCGGCTCGACGCCCGGGCCGTGAGCCGAGCCGGTGGAGTCGCGGAGGGCCGGGCGATGTCCGTGGGCGGGGGGCACGCGGGTCATGGCCCCAGGCTAGGCAGGCGGCTCAGGGGCGCGGAGGACGGGACGGCGACGGGGGCGTGACCGTCCGATGAAGCCTGCATGACGGCTGCGCGTCCGACACAATGGAACCCATGCCCCCCACCGCCCGCGCCCCCCGCCGCCTCCCCTCGTGGACGTGGTGGCTGGCGCTGGCCGCGTGCGTGGCCGGCGTCGTGCTGGTCTACGCCGCCCTGGTGTGGTCCTCCGCCGGCCAGGTGCTCGAGTACCAGGTGTTCCGCGCCGTCGAGGAGCGCTACGCGGACACCGTGCCGGACGTGACCTCCCAGGTGGTGCGGATCCTGCCGCTCGCGTTGGCGGTCGGCATGGCGCTGGCCTCGCTCGGCGCGCTCGCCGTGGCCCGGTGGCGGCGGCGGGGGCTGCTCGCCCTCCTCGTGCTGGCCGGGTCCAACCTCACCACGCAGCTGCTCAAGGCGGCGCTTCCGCGGCCCGAGCACGCCGACGGGGTCCCGTGGTCCGGCGGCAACTCACTGCCCTCGGGCCACATGACGCTCGCGACGGGCGCCGCGGTGGCCGCGCTGCTGCTCGTGCCCGCCCGGTGGCGACCTCTCACCACCGTCCTCGGCGCCGTGGTGAGCTCCTGCACCGGCGCCGTCGCCTACACGGAGGCCTGGCACCGGCCGTCGGACATGGCCGCCGCGGCGCTCGTGTCCGCCGCCTGGGGCCTGCTCGCCGTGCCGTTCGCCCGGTACGACGGCGCACCGCGGCCCGTACCGCGCGGCGCCCGCGGCGTGGAGGCCACGCTCTGGTCCCTGGGCGTCGCGGGCCTGGCGGCCGGGCTGACGCTGCTGGCCCTCACCCTCGACACCCCCGCGACCAGCGGCGCCGGCCCCCACCCGGCGGCCGAGCCGGCCGGGATCCTGCTCAGCGCCTCCCCCGCGGTCCTGCTGTGGGGCGCGCTCGGCACGGCCTTTCGCCGCGGCCGCGCGGACTGACCCCTCCCCGCACGCTCACCGCACCCCCACCACGCGACGAGCCCTGCGATGTGGCGGCCATCCGCGAGGTATGGCCGCCACATCGCAGGGCTCGTCCGGGGTCGGGGCGGGCGGGGATCGTCCGGATCAGATCCGGGCGAGGGCCGCCGTCGGGTCGTGGAGGCAGTCCGCCACGAACGTGAGGAACGCGCTCGCGGTGGCGCCGTCGGTGACGCGGTGGTCGAAGGTCACGGTCATCTCGGTGACCTTGCGGACCACGATCTCCCCGTCCACGACCCACGGGCGGTCGATGATCCGGCCGATGCCGAGCATCCCGGCCTCGGGCACGTTGATGATCGGCGTGGCGCCGTCCGTGCCCAGCGGGCCGTAGTTGTTCAGCGTGAACGTGCCGCGGGTGAGCTCGGCCGGGGCGGCCCTGCCCGCGCGGGCGCGGCTGACGGTGTCGTTGATCGCGGCGGTGAGCTCGTCCGCGGACAGCTTCTCCGCGTGCTCGACGGACGGCACCATGAGGCCGCGGTCGGTCTGCACGGCCAGGCCGAGGTGGACGCCGTCGACCTCCACGATCTCGTCCTGGCCGTCCGCCCCGGCCTCGATGCGCGCGTTCATCACCGGGTACCGGCGCAGGCCGGCCAGGGTGAAGCGGGCAATCAGGCCGAGCAGCGAGGGCGCGTTCTCCGGGTCCTTCGCCTTGAGCGCGGCCCGCAGCTCGAGCAGGGCGGTGACGTCGACGTCCAGCCACGCCGTGACCTCCGGGACCTCGCGGCGCGAGCGGGAGAGCTGGTCCGCGATCACCTTGCGCACCCCCGAGATCGGGGTGCGGGCGACGACGGCCAGGCCGGTCCGCCCGTCCACGGCGCCCGGCTGCGCGGTGGCCGCGGCCGCCGGGGCGGCGGCCGACGGGGCCGGGGTCGGGGCGGTCTGCGGCGCGGAGCCCTCGGCCGCGGCGAGCACGTCGGCGCGGGTGATCAGGCCGTCCGGGCCCGTGCCGGTCAGCGCGGCCACGTCCACGCCCTTCTCGCGGGCGAGCTTGCGGACGATCGGGGAGGTCACGCGCGGGGCGCCGGCCCCGGCCGTGGGGGCCGGTGTCGGGCGGGCGGCGCCGCGGCCGCGCTTGGACGGACGGCTGCGGGAGGTGGCCCTGTGGCCGGAGGTGCCGTAGCCGATGAGCACGGCGCCGGAGGCCTCGTCGTCGGAGCCGGCGACGTCGCCGTCGCCGCCGCGGGCCTTGTCCGGCTTCGGCTGGACGCCGGCCATCTCCTCCTCGCGGTAGCTCAGCGCGCCCGGGCGGGCGGCCTCGGCCGCCGCCGCACCGGTCGACGGCGGGACGGCGAGGGTCTCGGTGCCGGCGACGGGCGCGGAGCCCTCACCGGACTCGCCGGCCGCGCCGATGGTGATCAGCGGGCTGCCGACGTCCATGGTCTCGCCCTCGGCGCCGTGCAGGGTCAGCACGGTGCCGGCGTACGGGCTCGGCACCTCGACGAGGGCCTTGGCGGTCTCGACCTCGACCATGGGCTGGTCGACGGCCACGGTGTCGCCCTCGGCGACGAGCCAGCGGACGATGTCGGCCTCGGTCAGGCCCTCGCCCAGGTCGGGCAGCAGGAAGGTGTTGCTCATGCGCGGGCCTCCTCGGCGTCCAGGTCCCAGTTCAGGTCGTCGATCGCGTCCAGGTCCCAGTTCAGGTCGTCGATCGCGTCCAGGATGCGGTCGATGTTCGGCAGGTGGTGCTCCTCGAGCTTCGGCGCGGGGAACGGGATGTCGAAGCCGGTCACGCGGCCCACGGGCGCCGCCAGCGAGTGGAAGCAGCGCTGCTGGATCCGGGCCACCAGCTCGGAGGCCACGGACGCGAAGCCCTGCGGCTCGGCGACGACGACGGCGCGGCCGGTCTTGGTGACCGAGGCGGTCATCGTGTCCTCGTCCAGCGGGTTCACGGTGCGCAGGTCCACGACCTCCACCGAGAGCCCCTCCTCCGCGGCCGCCTGGGCGGCGGCGAGGCAGGTGGGGACGGAGGGGCCGTAGGAGACGAGGGTGACGTCCGTGCCCTCGCGGACGACGGCGGCGCGGGCCCAGGCCTCGCCGTGCTCCTTCTTGTCCTCGACGCGGGCCCAGCCCTCCTCGAACTCGGCGCGCAGCTGGTCGAGGTCGAGCTCGGCCTTGGTCCAGTACATCTTCTTGGGCTCCATGAAGACCACCGGATCGTCCAGGCGGATGGCCGAGCGCAGCATCATGTACGCGTCCTTCACCGAGGCCGGGGTGTACACCTTCAAGCCCGGGGTGTGCGCGTAGTAGGACTCGGAGGAGTCGCAGTGGTGCTCCACGCCGCCGATGCCGCCGCCGTAGGGGATGCGGATGGTGATCGGCATGGGCGTGGCGCCCTTGGTGCGGTTGCGCATCTTGGCCACGTGCGAGGCGATCTGCTCGAAGGCCGGGTACGCGAACGCGTCGAACTGCATCTCGATCACGGGGCGGGCGCCGCCGAGGGCCATGCCCACGGCCATGCCCGCGATGCCGGACTCGGCCAGCGGGGTGTCGAAGCAGCGCTCCTCGCCGAAGCGCGCGGTCAGCCCGTCCGTGATGCGGAAGACGCCGCCGAGGGTGCCGACGTCCTCGCCGAACACCACCACCATGTCGTCGGCGGCCATCTCGTCGGCCAGCGCCGCGTTGAGCGCGGCGGCGAAGGTCAGGGTCGCCATGCTCAGGCCTCCTGGTTCTCGGAACGGGACAGCTCCTCGGCCAGCTGCGCGCGCTGGGCGGCGAGCTGCGGGGTCTGCACGGAGTAGACGTGGTCGAACAGCTCGAGCGGATCGAGCTCCGTCTCGGCGTTCATGGCGTCACGCAGCTGCTGCGCGACGTCCTCCGCGTCGCGGGCGATCTGGGCCGAGACCTCCTCGGTGAGGGCGCCGGTGGACTCGAGGTAGGCGGTCATGCGGCGCAGCGGGTCGCGCGCCTCCCACTCCTTCACCTCGGCGTCGTCGCGGTAGCGCGAGGGGTCGTCCGTGTTGGTGTGCGCCTGCATGCGGTAGGTGTCCGCCTCCACGAGGAAGGGGCCCTGGCCCTGCCGGCACAGCTCCACGGCGCGGCCCAGCACGGCCAGCAGGGCGCCGAGGTCGTTGCCGTCCACGCGCTCGCCGGCCAGGCCGTAGCCCACGGCCTTGTGGGCCAGGGACGGGGCGGCCGACTGCTTGGCGAACGGCACGGAGATGGCGAACTTGTTGTTCTGCACGAAGAAGATCACCGGCAGCTTGAACACGGCCGCGAAGTTCAGCGCCTCGTGGAAGTCGCCCTCGGAGGTGCCGCCGTCGCCGACCATGGCCAGGCACACGACCTCCTCGCCGCGCAGGCGGGCGGCCTTGGCCATCCCGACGGCGTGCAGCATCTGGGTGGTCAGGGGCGTGGACTGGATGGAGACGTGGTGCTTCTGGGGGTCGTAGCCCTGATGCCAGGTGCCCTGGTAGGCCACCATCACCTCGAGCGGCGGGACGCCGCGGGCGATCACGGCCACGGTGTCGCGGTAGGTCGGGAACAGCCAGTCGTCCTCGCCCAGGCAGACGGCGGCGGCGACCTCGGAGGCCTCCTGGCCATGCGAGGACGGATAGACGGCCATGCGACCCTGGCGCACCAGGGCGTAGGCCTGGTCGTTGACGCGGCGGCCGATGACGAGGTGGCGGTAGGCGGCCAGCAGCTCCTCGTCGGAGGGCAGGGGATACTCGTGGCCGGGCTCGGTGCCCTGCTCCTCCGGGGCCAGCAGAGTGCCGTCCTCGCCGATCAGCTGGATGCGGCGGGCGGCGGGGAGCAGGTACTCCTCGAGGGAGATGCCGAAGGCGGCGCCGGCGTTCGGGCGGGTCTCGGCCTCGTCGGTCCGGACGGCCCCGGGCACGGCGGGGGTGGGGTCACTCATGGCGGGTCCTCTCGATCTGTGGCCTTCAGTGTGCCCAAGAGGATCAATGTGTCGCTCGCCCGCCCGGGATCACGAGACAATCGGGTGCAAACCAGGCACTCCATCGGACGAACTGCTATTGTGACTCGTGCCACGTAGACGGTCCGCCGCCGCGTGGCCGACCCCGTCCGCCCCGCCCCAGGAGGAGCCATGGCCGCCGAGCCGCTGGACCGCGTGGACCGCGCGATCGTCCGCGAACTGACGCAGGACGGGCGGATGTCCGTCGCGGCCCTGGCCGAGCGCGTGCACATCTCCCGCGCGCACTGCTACTCGCGTCTGAACCGCCTGCAGGACGCGGGCGTGATCACAGGCTTCACCGTGCGGGTCGACCCCGTCAAGGTCGGCTTCGGGGCCTCCGCCCACGTGACCATGAAGCTGCGTCAGCACGACTGGCGAGAGCTGCGCGCCACGCTCCTGGCCATCCCCGAGGTCTCCCACGTCTCCCTCGTGGGCGGGAACATGGACGTGATCCTGCTGGTCCGCGCGCGGGACACCGCCGACCTGCGCCGTGTGATCTTCGACGAACTGCAGACCCTGCCGAGCGTCGTCGACACGCAGACGTACATGGTCTTCGACGACCAGGCCTCCGGGCAGACCATCCCCCCGGACGAGACCGCCGACTGAGCCGACGGTCCGGCGCCCCGGTCAGCGCGAGCGCACGACGACGGGCGGCGGGTCCGCCACGGCCCCCGGCCCGCGCGGCAGCACCGCGGCGAACACGACCGCTCCGACACCGCAGACGACCGCGAGGGAGCCGACGCCGACGGCCAGCCCGGCCGCGGCGGTCGCCCCGGAGAGCAGCAGCGGCCCGGCGAGCATCCCCGCGTCGGACATCGAGCGCCACAGACCGAGGAACGGGGCGCGCGCGTTCGGCGGCGAGTGGTCCGCCCCGAGGGTCATCACGATCCCCGCGCCGAAGCCGTTGCCGATGCCCAGCAGCACCGCCGCCGCCGCGAACGCCGTCGGCTCCCGGGTGAGGCTGATCGCCAGGAACCCCGCCCCCAGCAGGGTCAGGCACGGCACCGCCACAGCGCGCCGGCCGAAGCGGTCCATGAGCCGACCCGAGGGGTAGAAGAGCAGCAGGTCCGCCGCGCCGGCCAGGCCGAAGACGAGCGACGCCGTCGCCGCGTCCAGGCCCAGGTGCGTGGCCCACAGCGGGATGACGGCGTTGCGCGCCGCGCGGGCGGCGGAGACGGCCACGACACCGAAGCCGGCCGTGAGCAACGCCCCGCGTCGGGCGCGCGCCACGTCCAGCAGCCGGGGTCGACCGGCCGGGCCGGGCTCCTCCCCCGCCGCCGGATCGGACGCCGGCACCGGCAGATCCCGGATCCGCAGGCACAGCAGGGCGCCGACGGCCATGGCCGCGGCGGCCGCGGCGAACGCGCCGTCCAGCCCGAGCGGGGCCTGCGCGGCGGCACCCAGGAACGGGCCCAGGAACGTCCCGATCCGCACGGTCCCGCCGAGCGTGGACATCGCGCGGGCCCGGTGCGTGGCCGGCACCGCCACCGCCAGGTACGCCTGGCGGGCCAGGTTGAACCCGGCCCCGGCCATGCCCACGGCGAGCACCGCGGCCAGGAACAGCGCCAACCGCCCTGGCTCGGCCACCCCCGCCGCCGACGGCCCGGAGGACACCCCGGCCGTCGTCGCCCAGGCCAGACCCGCGCCGACCGTGCCGAGCCCGGCGGAGACGACCATGGTGACCCGCTCCCCCGCCCGGGCCGCGAGCGCCGAGGCCGGCCCGTTGGCCACGAGCGAGCCGAGCCCCACCAGCAGCACGACGGCAGCCGCCCGCGCCGCGTCCAGGCCGAGGGCCAGCGCCGCCACCGCGAGCGCGGGCGTCATGGCGCCCAGGCCGACGGCGTAGACGGTGGAGGGGGCGTAGATCTGCACGGCGTCGCGCAGCGCCTCCCGGGTGCGGGCGGCGGAGGCGGAGCGGGGACGCATGCCCGCGAGCGTAGCGGGACGGCACGCGCGCGATCGTCGTGGGACCGGGTCACTACGCTGGTGCCATGGCCTCCCGCACCGCCTCTCCACCGCCCTCGCCCGCCCCGTCCCCCGCCGCTGCCCGCGGCGCCCTGGACCGGTACTTCCGCATCACCGAGCGCGGCTCGTCGGTGGGCCAGGAGTTCCGCGGCGGCCTCGCCACGTTCCTGGCGATGAGCTACATCGTGGTGCTGAACCCGCTGATCCTGTCCGGGCCCGACTCGGCCGGGAACACCCTGGGCATCCCCGCCGTGGCCGCCGTCACCGCGCTCGTGGCGGGCGTCATGACCATCGTCATGGGCGTGTGGGCGCGGCACCCGTTCGCGGTGGCCGCGGGCCTGGGCGTCTCCGCGTTCGTCTCCATCACCATCGCCACGACGCCGGGGCTCACCTGGCCCCAGCTGATGGGCCTCGTCACCCTCGCCGGTCTCGTGATGCTGGTGCTCGTGGTGACCGGCTTCCGCCGTGCCGTGTTCGACGCGGTCCCGGAGGCGCTGAAGTCCGGCATCGTGGTGGGCATCGGCCTGTTCATCGCACTGATCGGCCTCGTCAACGCCGGGTTCGTGCGGCGGCTGCCGGACGCCGCCGACACCACGGTCCCGGTGGGCCTGGGCACGGGCGGCGAGCTCGAGGGCTGGCCCGTGCTGGTCTTCGTCGTCGGGCTGCTGCTGACCGCGGTCCTCGTGATCCGCAAGGTGCGCGGCGCCATCCTGATCGGCATCGTCGTGGCGACGATCCTCGCCAACGTGCTGGAGGCCGTGTTCCACATCGGCCCCTCCGTGGACGCCGACGGGAACGCGGTGCCCACCGGCTGGTCCCTGATCGCCCCCTCCCTGCCCGAGTGGACCGCCCCGGACCTGCACCTGCTCGGCAGCGTGGACCTGTTCGGCGCCTTCACCTCCGTGGGCGGGCTGATGGCCTCCCTGCTCGTGTTCGCGATCCTGCTCTCCGTGTTCTTCGACGCGATGGGCGTCTCCGTGGGCCTGGCCCGCGAGGCCGGCACCGTGAACCCGGACGGCTCCATCCCCGACCTGAACCGGGTGCTCGCCGCGGACGCGCTCGCGGTCGCCGTGGGCGGCGCCGCCTCCGGCTCGGCGCACCAGATCTTCGTGGAGTCCGGCACCGGCATCGGCGAGGGCGCCCGGACCGGCCTGGCCTCCGTGTTCACCGGCCTGTTCTTCCTCGCGGCCGTGTTCCTCTCCCCGCTCATCCACCTCGTGCCGTTCGAGGCCGTGGCCCCCGCGCTCGTGGTGGTCGGGTTCATGATGTGCCAGCACGTGGTGCAGATCGACTGGTCCGACCCGGGCGCGGCCTTCCCGGCGTTCCTCACGTTCATCCTCATGCCGTTCACCTACTCGATCGTCAACGGCATCGGCGCCGGCGTGGTGGCCTACGCGGTGATCCGCACGGGCCAGGGCCGCGGCCGCGAGGTGCACCCGCTGCTGTGGTTCGTGGCGCTCGCGTTCGTCGCGTACTTCGGGCTCGGCGTGGTCCGGGCGGCGCTCGGCCTGAACTGACCCGCCACCCCCGACGGCGGCGCACCGGACCGGTGCGCCGCCGTCGTCGTGTGCGGCGCGGGGTGTCGGCCCCGCCCCGCGCGGCGTGATGGGATGGGCCGCATGCCCCAGACCACGTCGCACGCCCCCGTCCCGCCGTCCGCCTGCGCCGAGCCCGTGACCCGCCGCCACCACGGCCACACGTTCCAGGACGACTTCGAGTGGCTGCGCGGCAAGGCGGAGCCCCGCGTGCTCGAGCACCTGGCCGCCGAGAACGCGTACACCGAGGCCGTGACCGCGGACCAGGCGCCGCTGCGCGAGGCGATCGTCGGCGAGATCAAGGCCCGCACGGTGGAGACGGACCGCTCCGTGCCCGCCCGCCGGGACGGGTGGTGGTACTTCGTGCGCACCCGCGAGGGCGCCGAGTACCCGATCCACTGCCGCGTGCCCGCACGCGACACCGGCGACCTCGAGGCCGACTGGACCCCGCCCGTCATCACCCCGGACGCCGCCCTGCCGGGCGAGCAGGTGATCCTGGACGGCAACGCCGAGGCCGAGGGCCACCCGTTCTTCGCGCTCGGCGGCCTGCACATCAGCCCGGACGCCACCCGGGTGGCCTACGCCGTGGACCACACCGGCGACGAGCGCTTCACCCTGCGCGTGCGCGAGATCGCCACGGGCGAGGACCTGCCGGACGCGGTCGAGAACGTGGCCCACGGCGTCCGCTTCGACCGCTCGGGCACCCGCGTGTTCTACACCGTGTGGGACGACTCGTGGCGGCCGTACCAGGTCAAGGCCCACGTGCTCGGCACCGACCCGGCCGAGGACGTGATCCTGCACGAGGAGGCCGACCCGGGCATGTGGACCGGCTTCGAGGGCGTGGCCGACCGCACCCAGCTGCTGATCGGCGTCGGCAACTCGGAGGTCTCCGAGACCCTCGTGGTCGACCTGCCGGAGGACCCCGCCGCGCCCCTGCCGGCCCCGCGCGTGCTGATCCCCCGCGCGTGGCGGATGCTCGCCGACGTCGAGCCCGTCACCGACGCCGACGGCGTCCGCCGGCTGCTCGTGGTCCACGACCGCGCCCTGGACGACGACGGCGCCCCCGTCGCCGCGCCCAACGGGATGCTCTCGGTGGTCGCCGAGGCGGACGTCGCCGACCGCGGCGCCTGGCGCACCGTCGTGCCGCACCGCGAGGACGTGAAGGTCGACGGTGTCATGGTCACCCTGACCCACGCCGCCCTGGCCGTGCGCCGGGAGACGACCCCGCGCGTCGTCGTCACCGAGCTGGACGCCGTGCTGGCCGGGCAGGCCGCGCACTGGCGCGAGCCCGCGTTCGACGAGGAGCTCTACGCGTGCCATCTGTCCGCGACGGCGGCCGAGTCCCCGTTCCTGCGGCTGGCCTACACGTCCTGGATCACGCCCGCGCGCGTGCTGGACGTCTCGGCGGCGACCGGCGAGGTGCACCTGCGCCGCGAGACGGAAGTGCCCGGCTACGACCCGGCCGACTACGTGGCCGAGCGCGTGTGGGCGCCCGCGTCCGAGCCGTCGTCGGTGACCGGGGAGGACGTGCGGATCCCCGTCACCGTGATCCGGCGCCGCGACGTGGCCGCGGACGGGACGGCCCCGTGCGTGGTGTACGGCTACGGCTCCTACGAGATGTCCATGGACCCCGTGCTGGGTGTGGCCCGGTTGTCCCTGCTGGACCGGGGCGTGGTGTTCGCGGTCGCGCACGTGCGCGGCGGCGGCGAACTGGGCCGGCGCTGGTACGAGGACGGCAAGAAGCTGGCCAAGCGGCACTCCTTCACGGACTTCGTGGACGCCACCCGGCACCTCGTGGACCTCGGCTGGGCGGACCCGGCGCGCGTGGCCTGCATGGGCGGCTCGGCCGGCGGCCTGCTCATGGGCGCGGTGCTGAACCTCGCGCCGGAGCTGTACCGGGCGTGCCTGGCGGTGGTGCCGTTCGTGGACGCGCTCACCACCATCCTCGACCCGGAGCTGCCGCTGTCCGCGCTCGAGTGGGAGGAGTGGGGCAACCCGATCGAGGACGCGGCCGTGTACGAGGCCATGCGCGCCTACACCCCGTACGAGAACGTGCGGGCGGTGGACTACCCGGCGATCGCGGCCGTGACGAGCCTGAACGACACCCGCGTGCACTACGTCGAGCCGGCCAAGTGGGTGGCCCAGCTGCGGCGGACGGTGACGAGCGACCAGGCCACGCCCCTGGCCGAGGGCGGCGCCCCGATCCTGCTGCGCACCGAGATGGACGGCGGCCACGGCGGCGCGTCCGGCCGGTACCAGGGCTGGGAGGACACCGCGTGGGAGTACGCGTTCCTGCTGACGGCGCTGGGGGCGACGGCGCGGATCGACTGAGCCTGGGTGGGCCCTCCGTCAGCCCGCGCACCCGTCGATGCGCTGGTGCACCGCGCGCGAACCAGAGAGTACTGCTGTCAGAACGGCCCTGGAACGACCGAATTGTCTGGCCCGCCGGGCGAGGCGGGCGGCTCACCCCCGCCTCGCCCGGCGGGCCTAGACTCGGGCCCCATGAGCACCCCGCAGCCCGACGCCGCCCGCCCCGACCGCGACCGCCTGCCTGAGCAGGTCTCCGACGTCTTCGACCCCACGCGCTGGCGCGTGGTCGAGGGCTTCGACTTCGAGGACCTGACCTACCACCGCCAGGTGGAGCGCGACGCCGACGGCCGCTGGGTGCGCGACCTGCCGACGGTGCGCATCGCCTTCGACCGCCCCGAGGTCCGCAACGCGTTCCGGCCCGGCACCGTGGACGAGCTCTACCGCGCCCTCGACCACGCCCGCATGACCCCGGACGTCGGCACGGTGCTGCTCACCGGCAACGGCCCCTCCCCCAAGGACGGCGGGCACGCCTTCTGCTCCGGCGGCGACCAGCGCATCCGCGGCCGCGACGGCTACCGCTACGCCGAGGGGGAGACGGCCGAGACCATCGACCCGGCCCGCGCCGGACGCCTCCACATCCTCGAGGTCCAGCGCCTGATGCGCACCTCCCCCAAGGCGATCATCGCCGTCGTGAACGGCTGGGCGGCCGGCGGCGGCCACTCGCTCCACGTGGTCGCGGACCTCACCCTCGCCTCGCGCGAGCACGGGAAGTTCAAGCAGACGGACGCCACCGTGGGCTCCTTCGACGCCGGCTACGGCTCGGCCCTGCTCGCCCGGCAGGTGGGCCAGAAGCGCGCCCGCGAGATCTTCTTCACCGCCCGCGAGTACTCGGCCGAGGAGATGGTGGCCATGGGCGCCGTCAACGAGGCGGTGGACCACGAGCGCCTCGAGGAGGTCGCCCTCGAGTACGCCGCGGACATCAACCGTCAGTCCCCGCAGGCCCTGCGCATGCTCAAGTTCGCGTTCAACCTTCCCGACGACGGCATGGCCGGCCAGCAGGTCTTCGCCGGCGAGGCCACGCGCATGGCCTACATGACGGACGAGGCCGTGGAGGGCCGGGACGCGTTCCTGCAGAAGCGCGACCCGGACTGGTCCGCCTTCCCGTACCACTTCTGACCGACCACCACGGCAGGACGGAGACCCGCCCATGCTCGCGCTGCTCAACGACCAGCCCATCCTCGTCCTCATGGCCACCGTCGCCCTGGGCGCCGCCGTCGGCACCATCCCCCTGGGCAAGATCCGCCTCGGCGCCTCGGGGGCACTGTTCGTGGGCCTGCTCGTCGGGGCGGTGCTGCCCGACGTCGGCGACCGACTGGCCCTGTTCCAGAGCTTCGGTCTGGCCCTCTTCGCCTACCTGATCGGGCTCGGCGCCGGCAAGGTGTTCTTCCGGGACCTGCGCCGCAACCTGCCCCTGATGCTGGCCGCCGTCGTCGTGGTGATCCTCACCGCCTTCACGGTGCACCCGCTGGCCGCGCTGCTCAACCTGGACCTGCCGACGGCGATCGGTGTGTGGACGGGTTCGCTCACCGCGACGCCGGCGATGGCGCTGGCGAACCAGCTCACCGGCGGGCAGGCCCCGGCCGTGGGCTACGGGCTGTCCTACCTGGTGGGCGTGGTCGGCACCATCATCGCGATCACCCTGCTCGCCGCCCGCCCGTGGAGCAGTTCCCCGCGCGATCCGGCGCCGGTGACCGACGGCAAGCTGCACTTCACCGCTGCGGCCGCCACCTCCGCCCTCGCCGTGCGGGAGATCCCCGGGATCTCCGAGGGACTGGTGCGCGTGGTGGCGCTGCGCCACGGCGGCGTGGCCCGGATCGCCGGCTCCGCCGACCGGATCGAACCCGGGGACGAGGTCGTCCTGGACGGCACGGAGAAGAACATCGACGCGGCCGTGCAGGCCTTCGGCCGCCGCACCGACGCCGACCCGGCACAGGTGATGAACCCGCTGCAGACCGCCATGGTCATCGTCACGGCCCGCGCCCTGGCCGATCGCCGCCTGGGCACGCTGTCCCTGCGCGAGCGCTTCGGCACCGACGTCGCCCGGCTGCGGCGCGACGACGTCGAGTCGCTGGCCACCCCGCAGACCGAGCTCAAGGTCGGCGACCGGGTGCTCATCGTGACCACCGCGCCGCGGATGGAGGCGGTGCGCGACTTCTTCGGCAACTCGACCCGGGGGCTCTCGAACCTGGACTGGATCTCCCTGGGCACGGGCATGGCGCTGGGCTACCTGCTGGGCATGGTGACGATCCCGCTTCCGGGCGGGGCCTCCTTCTCCCTCGGCCCGGCGGCCGGGTGCATCCTCGTCGGCCTCGCCCTCGGTGCGATCGGCCGAACGGGACCCACGGTGTGGGAGCCGTCCACGGAGATCGCGCTGACGCTGCGGCAGTTCGGCCTCATGCTCTTCCTGGGCGTGGTGGGCCTGGCCGCCGGCCCGGCGTTCATCGAGACGGTGTTCACCCGGGTCGGCGGGCTGGCCATCCTGATGTCCGCCGTGCTCACCGCGCTGACCGCGGCCCTGCTCATCGCCGCGGCACGGCTGCTGGGGCAGTCCGTGGATCGCACCTACGGGGCGCTGGCGGGCATCACGGGCCAGCCGGCGATCCTGGACTACGCGCTCTCCCGGTCCACCGACGCCCGCGTGACCGAGGGGTACGCCCAGCTGTTCGCGCTGATCATGGTGGTCAAGATCGCCACCGTGCCGTTCATGCTCTGACCGGCCGGGCGGATCCGGTCCGCCGGGCGGGTCCGTCCGGCCGTCGGGCCTCCTACACTCGGGGCCATGCCCGCCACCGCCGACGCCCTCGCCCGCGCCACGGACGCCCTCGCGGCGGCCTTCGACGGCGGCGCCCCCGTCGAGCTGACCGCCGACGGCGCCGCGCACCCCCGGCCCGAGGCCCGCGACCCGCGCCGCTGCGGAGACCCGGACGCCGTCGCCGTGGTGCGCAGCTCCGGGTCCACGGGCACGCCGAAGCAGATCGTCCTGACCGGCGCGGCCCTGCGCGCCTCGGCCGCGGCCACGGCCCGGCGGCTCGGCGGCGAGGGGGCGTGGCTGCTGGCCCTCGGCGTGCACTACGTGGCCGGGCTCGCCGTGCTCTCCCGCTCGATCGCGGCCGGGACCGCACCCGTGGCCCTGCCACCGGGCCCGTTCACGCCCGCGGCGTTCGCCACCGGGGCGGCCGCCCTGCCCGACGACGCCGGCCCCCGGCTCGTCTCGCTCGTCCCCACCCAGCTCGCCCGCCTCCTCGCGGCCGACGCCGACCCGGCCGGGCGGGCGGCCCTGCGCTCCTTCGACCGCGTGCTCGTGGGCGGCGCCCGGCTCGATCCCGCGCTGCGGGCCGCGGCCGAGGCGGCGGGGGTGCGCCTCACCGCCACCTACGGCATGGCCGAGACGTGCGGCGGCTGCGTCTACGACGGCGTCCCGCTGCCCGGCGTCGCCGTCGCGGTGGCCCCGGACGACCCCGACGCCCCGCCGCGCGTGCGCCTGGCCGGGCCCATGGTGGCGGCCGGCTACCTCGACGACCCCGCCCGCACCGCCGCCCACTTCGTCACCGCCGCGGACGGCGCCCGCGCCTTCCTGACCGAGGACACGGGCGTGCTCTCCCCCACCGACGACGGCGGCGTGCGGCTGGCCGTGACCGGTCGCCTGGACGACGTCGTCATCACGGGCGGGGTGAAGGTGTCCGCGGCGGCGGTGACCGCGGTGCTCGAGGCGCACCCGGGCGTCGCGGCGGCCCACGTGGCCGGCGTGCCGGATCCCGAGTGGGGCGCCCGGCTGTGCGCCGCCGTCGTGCCCGCCCACCCGGCCGCGGCCCCCGACGAGGCCGTCCTGCGCGCCCACGTGCGCGAGGCGCTGGGTGCGGCCGCGGTGCCCAAGACGTGGCTCCTCCTCGAGGCCCTGCCCCTGCTCTCCACCGGCAAGACCGACCGGCAGGCCCTGGCCGCCCGGTTCACCGCCGGCTGAGCGCCGCCCCGCCCGCGTGGGAGAATGACCCGGGCCCGGCCGACGTCGGGCCCCGGCCGCGCGCCGCCGTCGACCCGGCCCGCCGCGCGCCGATTCCACCCCGCTCCCCAGGAGGAACCCCCGCCCATGGCCGCCACGCTCTCCCAGTGGGTCGCCGCCGCGCGCCTGCGCACGCTGCCCATGGCGATCGCCCCCGTGATCGTCGGTTCGGCCGCCGCCGCGGAGCTCGGCTCCTTCCACCTCGGCGCGGCGCTGCTGGCCCTCGTGGTGTCGCTCGCCCTGCAGATCGGCGTGAACTACGCCAACGACTACTCGGACGGGATCCGCGGCACCGACGACGAGCGCGTCGGCCCCTTCCGGCTCACCGTCTCCGGGCTCGTGCCCGCGGCCCAGGTGAAGCAGGCGGCCTTCGCGTTCTTCGGCCTCGCCGGGCTGGCCGGCCTGGGGCTCATCCTGCTCTCGGGGCACTGGTGGTTCCTGCTGGTCGGCGTCGCCTGCGTGCTGGCCGCGTGGTTCTACACCGGCGGGAAGCGGCCGTACGGGTACCTCGGCCTCGGCGAGGTGTTCGTGTTCGTGTTCTTCGGGCTGGTGGCCGTCCTCGGCACCACGTACACCCAGGCCGACGCCGTCAGCGGCCTGGCCTGGGCCGGCGCGATCGGCTGTGGGCTGATCTCCACGGCCCTGCTCATGGCCAACAACATCCGGGACATCCCCACGGACCGCGAGGTCGGGAAGATGACGCTGGCCGCCCGCCTGGGCGACGGACCCGCGCGGGCGTCCTACGGCGTCATGCTGGCCGTCGCCCTGCTGCTGCCGCTGTTCTGGGTGGCGGTGCACCCGGGGCTGCTGCTCGTGCCGATCGGCGGCCTGCTCGCGATCCGGCCGATCCGCACGGTGCTGCGCGCCGACGACCGCCGGGCGCTGATCCCGGTGCTGCGCGCGACCGGCGTGATCGGGATCGTCTACGCGATCACGTTCACCCTCGGCGCGCTGCTCTGAGCCGCACGGGATGACGACGGCGGCGGCATCCGCCCCGTCGCCCCGCGGGGCTCACTCGCGGAACCGGCCCTCGGTGTAGGCGTCCTCGGCGTCCGCGTCGGCGGTCTCGGTGCGGCCCCGGCGGCCCGGGCGGCCCTCCCACGCGGCGGACAGGTCCTCGGTGGCCCCCGTGCGCAGGCGGCCGAGGAAGAGGTAGCTGACCGCGAACGTCAGGATCGTGGCCGCGATCACCCCAAAGATCATCCCGAGGTCCATCACGTAGTAGAACAGCGCCCACAGGGCGACGAAGACGACCACGCGGACCAGACCGTAGAAGAAGATGCGCACCGGTCTATCCTACGAGGAAGGACGCCCCGCCCGCCGACCGCCCAGCCCGCGCCTAGACTGGAAGGATGGGCCGCTTCATCATCCCCGCCGCGATCATCCTCGCGGGCCTGACCCTCTACGCGCTGTTCGAGGCGCTGCTGACCCCCGCCCGCGAGGTGCGCAGCCTGCCGAAGGCGGCGTGGGTGGCGGTCATCGTGCTCGTGCCGCTCGTGGGGCCGCTGCTGTGGCTGCTGCTCGGCCGCGCCCGCCCGGCCGGCGCGGCCGGCCGCCCGGCGCCCCGGCCCACCGGGGCCCCGGACGACGACGAGGCGTTCCTGCGCAGCCTGCGCATGCAGCGCCGCCAGGACGCCCGCGAGCAGGACCTGGACCGCCGCGAGGCCGAGCTGCGCGCCCGCGAGGAGGAGCTGCGCCGTCGTCGGGAGCAGGGCGACGACGACGCCGACCCGGACGGCGACGGGCCGCGCGCCTGAGGGGCCCCGCCGGACTCAGCCGGGCAGACCCGCGTACGAGTGCAGGCCCGGGAAGTACGTGTTCACGATCGTGTAGTTGAACACGATGCACAGGAAGCCCACGATGCTCAGCCAGGCCGCGCGGGCGCCGGTCCAGCCGCGGGTGGCGCGGGCGTGCAGGTACGCCGCGTAGACCACCCAGATGACGAAGGACCAGACCTCCTTGGTGTCCCAGTTCCAGTACCGGCCCCACGCGGCTTCGGCCCAGATGGCGCCGGCGATCACGGTGAACGTCCACATCACGAAGGCGATCGCGTTGAGGCGGTAGGACCAGTTCTCCAGCCCCTGCGCGGCCGGCACGAGGCGCAGGAACGCCCACGAGCGCTCGCCCGCCGCGGCGCGCTTCTCCGCACGGTCCTGCAGCAGCTGCAGCACGGACATCGCCGCGGTCAGCGCGAACAGCGAGCTGGCGAGCACGGCGATGGAGACGTGGATGACGAGCCACGGCGACTGCAGCGGCGGCTGGAGGTGGCCCACCGGCGTCGGGAAGCCCATGGTGGCCGCGCACATCATGGCCACCACGAGACCGGTGACGAACGTGCCCACGAAGCGCAGGTCCTTACGGAAGAGGAACAGCAGGTAGACGGTCGTGATCACGAGCGCGCCCGTGGTCATGAACTCGTACAGGTTGCCCCACGGCACGCGGGAGGCGGCGAGGCCGCGGGCGACGACGGCGAACGCGTGCAGCGCCCAGCCGACGGCCAGCACGGCCACGGCCACGTTGGCGACCGGGCGGCGGCCGCCGCCCGTGTAGTCCATGTCCTCGTCCACGAGGTCACCGTCCGCGTCGACGCCGGGCTCGGCGGCGGCGGCCGGCCGGGCCGTGTCGGAGTCGCTCGCGCCGACCGCCGTGGACCCGCCGACGGCGACCCCCACGGTCTCGTGGGCCGGAGCGGTGCGCACCTGCCCGCGCTGGGCCGCGAGGTCGGCCTCGAGGCGGCGGATGGTGGCCGAGGCGGTGGCCATGTCGATGGTGAACAGGATGAACGCCGCCGCGTACACGAGCGCGGCGATGAGCATGAAGAGGTCGCTGTACAGCGCCAGCTGCTCGTTCACGGGGGCCGTGGGGTTGAACACTGTCAGTCTCCTGATCGGGCGTCGGCGGGGCCGGCGGGGGTCTCGGGGGTGGTGGAGGTGGACTGGGGGGCGGCACCGGCCGCGGCGTCGTCGGCCGTCTCGGTGGCGGCGACGATGGGCCACCACTTCTCCATGGCGGCGCGCAGGGCCACGTGCTCCTCGTGGAGGCCGAACTCCTCGCCGCGGGCGAGCAGCGCGTACTCCACGCGGGTGCGGCCGTCGTCGTCGGTGCGGGCGCGCACCCACACGCGGCGGCGGCGGACGAACAGACTGATCGCCAGGCCGAGCAGGGCGGTGCCGGCGAACACGCCGACGCCCCACTTGCCCGGGTCGTAGTGGATGTCCAGGCCGACGTAGCGGCGGACGCCGTCGAAGCTGATGGAGCCCTTGCCCTCGGGCAGCTCGTACGTCTGGCCCGGGCTGAGCACGATGCCGCCGTTCTCGTTGGTGCGGCTGTTGAGCTCGGTGAGGGATGCGGTGTCCAGCACGTACACGTTCTGCGGGCGGCCGGTGTCCAGGCCGAGGTCCCCGTAGTACGAGTTCAGCTGCAGCTCCGGGTTGAGCAGCTCGGGGTCCGCGGAGAACGCGGCGCCTTCCTCGTCCTCCACCGCCGAGGGCAGGAAGAAGCCGACGAAGCCCAGCTGGTCCGGCCGCGCGTCGGGGACCTTGATGGTGGCCTGCGAGCCGTAGTTCTGGTCGAACACGCGGGTGACCACGGGGCCCTGGAAGGCCACGTCCCCGGCGCCGTCGCGGATGGTCACCACGGGCGCGTAGCCGTTGCCCACGAGGTAGACGCGCACGCCGTCGATGTCCAGCGGCTGGTTGACCTTGAGGATCTGGCGCTGGAGCTCGCCGCCGGAGCCCTCGCGGACGTCCATGACGGCGGTGTAGTCCAGCGGCTGGCCGTAGTGGGTCTCGGACTCGCGGTCGAACACGGCGTCGAAGGAGTCGAGGGTGAGGGAGAACGGCTGGAGGTCGTCCGCGCTGAAGTAGGTGCCGGGGGTGAAGGAGTCGTAGGCCACGAGGTTGTTGGCGAAGCCCTCGCCCTCCACGATGATCTTCTGCCCGCCGTACTTGGTCATGCCGCCGTAGGCCATGAACACGAGCACGCCGATCAGCGAGACGTGGAACAGGATGTTGCCGATCTCGCGCAGGTATCCGCGCTCGGCGCCCACGGACGCGCCGCCGGCCTCGGGGCGGTGCTCCACGCGGTAGCGGCGCTTGCGCAGCCACGCCTGGGCTCTGGCCACGGCCTCCTCGGGGCTCGGGCCGCCCTCCTCGAGGACGACGACGCCGGAGGCCGGCAGGCGCGTCAGGTTGCGGGGGGTGCGGGCCGGGGGCTGGCGCAGGGCCTTGGCGTGCTGGATGGCGCGCGGCCACACGCAGCCCACGAGGGAGACGAACAGCAGCAGGTAGATGGCCGAGAACCAGACGGAGTTGTAGACGTCGAAGAACTGCAGGGCGTCCAGGACGGGGCCCCACACGGGGTTGTCCTCGATCCACTGGTCCACGATCTCGGGGCCGGCACGGCGCTGGGGCACGAGGGAGCCGGGCACGGCGGCGACGGCGAACAGGAGCAGCAGCATGAGCGCGGTGCTCATGCTGGTCAGCTGGGTCCAGATCCAGCGCAGGGTGCCCGCCAGGCCGAGGCGCGGCAGGGTGACGGGCTCGGAGCGCGTCCGGGCGGCCTTGGAGCTCACAGGGGCATCTCCCATTCGTTGGCGAACCACAGCTGCAGCTGCGTGGTCCAGGCGGTCCAGACGCCGGTGACCATGAGCAGGCCCAGCGCGATCAGCAGGGCGCCGCCGAGGCGCATGATCAGCACGCGGTGCCGGCGGAAGAACCCGAGGGCCCGCATGCCGCGCTCCATGCCGAGGGCCATGAGCACGAACGGCAGGCCCAGGCCGAGGCAGTAGAGGAAGGCGAGCAGGGCGCCGCGGCCCACGGAGCCGGAGCTGGCCGTGGACATGGCCAGGACGGCGGCCATGGTGGGGCCGATGCACGGCGCCCAGCCCAGGCCGAAGGTCATGCCCAGCAGGGGCGCGCCGACCAGGCCGGCGGCGGGCTTGAAGTGGACGCGGCGCTCCTGCTGAAGCCGGCCGCCGCCGCCGAGGAACACGAGGCCCATGAGCATCACGAGCACGCCGAGCACGGGGGTGACCCAGGCGCCGTCGCGCCGCAGCCAGACCATGGCCTGGGTGAACACCACGGTGATGCCCACGAACACCACGGCGAACCCGAGCACGAACAGCACGGAGCCGAGCACGAGGCGCCCGCGGCGGCGGCTGGTGAGCACGTCCCCGCCGAGGCCGGTGACGTACCCGAGGTAGCCGGGCACGAGCGGCAGCACGCACGGGGAGAGGAAGGAGATCAGGCCGGCCAGCACGGCGATCGGCGCGGCCAGCAGCAGGGAGCCGTCGAGGGCGATCTCGGCGAAGGGGTTGCTCTGCATGGACACGGCGGCCGGGTCAGGCCGCGGCCTCGTCCACCACGGTGGTGAGCAGGGCGCGCAGGGTGGACTCCTCCACGGCGCCGAGCACGCGGGCGGCCACGCGGCCCTCGACGTCCAGGACGAGGGTGGAGGGCACGGCCTGCGGGGGCACGTAGTCGGTCATGTTCAGGAGCACGTCCCCGCGGGCGTCCTCGATGGACGGGTAGGGGATCTCGAAGGTGCGCTCGAAGGCCTGCGCGGTGGTGACGGTGTCCCGGACGTTCACGCCGAGGAACCGCACCCCCTGCGGGGCGAACTGCTCGTGCAGGGAGACGAGGTGGGGGGCCTCGACGCGGCACGGCGCGCATGAGGCGTACCAGAAGTTCAGCAGGGCGGGGGTGCCGCGCAGGCTTGCGCCGGTCACGGGGGTGCCGTCGAAGAGCTCGGCCGAGAACTCGACCGGGGCGCCGCGCTCCTCCGGCGCGATCTCGCGGACGGAGCCGTCGCCGGCGATGTAGTTCTTGCCGTCCGCGTTCCCGGCCTGCTGCGTCAGCGAGTCGTCCCCCGAGCACGCCGCGAGGACGGGCGCGAGGCCGAGCAGCGAGAGGCCGGTCAGCACGGTGCGACGGGACGGACGGGGGGTCTGCATGGCGGGCTGCCCTCCAGGGGACGCGCGGGGCTGGATTCCGGGGACCTGGGAAGTCTACTGTCCGCCCCGCATTCTGACTGAACCCTGGACGTCACACCCCCACCCCGTGGGAGGCCGCGGACGGCATCGTCGACGCCGGTCGCCGTCGGGGGGCCTCAGGCGCCCGGCAGGGAGGAGGCGTCCTTGAGCAGGGCCTGGTTCGGCTCGTGGTACTCGACGCGCGGCACCCTGCGCCCTTCCTCGTACACGAGCGAGGTCACGGAGGTCAGCGAGCACTCACGCCAGCGCGGGTCGTGCCACAGCGGACGGCCCTCGACGGCCAGGCGCGTCACCCAGATCGGCAGCTGGTGCGAGACGAGCACGGACTCGGCGCCGGGCCCCTCGGCGGCCACGGCCTCGCCGCGGAGCCGGTCGACGACGGCCAGCATCCGGGCGGCCTGCGCGCGGTAGGGCTCACCCCAGGACGGGCGCAGAGGGTTGCGCAGCTGGGGCCACAGCCGCGGGTTGCGCTTCAGCGACGCCGCCACCTGGGACATGCCCTCGAAGGCGTTCTCCGCCTCGATCAGGTCCGGCTCGGTGACCAGCGGCAGGTCGAACGCGGCCGCGATGGGCGCGGCGGTCTGCTGCGCGCGGGTCAGCGGGGAGGCCGCGACGACGGCGGGCGCCCGGCCGGTCTGCGCGGCGCGCTCCGCGAACCACGCGGCCACGCCCCGGGCCATCTCGTGGCCGAGCTCCGAGAGCCCGAACTCCGGCAAGCGGCCGTAGAGGACACGATCGGGGTTGTGGACTTCTCCGTGGCGGACCAGGTGGACGGTGGCGAGCGTCTGCATGGGGCCAGTCTGGCAGAGGCGGACCGGTGGCCCCGGCGGTAGCGTGGGGCGCAGCTCGGCGCGACCGCGCCGCCACCCCCGTCCGCACCGAGGCGCCGCGAGCGTCGGCGTCGCTAGGAGGCCCCATGTCCGGCACCTCGCCCACCGATCCCCACGGCAGCCAGAACCCGTACGGCTCCGACCCGTACGGCGCCGCCCCGCAGGGGCCGACCCCGGGCTCCCCCGACCCGTCGGGCGCGAGCCCGTACGGCCAGAACCCCTACGGCGCACCGTCGGCGGCTCCGTACGGCGCCCCGGGCCAGGCGGGGATGCCCCAGGCCCCCTCCTCCCACGGCCCCGCCGGCTGGCAGTCTCCCAGCCCGGTCGAGCTGCCCCCGCGACCGCGCTCCCTGACGGCCGCGTTCTGGCTGATCGTCTCGGGCGGCCTCCTGCTGCTGGCGACGACCCTGCTCGCGGCCTTCGCCATCACCCAGCCGGAGGGCCAGGCCGCGATCCAGCAGGAGCTGGACCGGTCCGTCGAGCAGATGGATCTGCCCGCCGACCAGGCGGAGCAGATGCGCGCCATGACGGACGGGATGCTTCCGGCCCTCGCCACGACGGCGGCCGTGTTCGGCGTGCTCGCGTTCCTCGTCTACCTGTGGGTGGCGTTCGCGATCCGCGGCGGCTCGCGCGCCGCGCGCATCGTCGGAACGGTGCTGGCGTCCCTGTCCGTGCTGGTGCTGGTCTCCAACGCGGTGATGGGGGCGTTCAGCCCGCTGGACCTGGTGTGGGTGGGCCTCGGCGTCGCCGGCATCGTGCTCGCCTACCGCCCGGACGCCACGGAGTACATGCGGCTGAAGGCCTGGCAGCGCTTCGCGCGCCGCTGAGCCCGCTCAGGCCCGCGGGGCGTCCAGGAGCCGGCCCAGGCGGGCCGGGTCCACGCGCCAGAAGTCGCGCTGGACGCCGTCGACGAACAGCACGGGCACCTCGTCCGCGAACCGCTCGAGCAGGGCCGGGTGCGCGGCGCCGTCGACGGCCTCCCAGGCCTCGCCCCGCGCGTCGCACACCTGCGCCACCGTGGCCTTGGCGTCGGCGCACAGGTGGCAGCCGGGCTTCACGAGCAGCTGGACGCGGGCGGTGGCGGCGGGCAGGTCGGCGGTCATGGCCCCACTCTACGGATCGCCGTCCACGACGAAGCCGCCGCCCCCGGAAGGGGACGGCGGCTTCGTCTCGTCAGCGCCCCGAGGGCGCGGGCGTCACTTCTTGTTGCGACGCTGGTGACGGGTCTTGCGAAGCAGCTTGCGGTGCTTCTTCTTCGACATGCGCTTGCGGCGCTTCTTGATCACAGATCCCATGGGGACTCCTTGAATCGGGGCGAGGGCCGGCGGTCGTGGGACCGCAGGCATCCGGGGCGCCGGACACGCCGACCCGCATTCCACCGGATGTGGAACGCCTGGAAACGTTCTCGGCCACAATACCGGCCGCACGGGCCGCGGTCGAACCGGGACGCGGGCCGGCTCAGTCGAACCAGGGGTCCAGCCCGTGCAGCGGGAACACCTCGCGGCGCGTGGCCATGATCGACTGGTCCACCGGGTCGGCCGGGTCGTAGCCCACCTCCCACGAGCGCCACCACACGTCCGCGTCCTCGCCCATCACGGTGGGGATCCGCTCGGCGTCGTCCCCCTCGTGCACGGACATGTCCCCGGTCAGCTCGTCCGCGGTGAGGGTCCGGACGTGCTCGATCCAGGCGGCGGGGATCTCGCTCTTCACCGGGATCGGGGTCTGCAGGACGGCGGCGGTCAGGTGGGCCCACGCGCGCGGCACCACCCGCAGCGGGTTGTAGCCGCCGCCCCCGGTGGCCAGCCACCGGCCGTGCGCGAACCGGTCGGCCCAGTCGCCGACGTCGAACGCGAGCTGGCGCTGGCCGTCCACGCTCAGCCGCAGGTCGGCGAGCGGGTCCGTGCGGTGACCGTCGCAGCCGTGCTGGCTGACCAGCACGTCCGGGGCGAACGCCTGCAGCAGCGGGGGGACCACGGCGTGGGCGGCGCGCAGGAAGCCGGCGTCGCCGGTGCGCGGGGGCAGCGCGACGTTCACCGCTGTGCCCTGAGCGGCCGAGCCGCCGATCTCGTTGGCGAAGCCCGTGCCCGGGAACAGGCTGATGCCCGTCTCGTGCAGGGAGATGGTGAGCACGCGGGGGTCGTCGTAGAAGATCGACTGCGTGCCGTCGCCGTGGTGCGCGTCCACGTCGACGTAGGCGACGCGCTCCGCGCCGAGGTTCAGCAGGCGCTGGATGGCCACGGCGCAGTCGTTGTAGATGCAGAACCCGGACGCCGAGGACCGGGCGGCGTGGTGCATGCCGCCGGCGAAGTTCACGGCGCGGTCCACCTCGCCGGACCAGATCGCCTCCGCGGCGACGAGGGAGCCGCCCGCGATCCGGGCGGCGGACTCGTGCAGGTCCGGGAACACGGGACAGTCCTCGGTGCCCAGGCCGAAGCGGCCGTCCTCGTCCGACGACGTCGCCGCGGCCCGGCGGACGGCGGCGACGTACTCGGGATCGTGGACGAGGGCGAGCTGCTCGTCCGTGGCCACGGGCGGCTCCACGATCCGCACGTGGGGCGCGTCCAGCAGGCCGAACGCCTCCACGAGCCGGTGCGTGAGGTCCAGCCGCAGGGGCGCCATCGGGTGCTCCGCGCTGAACCGGTAGCGGAGCAGGCTGGAGTCCCACACCACAGCGGCGGGGGTGGGAGCGGGAGGGGTGGACGTGGTGCTCATCACGGTCCAGCCTAGGGCTCCGGGCGGCACGGTGGCGACGAGCGCCTCGGATGTCTCACCCGCGTGACGCGCGGGCCTCAGGGGCGCGCGATACTGGGAGCCGGTCCGTTCCCCGTCCCCGTGCAGGAGGTGCCCCGTGGCAGGTCCCCGTCCGACCCCGCACGCCCGCCGCCACGGCGGGGTGCGCCGGCCCGGCGGACTCCCCCGGCCCGGCCAGGCCTCCACGCTGGAGTCCTCGACCGACCTGCGCACGGCGCTGCGGCGCTCGGGCCGTGCCGTCAGCTCGGTGGTGGGCGGCTCCCCGGCCCGCGCCGCCCTCTCCGCCTTCGCCCTCATGGCCCTGGTGTTCACCGGGCTCCTCGCCCTGCCGTGGGCCGCGGCGGACGGCCACGCCACCCCCCTGCACGACGCCATGTTCACCGCGGTCTCCGCCTTCTCCGTGACCGGTCTGACCACCGTCAACACGGCCGAGCACTGGTCCCCCGCGGGCCAGGTGGTCATCCTCGTGGCCATCCAGATCGGCGGCCTGGGCATCCTCTCGATGGCCTCGCTGCTCACGTTGGCCGTCTCCCGGCATCTGGGCCTGAGGTCGAAGCTGGCGACGCAGCAGGCGGGCATGACCTCCGGCAGTCTCGGCGAGGTCGGCCAGCTGCTGCGCGTCGTCGTCGTGACGGTGCTGACCGCCGAGGCCGCGCTGGCGCTCGTCCTCGTGCCGCGGTTCGCGGCCATCTCCGGCTCGTGGCTCACCGGCCTGTGGCACGGTGTCTTCTACTCGGTCAGCGCCTTCAACAACGCGGGGTTCACCCTGCACGTGGACGGCCTGCCGGAGATCATGCACGACCCGGTGGTCATCACGGTGCTCGGCGTCGGCGTGTTCCTCGGCGCGCTCGGCTTCCCCGTGGTCATGGTGCTGCTGGAGAAGGGGTGGCGGTTCCGGGAGTGGAACCTGCACACCAAGCTCACGGTCGAGGTGACGCTGGCCCTGCTGGTGCTCGGCGCCGTCGCCCTCTTCTTCTTCGAGGCGGGCAACCCGGCGACCCAGGCCGGCATGGGCTTCTGGCAGCGGGTCGGGCACTCCCTGTTCGGCTCCGTGATGACCCGCTCCGGAGGCTTCGCGATCGACGACACGAACGCGCACCAGCCCGAGTCCCTGCTGCTCATGGACGCGCTGATGTTCGTGGGCGGTGGGTCCGCCTCCACCGCGGGCGGCATCAAGGTGACCACGCTGGCGATCATGTTCCTCGCGATCGTGGCGGAGGCGCGCGGCGACCGCGAGGTGACGGCGCACGGCCGCACGATCGCCCCCGAGTCCCTGCGCGTGGCCATCGCGGTGCTCGCACTCGGGGCCACCCTCGTGCTCGTGGCCACTCTGGCGCTGGTGCACATCACCGACGAGTCCCTCCAGCGACCCCTGTTCGAGGTGATCTCCGCGTTCGGCACGTGCGGGCTCTCCGTGGGCGTCTCCGCGGAGAGCCCACCGGCCGGCAAGTACGTCCTGACGGCCATGATGTTCGCGGGCCGCGTTGGTACGATCACGTTCGCCGCCGCCCTGGCCCTGCGCCAGCGGCGCGTGCTCTACCGCTACCCCGTCGAGAGGCCGGTCATTGGCTGACACCCCGCAGCGCACCGATCCCAACGCCCCCGTGCTCGTCGTGGGGCTGGGCCGCTTCGGCGCCGCCACGGCCGAGGAGCTCGTCGCACAGGGGCGCGAGGTGCTCGCCGTCGAGCGGGACCCCGTCCTCGTGCAGCGCTACGCCCCCTCGCTGACCCACGTGGTGGAGGCGGACGCCACCGACTCCGAGGCCCTGCGCCAGCTCGGTGCGCAGGACTTCTCGACGGCGGTGGTCGGCGTGGGCACCTCCATCGAGGCATCGGTGCTGATCACCGTGAACCTCGTGGACCTGGAGATCCCGCACATCTGGGTGAAGGCGATCAGCGAGGCGCACGGCACGATCCTCAAGCGGATCGGGGCGAACCATGTGATCTTCCCGGAGCACGACGCCGGCGTGCGCGCCGCCCACCTCGTGAACGGGCGCATGCTCGACTTCATCGAGTTCGACGACGACTTCGCGATCGTGAAGATGTACCCGCCGGCCGAGTGCGTGGGCTTCACGCTCGCCGAGTCCCACGTGCGCTCCAAGTACGGCGTGACCGTGGTGGGCGTGAAGACCCCGGGCGAGGACTTCACCTACGCCCAGCCGGACACCCGGGTGGGCCCGCGCGACACCCTCATCGTCTCGGGCCACACCGACCTCATCGACCGGTTCGCCGCCCGGCCCTGAGGCACGCCGGAGCCGTCAGGCCCCGAACTCCTCGGCCATCTCCCTGTCGCGCTGCGCGGCCGCGTCCATGGCACGGTTCACGAGGTCGCCCATGCCGCCGTCCAGGAACGCCTCCACGGCCTTCTCAGTGGTGCCGTTCGGGCTCATCACGGCCTTGCGCAGAGCCCCGGCCCTGGCCCCCTCCTGCTGGAGCATGATGCCGGCGCCCTTGACGGTGGCCGCGGCCATGGCCTCGGCGGAGGCGGCGTCCAGTCCCATCTCCGCACCGTGGGCGGCGATCAGCTCGGCCAGCAGGAACACGTAGGCCGGGGCGGAGCCGGCGGTGGCCACCACGGCGGAGAGCTGCTCCTCGGCCACCGGCACCACCAGGCCGGAGCCCTCGAAGAGAGCGCGCACGGCGGTGGCCTGCTCCTCGGTGACGCCCGGCCCGGGGGCCACGCCCACGACGCCGGAGCCCACCGTCAGGGGCGTGTTCGGCATGGTCCGCACGATCGGCTGCCCCGCCGGCAGCACGGCGGCCATGGTCGCGGCGGTGACGCCGGCTGCCACGGACACCACCACGGTCTCGGGGCGCAGCGACGACGCCAGGTCCGTGAGGGTGGCGACCATGTCCTTCGGCTTCACGCCCACCAGGACGATGTCCGCCTCAGCGACCGCGGCATGGTTGGCGCGTTCGTCCCGCTCCTGGGAGGTCACGGTGACGCCGTGCTGCGCGGCGGCCTTCTCGGCGGAGGCGGCGGAGCGGGTGGTGGCGGTGACGTCCTCGGCGCGCACGGCGCCGGCGTCGAGGGCTCCGGCGAGGATCGCGCCGGTCATGGTGCCCAGGCCCAGGATGGTCAGCTTCATGGTCGGTCCGTCTCCTTCGTGGTCGGGCGCGGAACGCCGTCGTCGTCGTGGTGGTCGGTCCCGCCGGCGGCCAGGTGCTCGCGCGCGAAGGCGAGCGAGGCGGCCAGCTTCTCCTCGCGCTGGCCCGCGTACTCCACGCCGCGGGTGCCCACCTCCACGCACACCGCACCGGCCAGGCCCTCGGCCGCCAGGTGGCGCAGGGTCTCGGCCACGCGCTGCGTGCCCTCGCCGGGGACCAGGTGGTCGTCCTTGCCGGAGTCGTTGCCGTCGGTGAGGTGGACGTGCCGCAGCCGCGGGCCGAGCTCGCGGACGGCCGCCAGGGAGTCCGCCCGCGCGATGGCCGCGTGGGAGAAGTCCCAGCAGATGTGCTCGTACGGCTCGGGCAGCGGGTTCCAGTGCGGCAGGTACATCTTGGCCTCGCGGCCGTAGGCCCGCCACGGGTACATGTTCTCCACCGCGATCACCACGCCGGTCTCCGCCATGAGCTCGTGGATGCCCTCGGCGAAGCGCACCGCGTACGTGCCCTGCCAGCGGAACGGCGGGTGGGCGACCACGGTGGCCGCACCCACGGCCTGCGCCAGCTCCACGGAGCGGCGGATCTTGGACCACGCGGAGCCCCAGACCTGCTGCGTGAACAGCAGGGTGGGGGCGTGGATGGAGTCGATGGGCATCCCGTGACGCTCGGACAGCCGCGTCAGCCGCCGCGCGTCCTGGCTCCACGCGTTGTGCGTGACCATGACCTCCACGCCGTCGTAGCCGAGGTCCTCGGCGGTGGCGAACACGTCCTGGGTGCCCAGGGGGAACACGGACGAGGAGGACAGGGTCACGGGGATGTCCGCGCCGAAGCGCGCCGCGGGGGCCAGGTGCGCGGTGGCGTCCGCCATGCTCAGCGCACCCCCAGGCTCAGTCCCGGCAGGAGGGTGTCCGGGTTGAGGTTCACGTGGCCGACGCCGGGCAGGCCGTCCCGGGTGAGGTGGCCCTCGAGCATGAGCGCGTCGAGGCGGTTGAGGATCAGGCCCTCGCGCAGCGCCCACGGGCAGATCTCGAGCTGGGCGATGCCGAACGTGCGCATGGCCGTCAGCGCGACGATCGCCCCCGCGAACACCTGGTGCGCGCGCACGTCCGAGACGCCGGGCAGCTCCGCCCGCTCCGCGATGGTCATCGCCGCGAGGCGGTTCACCCACAGGTGCAGGTCGTCCGCGCGCAGGTGCCGCTTCACGAAGGGCCCCGCCGCCGACGGCGCCGCCCCGGTGATCCGGGCGAGGGAGCGGAACGTCTTCGAGGTGGCGGTGACCACCACGGGCGACTCGATGCGCGGGAAGACCGTGTACGCCTCCTCGAGTCGCTTCTCCACGTGCTTGCGGAGCTTCTTCACCGCCTTGGGGCTGGGCGGGTCCTCGGGCACCCAGTCGCGGGTGAGGCGGCCGGCGCCCAGCGGCAGGGACAGGGCGTGCGAGGGCAGCTCGTCCTGGCCGTAGGCGATCTCGAAGGAGCCGCCGCCGATGTCGAAGTTCAGGATGGAGCCGGCGTCCCAGCCCTGCCAGCGGCGCACGGCGAAGTACGTCATGGCCGACTCCTGGTCCCCCGTGAGCTCGGAGAGGTGCACACCGGTCTCGGCCTGCACGCGGGCCAGCACGGCGGCGCCGTTCGCGGACTCGCGGATCGCCGAGGTGCAGAACGAGATCATGTCCTCCGCCCGGTGCTCCTCCGCGAACGCGGCGGCCTCACGGACGAAGTCCACGAGCTCCCGCTGACCCTCCTCCGTGATCGCCCCGTCGGCGTCCTGGTAGCGGATCAGCGGGAGGGAGCGCTTGTGCTCCGCGTAGGCGACGGGGCGGGCCCCCGGGTGGGCGTCCACGAGCAGCAGGTGAACGGTGTTGGAGCCGATGTCCAGGACGCCGAGGCGCATGGCGCTCAGGCCTTCTTCCGCGCGGTGGTCTTCTTGGCCGGGGCCTTGCGCGCCGCCGGCTTCTTGGCACCGCCGCGGGTGGCCGGGCCCTTGGCGCGCTTGTCCGCGAGCAGCTGGTAGGCCTCCTCCGCCGTGAGCTCCTCGGGCCGGCGGCCGCGCGGGACGGTGATGTTGGTGACGCCGTCCGTGATGTACGGGCCGAAGCGGCCCTCCTTCACAGTGACCTTCTTGCCGGAGACCGGGTCCTCGCCGAACTCGGCCAGCGGCGGCTTGGCGGCCCCGCGGCCACGCTGCTTCGGCTGGGCGTAGATCTCGAGGGCCTGCTCCTGCGTGATGCTGAAGATCTGGTCCTCGGACTCGAGCGAGCGCGAGTCCGAGCCCTTCTTCAGGTAGGGCCCGAAGCGGCCGTTCTGGGCGGTGATGACCTCGCCCTCGGCGTCCGCGCCCACGACGCGCGGCAGGGACATCAGCTGCAGCGCCTGCTCGAGGGTCACGGTGTCCACGGACATGCTCGTGAAGAGGGAGCCGGTGCGGGGCTTCTCCTTGGCCGGCTTCTTCTTCGGCTTGGGCTTGCCGTTCTTGTAGTACTCGGTGGGCTGGGCGTCGAGCCAGGCCTGCAGCTCCTCCTCGGTCATCTCGGGGATGACCTCGGTGACGTAGGGCCCGTAGCGCCCGTCCTTGGCGACGATGGTCCGGCCCGTCTCCGGGTCCGTGCCGAGCTCGCGCTCGGAGGGCTGGGCGGTGGCGAACAGCTCCTCGGCCTTGGCCGGGGTGAGCTCGTCCGGGGCCAGGTCCTCGGGGACGTTGGCGCGCGGCGGGGTGGCGCCCGCCTCCGCGTCGGCCGGCAGCGACCGCTCCAGGTACGGACCGTACTGGCCCACCCGCAGGGTGATGTCCTCGGTGATCGGCAGCGAGTTCACGGCCCGCGCGTCGATCTCGCCGAGGTTGTCCACCACGTGCTTGAGGCCCTCGACGCCCTTCTCCGTCTCCGCGGCGGGGGCCCCGAAGTAGAAGGTCTGCAGCCAGGCCTCGCGGCCGAGTTCGCCCGCGGCGATCCGGTCGAGGTCGTCCTCCATGCGGGCCGTGAAGTCGTAGTCCACGTACTTCGCGAAGTAGTCCTCGAGCAGGCCGATCACCGCGAACGCGGTCCACGACGGGACGAGCGCGGTGCCGCGCTTGGACACGTAGCCGCGGTCCATGATCGTGGAGATCGTCGGGGCGTACGTGGAGGGACGCCCGATCTCGCGGCGCTCCAGCTCGGCGACGATCGACGCCTCGGTGTAGCGGGCCGGCGGGGAGGTCTCGTGCCCGGTGGCCTCGATCGGGTCACCGGTGAGGCGCTCGCCCTGGGCCACCTGCGGCAGGCGGCGGTCCTTGGCCTCCGCGTTCTCGCCGTCGACCTCGGCGTCCCGACCCTCCTCGTACGCGTCGAGGAAGCCCTTGAACGTGATGACCGTGCCCGAGGCGCTGAACTGCGCGAGGCGGCCGTCCTGCGCGGTGGCCGAGAGCCGCAGCGTGGCGGTATAGCCCTTGGCGTCGGCCATCTGCGAGGCCACGGTGCGCTTCCAGATCAGCTCGTACAGGCGGAACTCGTCCGGGCGCAGCTCGGCCTTGACCTGGGCCGGGGTCCGGAAGGAGTCCCCCGCGGGCCGGATGGCCTCGTGGGCCTCCTGCGCGGTCTCGTTGCGCTTGGCGTAGACGCGCGGCTGGGCCGGCACGGCGTCCGCCCCGTAGAGCTCGGTGGCCTGGCGCCGGGCGGCCTGCACGGCCTCCTGCGAGAGGTTCACCGAGTCCGTGCGCATGTACGTGATGTAGCCGTTCTCGTACAGGCGCTGGGCCACCTGCATGGAGACGCGGGAGCTCATGCGGAGCTTGCGGGCGGCCTCCTGCTGCAGCGTGGAGGTGGTGAAGGGGGCGGCCGGGCGGCGGGTGTACGGCTTGTCCTCCACCGAGTCGACCGTGAAGTCCGCCCCGCGCAGACCCTCGGCCAGCGAGCGGGCGCCGGCCTCGTCCAGGTGGGTCACCTTCTTGCCGGCGGAGGCCTTGAGCCGCCCGGCGTCGTCGAAGTCGCGGCCCGTGGCCACACGCTCGCCGTCCACGGTGCTCAGACGTGCGGTGAAGGAGCTGCCCACGGCCTCGGCGGCCTGGGCGCCCTCGGCGACGGTGAACGTGCCCTCCACGCCCCAGTACTGCGCGGAGACGAAGGCCATGCGCTCGCGCTCGCGCTCGACGACGAGGCGGGTGGCCACGGACTGCACACGGCCCGCGGAGAGGCCGCGGGAGACCTTGCGCCAGAGCACCGGGGAGAGCTCGTAGCCGAAGAGCCGGTCGAGGATGCGGCGCGTCTCCTGAGCGTCCACGAGGGCCGTGTCCAGCTCACGGATGTTCTCCAGGCCTCGGCGCACGCCCTCCTCGGTGATCTCGCCGAAGGTCATCCGGTACACCGGCACCGTGGGCTTGAGGGTGTCCAGCAGGTGCCAGGCGATGGCCTCGCCCTCGCGGTCCGCATCCGTGGCGAGGTAGAGGGCCTCGGCGTCCTTGAGCTCGCGCTTGAGCTCCGTGACCTTCTTCTTCTTGTCCGGGTGCACCACGTAGTACGGGGTGAAGCCGTGCTCCGTGTCCACGGCGAACTTGCCGAACGGGCCCTTCTTCATGTCCGCCGGCAGGTCCGAGGGCTTGGGCAGGTCGCGGATGTGCCCCACGGAGGAGTCCACCACCCAGCCGGAGCCCACCGCGTTGAGGTACTTCGCGATGGACTTGCTCTTGGCCGGGGACTCCACGATGACCAGCTTCTTGCCCTCGGGCACGGAAGCGGTCACGGAAGCAGGGGTAGTGGACAACGGGTCCTCCTGGGACGGGATGGCTGCGGGTCCGGGGCCGACGCGAGCCGACCCGTGTCCGCCGGGGGCGGACGTCCCCACATCGTAGGGCGCGCTGACCACGATAACGCCCGGCGTCCCCGCGCCCGCCACCACCCGATCGTCAGCCCTCCACGAGGAAACCGTCCTCGTACAGCTCCCGCAGCGCGGCCAGCAGGCCGGCCCGGCCGGCGTCGTCCAGCTCCAGCAGCGCGGCGACCGCGCCCACCAGCTGCCCCACGGACAGCTCGCCGTCGCTGGCCGAGAGGACGCCCGCCGTCGCGGTGTCCAGGCGCGCCACACGCCGGAACCCGGAGCCCTGGCGGGCCAGGATCACCTCGGGGTGCTCCGCCCCGAACCGCTGGTGGCGCTCCTCCGTGACGTCCGCGGCCACGCGCAGGTGCAGGCCGCGCAGCGCGGCCAGGGCCGGGTCCCCGACGGCGTCCCCCGCCCCGGCGCCGGCGGCGAGCCGGTCCCGGCGGGCGACGGCGGCGGCCCACGCGGTGCCGAGGGCCTCGTCGACCGGCTGGGTCAGCTCCTCGGCGACCACCCACGCCCGGCCCTGGGAGCCGTCCGCGGCGGGCCGACGCAGCCACACGTGGCCGAAGCCCACGCCCGCGACCCCGCGCGCGGCGAAGTCGTCCAGGTACCCGCGGTAGGCGGCCTCGTAGGCGGGCGGGTCGAGCTCGAGCGAGGAGTCCTGCAGCCACGTCTCCGCGTAGCCCGCGGGGTCCTGCCGGTCGCGCTGGAGCAACCAGGCCTGCATCCCCGGCGCCACCCACGAACGCGGGCGCGCGTCCCACGGTGCGGTGTCGGCGTCGGCGGTGTCACCCGCCGGGATCTCCCAGTTGGCGAGCAGCTGCGCGGTGCCGCCCTCGGCGAGCACGTCCGGCAGGGCCGCGATCAGCTCCGCGACGATCCGGTCGCCCTCGCCGCCGCCGTCGCGGTAGGTCAGCACGGGCGCGTCCGGGTCCGTGCGCGGGGTGATCACGAACGGCGGGTTCGAGACCACGAGGTCGAACCGCTCCCCCGCCACCGGCGCCAGCAGATCGCCGGCCGCCAGCCGGACCCGGTCCTCGAGCCGCTCCCGGTCGAGGCCGAGCACGTCCGCGTTGAGCAGCAGGTTGAACCGGGTGAACGCCAGGGCGCGCTCGGAGAGGTCCGTGGCGGTGACGTGGTCGGCGTGGGCGAGCAGGTGCAGGGTCTGGATCCCGCAGCCCACCCCCACGTCGAGGGCGCGGGCCACGGGACGGCGCTGCGTGGCGCCGGCGAGCGTGAGGGAGGCCCGACCGACGCCGAGCACGTGCTCGGGAGGCAGCGGGCCGCGCCGCTGCAGGGCCGTCAGGTCCGAGGCGATCCACATCCGGCCCGGCTCGTCCGCCTCGTACGGCGAGAGGTCCACCGCGCCGCGCACGCGTCCGTCCGGCCCCTCGACGACGAGCCCGGCCGCCACGGCCCCGGCCAGGCCAAGGCTGGGCAGGGCGGCGTCGAGGTCGGCGGCGGGGACGGGCTCGCCGAGCAGCCAGGCCCCGACGGCGGCGGCGAGGGCCCGCGTGCCGTGCCGGTCGCCGGGGCCGGCTTCGTCGTCGTGCCGGTCGGGGCCCGCCAGGTGACCGGCGACGACGCGGCGGGCGGCCTCGGCGTGCTCGCGGTCCAGGGCGAGCGTGGCCACGGGTCCGAGCAGCCCCTCGACGGCGGCGGTGGTGAACGGCAGGGCCGCCAGGTCCGCGGCGAGGGCCACGGCCGTGGCCGGGGTCAGCCGCGGGGCGGGGGGCGACGGGGGTGTCGGGACGGGACTCATGCCTCGGTCCTCTCGGCGGGGTGGGGGCGGTGGGCGCAGACAGGACAGCGGTGCTCGGGGTCGTCGGCGGCGCAGGCCGCACAGCGGACCTCGAGCGTGGTGCAGGCCGGGTCGGCGCAGTTGCGCAGCGCCGAGGTCGGTGCCTCGCACGTGACGCACCGGCCGATGGTCTCGGCGTCGGCGGTGAAGCGGGTGGACAGGCGTCGGTCGAACACGGCCAGCTCGCCCCGCCACAGTCCGGCGTCGCCACGGGCCTCGCCGTAGCGGACGATGCCGCCGTCGAGCTGGTAGACCTCGGCGAAGCCGCGGTCCTTGAGCAGGGCCGAGAGGACCTCGCAGCGCACGCCGCCCGTGCAGTAGGTGATCAGCGGCGCGTCCTTGAGGTGGTCCAGGGCCCCGGAGTCGACGGCGGCGAGCAGGTCGCGGGTGGTGTGCGCGTCCGGGACCACGGCCCCGTCGAAGCGGCCGATGGCCGCCTCGACCGTGTTGCGGCCGTCGAGGAAGCGCACGGGGTTCGCGGTGCCGGCGCGCTCGGCGACGAGCGCGTCCACCTGGGCGGGGGTGAGCCGCTCCCCCGTGCCGACGACGCCGCCCGCGTCCACGGTGACGCGCTCGGGGGCCCCGAACGCGACGAGCTCGGGCTTGAGCTTGACGGAGAGGCGGGGGAAGTCCGCCGCCGAGCCGTCCGACCACTTCACCTCGAGATCCCGGAACGCCGGATGCTCCCGCGTGCCGCGCACGTAGCGCTTGACCGCGTCGACCGGCCCGCCGACGGTCCCGTTGATCCCCTGCGGCGACACGATGATCCGGCCGGTCAGGCCGAGGGACGCGGCGAGCGTGCGCTGCCACAGCCGCACCGCCTCGGGGTCGGCGAGCGGGGTGAACCGGTAGTACAGCGCGATGCGGGAAGGGGCGGCGGTGCTCATCGAGGTCCAGGCTAGTGCGCGACCCCGGACGTGACGGCCGTGAGGGACGGGCGGGGCCTGGCCCGCACCGGCCACACGCCTTACCCTTCAGACATGACTGAGCATCTGGATCCGGCACTGGTCGACATCTGGTTCGCGGCCTGGTCGCGATCGCGCGGCTACCGCACGAGCCAGGAGGCGGGGCGACGCGCGGCCCTGCGCACCCCCCGCCCCGCCCACATGATCCCCGGCGGCTCCGGTCGCGCCACGGTGGACGTGCCGGCCACGTGGGAGCACGTGGTGGTGAACCCCTCCCGCGCGGAGCTGGAGGACCTGCGCGAGGCGGTGCGGGACCAGGAGCAGATCCTGCTCACCGTGTTCGGCGACGCCGGCGAGGACCCCAAGGCCATGGGTCTGAAGGCCCAGGCCGAGCCGGAGCGCTTCATGACCATGGACATGGACCCCGAGCTGCAGGACGTGGAGCCCCCGCTGCTGCCCGAGGGCTATGAGGCCCGCGTGGACCAGCCGATGGAGGGCAGTCGTCGCCTGCGCATCCTGGCCGTCGGCGCCTCGACCGCGCCGGAGGGCGAGGAGGAGCTCGCCGCCCTCGGCTGGGTCACCGAGGAGGACGGCACCGCCGTCTACGACCGGATCTGGACGTCCCCGAACCACCGTCGTCGCGGCCTCGGCTCCCTCGTGATGCGCTATCTCACCTCCGAGGTCATGAGCGAGGGTGAGATCAGCCGCGGCCTGCTCGTCGCCTCCCCGGACGGGCAGAAGCTGTACCGCCACCTGGCCTGGACCGACCTCGGCCCCGTGTCCATCTGGGGTCGCGGCCTGGCCGAGGACAACCCCACCGCCGAGCACACCGGCACCATGGGGGCGTGACCGGCCACCTCCCGGAGCACGATCCCTGGGCGGATCCCGCGGGCGGCTGGGGGCCGCCCGGCACGGCGGACGCCGCGCCGCCCGTCGACGACGCCGCCCCGGACTTCTCCGGACCGGAGCCGCAGCCCGTCGGTGAGATGGTGGCCGACGTCGTGGCCGGGCTGTCCGTCACGGCACCCGGCGACCTGCGCCCGGACACCCCGGCGGGGGCCGGACTCCGTGCGGCGCTGGGCCGGACCGGGCTGCCCGAGCAGATCCGCCACGTCACCGAGCTGCCCGCACGGCAGGCCCGGCACACGGACTGGCCCGCGGACGCTCCGGAGGGCCTGGTCGGGGCGTTCGCGGCGCGCGGCGTCGAGCGGCCGTGGCTGCACCAGGTGCGCGCCGCGGCCCTGGCCGGCGCGGGGACGCACACCGTGCTCGCCACGGGCACGGCGTCGGGCAAGTCGCTGGGCTACCAGCTGGCGGTCGGCACCCGGCTGGCCGCCGACCCCCGGGCCACCGCGCTCTACCTCGCCCCCACCAAGGCCCTCGCGGCGGACCAGCTGACCTCCTGGCGCGCCCTCGAGCGGGACGGCGCCCCGGGGCTGCGCGCGGCCCCCTACGACGGCGACACCGCACCGCAGGACCGGATCTGGGCCCGCGAGCACGCCACCGTGCTCATGACCAACCCGGACATGCTCCACGTGGGGATCCTGCCGCACCACGAGCGGTGGGCCGCGTTCTTCCGGAACCTCGCGTTCGTGGTGGTGGACGAGTCGCACACCTACCGGGGCGTCTTCGGCTCGCAGGTGGGCATCCTGCTGCGCCGGCTGCGGCGCATCGCCGCCCACTACCGCGGGGACCGTCCGGAGACCGTGTTCATCGGGGCGTCGGCGACGTCGGCGGATCCGGCCGGGCACTTCGCCCGACTGATCGGGGCGCCGGCCACGGCCGTCACCGAGGACGCGTCCCCGCACGGGGCGGTCACCGTGGCGTTCTGGGAGCCGGAGCTGACGGACCGTCGGGGCGAGAACGGCGCGCCCGTCCGGCGCTCGGCGATGGCCGCCGCCGCCGACCTGGTCACGGACCTGGCCCTGCAGCAGGTCCGCACGCTGGCGTTCATCCGCTCGCGGCGCGGGGCCGAGGCCATCGCCAGCGCGGCCAAGCGGCAGCTCGAGGAGGTCGAGCCGGGGCTCGGCACCCGGATCGCGGCCTACCGCTCGGGCTACCTGCCCGAGGAGCGGCGGGAGCTGGAGGCGGACCTGCGCTCGGGTCGGCTGCTGGGCATGGCCTCGACGCCGGCGCTGGAGATGGGCATCGACGTCGCGGGGCTGGACGCGGTGGTGGTGGCCGGCTGGCCGGGCACCCGCGCGTCGTTCTTCCAGCAGATCGGCCGCGCCGGGCGCGGCGGCCAGGACGCGCTCGCGTTCTTCGTGGCCTCGGACGACCCCCTGGACACGTTCGTGGTGGACCACCCGGAGGCCGTGTTCGACCTGGGCGTGGAGGACACCGTGGTGGACCCGGAGAACCCGCACCTGCTCGGCCCGCAGCTGTGCGCGGCCGCCGCGGAGCTGCCGATCACGCCCGAGGCGTTCGGCTGGTTCGGGGAGCCGGAGCGGGTGCGCGCCCTGCTGGACGTGCTGGTCGAGCAGGGGCTGCTGCGCCGTCGGCCGGCCGGCTGGTTCTGGACGCACCCCGAGCACGCCGCCGGCATGGTCTCCCTGCGGGACGACGGGGGCGGTCCCATGGACATCATCGACGCCGAGTCCGGCGCCCTGCTGGGCACGATGGACTCGCCCCAGACCCACTACCAGGCGCATCCCGGCGCGGTGTACGTGCACCAGGACCGCACGTACCTCGTGGAGGAGCTGGACGAGGATGCGCACACGGTGGTGGTCACGCGCGCCTGGCCGGACTTCACCACGCAGGCCCGGGACGTCACGGAGATCGAGATCGTGGCGGTGCACCGCCGCCTGGACGCGCGCGAGGGCACCCTGCGCTGGTGCCTCGGGGATGTGCAGGTCCGCACCCAGGTGGTGTCCTTCCAGCGCAAGGCCCTGGCCTCCGGGGAGGTGCTCGGCGAAGAGCCCCTCGACCTGCCGGCGCGGGACCTGTTCACCTCGGCGGTGTGGTTCCAGGCGGCCTCGGACGAGCTCATCGCCGCGGGACTGACCACGGATCGCCTGCCCGGCGCCCTGCACGCGGCCGAGCACGCGATGATCGGCATGATGCCGCTCGTCGCCTCGAACGACCGCTGGGACATCGGAGGCGTCTCGATGGTCCTGCACCCGGACACCGGCTCCCCCGCCGTGTTCGTCTACGACGGCCGGCCCGGCGGGGCGGGCTTCGCCGAACGCGGCTTCGAGCAGGCGCGACGCTGGGTCGAGGCGACGGCGGGGGCCATCGCGGCGTGCGAGTGCGCGGAGGGCTGCCCGTCCTGTGTGCAGTCCCCCAAGTGCGGCAATCGCAACAGCCCACTGGACAAGGCCGGCGCGCTGACCGTCCTGCGGTTCCTGATGGACCACGCCGATCACCTCGTCCCGGCGGACGCCTCGACCGACGGCTCGGGCGGCGCCTCCTCCGGCGGGGCCACGGACGCGGCGCCCGGGGCCTGAGACCGCGGCGGGCCCGCGACGGCGTCGGCCGTGGCCGCCGGCAGCGGAGCGCGGGCGAGCTCGACCGCGACGCGCACGGTCCCGTCCTCGCGCACCTCGCACGCCACGACGGCGGCCCCGTTGCGTGCGGCGGTCCGCCCGGCCAGCGCGCACGGCTCATGGTCGGAGAGCCCGCGCCGGGCGTCGGAGGCGGCGAGCGCCGCCAGGTCGGCGGCCCCGGCCGCCCGGGCGCCGGTGACCGAGGCCTGCCCCAGCGCCGCGACCGCCAGCAGCAGCCCCGCCCCCAGGGCGGCCGTGCCCAGGACGGACACGGTGCCCGAGCCTCGTTCGCCCCGCGCGGGCGCCCTCCCGCGGGTCATGACCGGTCCTCCGGCGAAGCGGCGGGCGTTCCGGGCCGCTGGTCGGGGGCGGCGGCGTGCGCGGTGAGGGTGAGCACCTCGGCCCAGGCGAGCGGCCCGGGGCCGGGCTGGACGACCTCGACGGTCACCCACCCGCCCTCGACGGTGTGCGAGAGCGAGGCATCGTCGCCGGCCATGCGCGCCACCGCGTCCCGGGCCGCCGCCTCGTCGTCGCCCCGGGCGAGGATGCGGGCGGCCGACGCCGCCGCGTCCTGACCCCGCACCTGCTGCACCGCGGCGGCGCCGGCCAGCAGGACGGATACGAGCACGAATGCGATCACGGGCAGCAGCACCGCGTACTCGGCGGTGACGGCCCCGGTCTCGCCGCCCCGGAGCGCCCGGGGCCGCCCCGCCGTCCGGGCGCCCGGGCGGCGCGCGGACGGCGGGGCGGAGGCCGGGTGCTCAGTCACGCTGGAGCGCCCCGGTGACGAGGTCCACGAGCAGCGACTGCACGTCCGGGCTGGTGAGCACGACGGCCAGCACGCCCGCGAAGCCCACGGCGGCGAGCGTGAGGATGCCGTACTCGGCCGTGATCGCGCCGGTCTCCTCGCCCGCGGCGTCGACGACGCGGGCGAGGCGGTCGCGGTCGCTGGGGCGGGTGACGGCGGGCTGGGCGGTGTGGGAGCGGTGGGTCATGGTGGTCCTCCTGGAGTGGGCCCCGCGGTGCGGGGCGGTGGTGACGGCCCGGCCGGGCCGCTGGTCCCAGGCTGGCCCGCTCCGGGGCCCGCGCGCCGGGGGCGATGCGGATCCGGGGATGGGCCGGGGCGATCGGGGCCCTGTGCAGGACCGGACGCCCTGGCGTCGCCACGGCCTCAGCCCGGTCCCGCCCCGAGCAGGGCCATGACGACGGGCACCACGCCCCAGCACACGAAGGCGGGCAGCAGGCACAGCCCCAGCGGCATCACCAGGCGCACGGCGAGCTCCTCGGCCGCCCGTTCGTCGGCCCGCCGGGTCTGCTGACGGACGGCAGCGGCGGTCTCGGCCAGCGTGCGGGCGCCGGCCATCCCGGACCGGTGCAGCGGTCGCAGTCGGGCGGCGGTCTCGGTCCACACCGGGTCCGTGTCGAGGCCCGCCCACGCCTCGTCCCAGTCCCGGCCCCAGAGCAGCAGCGCCGCCGTGGCGCGCAGGTCGCGGGCGCCCGGCAGGGTCCGGCCGAGGTCGTCCAGCGCGGCGGGCAGGGATCGGCCGGCGCTGAGCAGCGCCGCCAGCACGTCCAGCACGACGGCGGCGCCCACGGCCGCCGGCTCGCGCGCGGCCGAACGCAGCAGCAGGCGCGTCCAGGACCGCCCGGCCAGCCAGAACAGCAGCCCCACCGCGGCGACCACGGCGCCGAAGGGCGAGCGGACCAGGTCCCACGGGGAGGTGCCGAGCAGCCACGCGAGGCCGAGGCCGCCCAGGGGCAGCCACTGCAGCAGTCGGGACGTCGCGCCCGGCCCCGCCGCGGCTGAGCGGCGGGCCCGGGCCGCGTCCACGTCCGCCTCGAGGCTGTGGGCCAGCCGCCGGGCCACGGCTGCGGGGGCCGCGCCCGCCCGGGCCCCGGCCGCGAGCGTCGCGTCGACCAGCGCCCAGCCCGGGTCCCGTGCGGGGGTCCGCCAGGACGGGGTCCCGCCGCGGCGCGCCGCCTCCCGGTGCAGGGTGGCGTCATGAGCCATCGCGTCCCCCGCCTCCACATCCCAGGCCAGCGCCTCGGCCCGGCGTCGGGCGCGGTGATGGGCACAGCATGCGGCACCCGCCTCGCCCGGGCCCGACCCGCAGGCGGGCAGGGTGCACGCGGTCTCCCGCCAGGCCTGCTCCTCGGTCAGGCCGGCCGAGACGAGGGCGGCCCAGCGGCGCAGCGCGCCGACGAGCACCTCCGTCTCCTCCTCCGGCCTCGCCCGCCCCGCCCGCCAGGGCAGCAGCGCCACGGCACGCCCAGCGCGCGACCGTCGTGCCTGCCCGGCCGCCGTCGTGGTGCTCATCGGCCGCTCCGCACCGCCAGCCGGGCCGCGAGCGCGGGCACGCCGGGTCCCTCGACGGTCCGCCCGCCCGTCGCCTCCGCCCCGGGCAGCCACGTGAGGGCGGGCAGCAGGGCGAACCCGTCGGCGCGCGGGTCCGGGACGGCGAGCTCGACGGGGTGCCGCCCGTGGCCGTCGCGAGCGACGTGCAGCACGGCGTCCACGCCGGCGCGGGCCTGCGCGGCCACCGTCTCGGGCCGCCAGCCGGCCAGGGCGGCCATGGCCGTCAGGCGGGCGGGCACCTCGGCGGCGGCGTTGGCGTGCAGGGTGCCCCACGCGCCCTGGTGTCCCGTGTTCAGGGCGGTGAGGACGTCGGCCACCTCGGCGCCGCGGCACTCGCCGACCACGAGCCGGTCCGGCCGCATCCGCAGGGCGTGGCGGACGAGCTCGGCCAGTCCGACCTCGCCGGCGCCCTCCGCGTTGGCGGCGCGGCACTGCAGGGCGACCACGTGCGGGTGATCGGGTGCGGCCTCGGCCGTGTCCTCCACGACGACGATCCGTTCGTCCCCCGGCACCCGGCCGAGGGCCGCGGAGAGCAGCGTGGTCTTGCCCGCCCCGGTCGCGCCGCTGACCAGGACGGTGGCGCGGTCGCGCACGAGCGCCTCGAGGGCGTCGGCCCAGAGGGCGCCGTCCGGCCAGCCGTCGGCCAGCGCGGCCAGCGACGGCGTCGTGGCGGCCGGGATCCGCAGGCTCAGCAGGGTGCCGCCGCCGCTGACCGGGGGCAGGACCGCGTGGACGCGCACGCCGCCCACGCGGGCGTCGGCCAGCGGCACCGCCGCGTCGAGGCGGCGGCCGGCCCGGTGCAGCAGCCGCACCGCGAGCGCCCGGGCGGTCTCGGGGTCGAGCCGATCGGGGCGGCGGACGAGGCCCCCGTCCCCGTCGGTCCACACCGCGCCCGCGCCGTCCACGAGCACGTCGGTCACGCCCGGGGTGCGCACCCAGGGTGCGAGCGGGCCGAAGCCGTCGAGCTCATCGACCAGCGCCGCCACGCGCGGGTCGTCGATCGGCACGTCGAGGGCCTCGGCGATCAGCGGGGCCAGCGGCGGCTCCGCGCCGTCCGCGGCCGACGCACGGGCCTCGGCCACGCGCCGGCGCACGACGGCGGCGTCCAGCCCGTCGGGGCCCGCTGCGGGTGCGGCGAGCGGCGGCGCGGCGACCCGCGTGCGTTCCGGCTCGGCCGGGCCGGTGCGGGGCCACAGGAACCGCCGGCCGCCCTCGGGCGGGGCGGGGCGGCGTCGTCGGCCCCGGGGCGGGCGGGCCGGGGCGGCGGGGACGAACGGGCGCATGGCGGGCCTCCTGCGGGTCGGGGCGGCCGCCGCGGTCCGCGGCCGCCGGCCCGTCCAGTCCACCGTCCCGCCCGGGTGCCCGCGCCCCCGGTCCCGCCGCTGGGGACACGAACCCGCCCTCCGGCGCCTGTGCAGGAGCGGACGGCGGAGCGCAGCCGTCAGTCGCGCAGGATCCGGTGGGTCCGCGCGTCGCGCACGCGGGAGTCGTCCCACGGCACGTCCCAGCCCAGCAGCCCCAGCACCCGGTCCAGCAGCGCCGCCGTGAACCCCCACACCAGGCGCTCGCCCACGAGGAAGCCCGGCGTCTCGCCGCGGCGGCCGCCGGGCCGGGCCACGCGGCACCGGTTCGCGGGGTCCACCAGGTCCGCGACCGGCATCCGGAACACGGCCGCGGCCTCGGCCTGGTCGACCACCGCCACGCGGCTGGGGTCCCGCCACCACCCGAGCACCGGGTGCACCACGTGCCCGGAGACCACCACCGGCACCGCCGGCAGCACGCCCAGGACCTCCACGCCGGCCGGGTCCAGGCCGGTCTCCTCCTGCGCCTCGCGCAGGGCCGTGGCCACGACGTCGCCGTCCTCGGGGTCGACGCGACCGCCGGGGAACGCGATCTGCCCGGCGTGCTGGCGCAGGGTGGCGGCGCGCTGGGTCAGCAGCACGTCCACGTGCGGGTGCACGCGCCCGGCGTCGTGACGGGCGGGGACGTCGTCGAGGGCGCCGAACAGGATCAGCACGGCGGAGGGGCGCGGATCGCCGGACCGGGGCCAGTCGAAGCCCCACATCGGCACGGCCTCGGGCGGGATGGTGGTGAGCGAGGCCGGGTCGTGGTGACCGGGCGCGTCCGCAGGGGCCGTGCCCCAGCGGGCCACGAGGTCCGCCAGCTGGTCCCGCGCACCCGTCAGCGACGCCTCGGACGTCCCGACGGCGTCGCGGGAGGTCGGGCGGGGGCTCGCGGGGGTCTCAGGCATGGCCCCCACGCTAGCCGCCGGTCGTAGCCTCGGGGCATGACGGCTCCCCTGACCTCGCCCCCGGCGGCCACCGCGTCCCCGGATCCGGTGGACGTCGCGGTGATCGGCGCCGGCCAGGCCGGACTGGCGGTCGGCTACTTCCTGGCGCGGGCCGCGCGGGACGTCGCCGGCGGACGCCGGCCGGGCCCGCCGCCGTCGTTCGTCCTGCTCGACGCGTCCGCCCAGCCCGGCGGTGCGTGGCCGCACCACTGGGACTCTCTGCGCCTGTTCTCCCCCGCCGAGCATTCCTCCCTGCCGGGCCGACCCATGCCGCCGTCGCCCGGCCCCGCCACCCCGGACGCCGGGCACGTCGTCGCGTACCTGGCCGACTACGAGGACCGCTACGGGCTGCCGGTGCGCCGGGGCGTGCGCGTGGCGGAGGTGACGCACGACGCCGCCGCGTCCCCGCCGTTCACCGTGCGGCTCGAGGACGGCTCGGCCCTGACCGCCCGCGCGGTGGTCTCCGCGACCGGCTCGTTCACCCGCCCGTTCGTGCCGGCCCTCCCGGGCGCCGACCGCTTCGGCGGCACGCAGCGGCACTCCGCCGCGTACCGCTCCCCCGACGCGTTCACCGGGCGGCGCGTCCTCGTGGTGGGCGGCGGCAACTCGGGCGCCCAGATCGCGGCGGACCTGCTGCTGGCGGGTGTCGCCACCACGTGGGCCACCCGGCGGCCGCCCCGGTTCATGCCGGACGACGTGGACGGGCGGGTGCTCTCCGATCGGGCCTCGGCGCGCGTGCTGGGCCGCTCTGAGGCGCGCGTGGGCGACCTCGGGGACATCGTCATGGTGCCCTCGGTGATCCGCGCCCGCGACGAGGCCGGGCTCCACGCGGTCCCCGCGCCCACCGCGCTCACGCCGGACGGCGTCCGCTGGGACCACGACGCCGGCGCAAGCCACGGCTGGCCCGCCGCCAGCCGCGCCGCGGCCCGGGTGCGCGGCGCCGAGCACCCGGTGGACGACGTCGTCTGGTGCACGGGCTTCCGGGCGGACCTGCGCCATCTGCGGGGCCTCGAGCTGACCCGCCGCCCCTCCGGGGCGCCGGCGACGGAGCGTGCCCTGCCGACCGCCTCGGTGGACGTGCCGGGACTGCACCTGCTCGGCTACGACGACTGGTGCGGGGCCGCCTCGGCCACGCTCGCGGGCGTGGGGGTGCACGCGCGCCGGGCCGTCGACGCGATCCTCACGGGCCTCACCGCAGGCTGAGCGGGCGGGCAGGCCGGGCGCTCAGGCCTCCAGTCCGTGGCCGAGGGCGCGCAGCTCCCGGCGCGTCCGCCCCGCGCGCAGGAGCTCGAGCAGCTCCTCCCGGCCGGGCTTGAGCTCGTAGGCGAGCAGGGCGCGCGCCCTCTCGGGGTCGGTCTCCCCCTCGCCGTAGGACGGGCACCAACGGGCGATCGGGCACGCCCCGCACGCCGGGCGGCGCGCGTGGCACACGCGGCGGCCGTGGAAGATCAGCCGGTGGGAGAGCATCGTCCAGTCCCGGCGCGGGAACAGGGCGCCCACGGCGTGCTCGACCTTCACCGGGTCGGTCTCGTCCGTGAACCCCAGGCGTCGGGCCAGCCGGCCGACGTGCGTGTCCACCGTGATCCCGGGCTGGCCGAAGGCGTTGCCGAGCACCACGAACGCGGTCTTGCGCCCCACCCCGGGCAGCGCCACGAGGTCCTCGAGACGGGCGGGGACCTCGCCGTCGTGCCGGGCCACGAGCTCCTGGGACAGCCGCAGGATCGCGGAGGCCTTGTTCCGGTAGAACCCCGTGGAGCGCACGAGCTCCTGCAGCTCGGGCTCGGTGGCCGCCGCCATCGCGTGGGCATCCGGGAAGCGGGCGAACAGCGCCGGCGTGGCCGCGTTGACGCGCACGTCGGTGGTCTGGGCGGACAGCACCGTGGCCACGAGCAGCTCGAACGGCGTCTCGAAGTCCAGCTCGCCGACGGCGTACGGGTACGTCTCGGCCAGGATCCGGTCGATCCGCCGCGCCCGGCGCACCAGGGCCAGCCGGGTCTCCCCGGTCGGCGTGCCCGTCGACTCCGTCTCCATCCGCGCGTCCTCCCGCCCTCGTGCGATCCGCTCAGGTCCGACCATCCTAGGGAGCGGGGCACATGCCGACGTCCGCACCGCGTCCGGCCCCCGCTTCTGGGTGCGATGCGACACACAGGACCTGAGGATTTGTGGCGACGACGCCGCGCGCGGCATGCTGAGGCGGGAGACTAGTGTGGGACGCGTCACATCCGTGCCGCGCACCGACCGCACCACCCCGAAAGGACCCCGTCGATGGACGAGCAGATCCCCACGTTCCCGCCCCCGACCGAGTTCGCCGCCCAGGCGGTGGCCGGAGCCGACCTCTACGAGGAGGCCGCCGAGGACCGCCTGGCCTACTGGGCCCGCCGCGCCCGCGAGGTCCTGCACTGGGAGCAGGACTTCACCGACGTCCTGGACTGGTCCGACGCACCCTTCGCGAAGTGGTTCGTCGGCGGCACCACCAACGCCGCGTACAACGCCCTGGACCGCCACGTCGAGGCCGGCCACGGCGACCGCGTGGCGATCCACTTCGAGGGCGAGCCCGGCGACACCCGGACCTACACCTACGCCGACCTGGCCGCCGAGGTCCGGCGCGCCGCCAACGCGTTCGAGTCCCTCGGCGTGACCAAGGGCGACCGCGTGGCCGTCTACCTGCCGATGATCCCCGAGGCCGTCATCACGATGCTCGCGTGCGCGCGCATCGGCGCGGTCCACTCCGTGGTGTTCGGCGGCTTCTCCTCCGACGCCCTGCGCTCCCGCGTGGACGACGCCGAGGCCAAGCTCGTGGTCACGGCCGACGGCTCCTTCCGCCGCGGCAAGCCCTCCATGCTCAAGCCCGCTGTGGACCAGGCCCTCTCCGCGCCCGGCCACACCGCCGAGCACGTGCTCGTGGTCCGCCGCAACGAGGCCGAGGTCGAGATGACCGAGGGCCGCGACCTGTGGTGGCACGACGTCGTGGACGGCCAGTCCGACGAGCACGAGCTCGTGTGGCACGACGCCGAGCACCCGCTCTACATCCTGTACACCTCCGGCACCACCGGGAAGCCGAAGGGCATCCTGCACACCACCGGCGGCTACCTCGTGCAGGCCGCGGCCACCCACCACGACACCTTCGACCTGCACCCGGAGTCGGACGTCTTCTGGTGCACCGCCGACGTCGGCTGGGTCACCGGGCACTCCTACGTCGCCTATGCGCCCCTGGTCAACGGCGCCACCCAGGTGATCTACGAGGGCACCCCGGACTCCCCGCACCAGGGCCGCTGGTGGGAGATCGTGCAGAAGTACGGCGTGAGCATCCTCTACACGGCGCCGACGGCGATCCGCACGTTCATGAAGTGGGGCCGGCACATCCCGGACGAGTACGACCTCTCCAGCCTGCGCGTGCTCGGCTCCGTGGGCGAGGCCATCAACCCGGAGGCCTGGCGCTGGTACCACGAGGTCATCGGCGCCGGCCGCTGCCCCATCGTGGACACCTGGTGGCAGACCGAGACGGGCGCCCACATGCTCACCCCGCTGCCCGGCGTGACCACCCTCAAGCCCGGTTCCGCCCAGAGGCCGGTGCCCGGCGTCGTGCTGGAGGTCGTGGACGAGCTCGGCGAGCCCATGACGGACACGAGCGCGGGCTTCCTCGTGGTGCGCGAGCCGTGGCCGTCCATGCTGCGCGGCATCTGGGGCGACCGGGAGCGCTTCAAGGAGACCTACTGGTCCCGCTTCCCCGGCATGTACTTCGCCGGCGACGGCGCCCGCCACGACGAGGACGGCGACATCTGGCTGCTGGGCCGCGTGGACGACGTCATGAACGTCTCCGGCCACCGCCTGTCCACCACCGAGATCGAGTCCTCCCTCGTGGCGCACCCGTCCGTGGCCGAGTCCGCGGTGGTCGGCGCGAAGGACGAGACCACGGGTGAGGCGGTCGTCGCGTTCGTCCTGCTCACCGCGGTCGCCGTCGCGGCCGACCGCGACGTCGCCGAGGTCGAGGACGAGCTGCGGCAGCACGTGGGCAAGGACATCGGCCCCATCGCCAAGCCCAAGCGCGTGCTCGTGGTCCCCGAGCTGCCCAAGACGCGCTCCGGCAAGATCATGCGCCGCCTGCTCAAGGACGTGGCCGAGGGCCGCGACCCGGGCGACTCCACCACGCTGGCCGACCCCACGGTCATGCAGCGCATCGTGGAGACGCTCGCCCCGAAGGCCTGAGCCGGCACGACGACGCCGCCCCGGTCCGCACGCTGTGTGCGGTCCGGGGCGGCGTCGTCGGTGGGCGGGCCCGGCTCAGGCGCGGGCGGCCGCGTCCCGCCGGACCAGCTCCACGGCCTCGTCGGGCGTGTAGCCGAGGCGTTCGAGCAGGGTGTCGAGACAGCGGCGCACGGCCTGGTGCGCGGCGTCCGCGCGGGCGTCCGCCGAGGCGGCCACGAACGTGCCCGCGCGCCCCCGGGTGCGGATGGTGCCGTGCGCCTCGAGCTCCTTGTAGGCCCGGGCCACGGTGCCCGGTGCCACGCCGAGCTCGGCCGCGAGCGCGCGCACGGGCGGCAGTCGGTCCCCGCGGGCGAGGGATCCGGAGGCGACGCCGGCCAGGACCGCGTCCACGATCTGCCGGTAGGGCGGGGCCGGCAGGCTCCCGTCCACCGCCACGACCGGCAGGGAGGCGGAGACCACGCCCGCGGCCCCGTCGGCGACCGAGGCCGCGGACGGGGCCGCTGCGGACGGACCGGGGGCCCTCATCGACTCACCGGTGCCGTGCGTCGAGACGGCCATCCTCGCGCTCCCACACGGCGGGGGCCAGTTCGTCCTCGATGGCGAGGTCGCCCGAGGAGTCGTCCGGGTGGCGGAGCAGGTGGACGGCGGAGACCGCGAGGCCGCCCCACACCAGGAGGATGGCCAGGGACATCATGACGATCGCTGCGGTGCTCATCGGTCAGAGCTCCTTCCGGGTGGCGGCCGCGGGCACCACCGGCAGGGCGCCGGTGGGGACGGTGCCCTCGGGCACGGCGTTGTGCGGGATGAGGTCGCCGTGGATCTCGCTGTCCAGGTCCTCGGCGTAGAGGTTGGACTTGCGGGACCACGGGATCAGGGAGAGCAGGATCGCCAGGGCGACGGAGCCGAGCGCGATGCCCCAGCCGAAGACGCCGAGGAAGTCGCCCGGGTAGCCCTCATAGCCCTCCGCGATCACCTTCATGATCCAGGAGAGCCAGATGTAGGCGAGCACGATCGGCATGAGCACGCCGATCAGCAGCACGTACCCGCGGCCGACCTTGAAGGAGGAGACGGCGTTGAGGTGCGCCGTGATGCGACGGGCCGAGCCCAGCGCACCGGTGACCAGGAGCACCGACAGGAGCGCCGCGCCCACGATGCCGAAGTTGTTGGCGAACGCGTCCATGGTGTCCAGCATCTGCAGGCCCGTGGTGGTGGAGAACAGGGCGAGGGAGACCACCCCGGACAGGCCGATCACCACGATCGTGGCCGTCCAGCGGCCCCAGCCGAGCTTGTCCTTCACGGCGGAGATGACGACCTCGAGGATCGAGATCAGCGAGGTGAAGCCGGCGACCACGAGCGAGCCGAAGAACAGCACGCCGATCAGGGCGCCGAGCGGGGCCTGCGAGATCAGGGTGGGGAAGGCGATGAACGCCAGGCCGATGCCGCTGCCGGCCACCTCGGCCACGGACACGCCGGAGGCCTGCGCCATGAAGCCCAGGGCGGAGAACACGCCGATGCCGGCCAGGATCTCGAAGCCCGAGTTGGAGAAGCCGACCACCAGGCCGGAGCCGGTGAGGTTCGTGCGGCGGTTGAGGTAGGAAGCGTAGGTGATCATGATGCCGAAGCCGACGGACAGCGAGAAGAAGATCTGACCGTAGGCGGCGATCCAGACGCCCGGGTCCGCCAGCGCGGCCCAGTTCGGCGTGAACAGCGCGTCCAGGCCCTGGGCGGCGCCCGGCAGGGTGAGGGCGATGCCGACGAGGATCAGGAACATCACGACGAGCAGCGGGATGCCGACCATCGAGGCCAGGGCCACGCCCCGGCGCACGCCGAAGCCCATGATGAGCAGCGTGATCACCCAGACGGCGAGCATGGGCCAGAAGACGCCCGAGACGACGTCGAAGGACGGGGACGGGTCGTCGGCGACCTGCAGGTAGTCGCCCATGAGGAAGGTCTCCGGGTCCTCGCCCCACCGCTGGTCCACGGAGAACCAGGTGTACATGATCGCCCAGCCGATGATCGCGGCGTAGTAGATCGCGATGACGACGCAGATGAGCACCTGCCACCAGCCGACGGTCTCGGTCCACCGGGACAGGCGCCGGAACGCCAGCGGCGCGGAGCCGCGGAAGCGGTGGCCGATCGCGTAGTCGAAGAACAGCAGCGGGATGCCCGCGGTGAGCAGCGCGATCAGGTAGGGGATGACGAACGCGCCGCCGCCGTTCTCATAGGCGACGTAGGGGAAGCGCCAGATGTTGCCGAGGCCCACGGCGGAGCCGATGGCCGCCAGGATGAAGGCCCACCGGCCGGCGAACTCCTCCCGGGTGCGCTTCGGCGCCGACGCGGGCGCGGAGACGGTGCTGGACATGCAGGACCTCCGGGGGTCGGGAAAACTCGAGTGTGACGGAGAACACAATAGTCGACACGGGCCGTTGCCGGACAGTCCGGTCCGGAATGCGGGCGTCAGGCGCGTGGCGCGGCGCCGGCTCAGCCGCCCGGGACGCAGTCCCCCGAAGGGACCGTGGCCGTCATCCCCGGGGCCGCGGCGACGACGGGGGCGATGGTGTCCGCCGTCAGGGCGTAGCCGACGGCGTCCGAGCCCGGGGCCCGGGCGAACACCAGACCGGCCAGGTTCCCGGCCGTGTCCACCACCGGGCCGCCCGAGTAGCCGTGGCGGATGTCCGCCGCGAGGGTGTACACGTCCACCATGCTCGCGGCCCCGGTCAAGACGTCGCCGAGCGGCACCTCGCCGACGGCCTGCACGGTCGCGGGGGTGGAGGCGAACGGGCCGCCGTCGGGATAGCCCAGGACGGAGGCCGACGCGCCGCCCGTCAGCTCGGCGCCGACCGGCATGACGGGCAGGTCCGCGTCGTCGACCGCCAGGACGGCGAGGTCGCGCGCCGTGTCCAGGTGGACGATCCGCGCCTCATGCACGCCGCGGGCGCGGTCCGTCACGGTGGGGGCGTCCACGCCGAGGACCACGTGCGCGTTCGTGAGCACGCGGTCCGGGGCCACGGCCACGCCCGAGCCGCTCTGCACCTGGCTGCACTGCGCGGCCGTGCCGGTCAGCCGGACGACGGCGGCCGACGCCGAGGAGGCGGCGGGAGTCGAGGGGGCGGCCGTCGACGCCGACGAGGCGGGGGCGGTCGTCGCGGCCGACGGCGCGGCGGACGTGGGCGACGAGGCCGCGGCGGCGTCGTCGGGCTCCTCGGGGGTCGCCGAGTCGGACGTCGCGGTGTCGGACGGGGAGGAGGCGGCTGGGGAGGAGGCGGCCGAGGGCAGAGCCGGCGTCGCGGCCGGGGCCGGGGCGGCACGGATGCCGTCGTCGGACTCCGGGACGGGGGCGGGCAGCTCGAGCTCCGGCAGCACGTCCAGGTCGGCGACGGCGGAGCGCGAGCGGGCGGCCCAGGCCAGGAGCGGGTCGGGCATCACGGTGTCCAGCGCCGTGATCACCTGCGAGCGGTTCACCTCACGGGTGACCGCGGTGGAGCCGGAGGCCGCGATGGAGAACGCCACGAGCCAGAGGACGAGGGCGCCCGCGAGACCGGCGGCGAGCGCGCCGAGCAGGCGGTCGACGAGTCGCAGGGCCGGCAGGTTCACGCGCAGCCGGATCGCCTCGCCGATGGCGGCGCCCACGTACTGGCCCGCCGCCACGAGCAGGACGAGGGTGGCGATCAGCGCGGCCCACCGCCACTGCGGCGCGGTGACGAACTCCGCGACCTCCGGCAGGGCGTAGAACGCGATCGCGGCACCGCCGACCAGGCCGACGAGGTTGCCCAGCACCACCCACAGGCCGCGACGGTGGCCCTGGACCAGGAGCATCGCCAGCGCGACGATGAGCAGGACGTCCAGCCACGTCAGACCCAGCGGCATGGGCGACCTCCTTCGGATGCGACGGCACCGGCCACGCACGGGGACCGCCCGCGCGCCCGGTGGAGGATCCAGGGTATCGGCCCGCCCTGGGGTATGGGGCACAATGGACGCCAGTGAACCGGGCGGCTCCTCCGCCGCGGTGTGAGGAACTGCCCACAGAGAGGACACGCACACATGGATCTCGAGGTTCTGCGGAAGGCTCCGCTGTTCACCAACCTGGACGACGAGGTGTTCGCCATCCTCACCTCGGAGCTGACCGAGGTGGAGCTCTCCCGCGGCGCGTCCGCGTTCCACGAGGGCGACCAGGGCGATCAGCTGTACGTGATCATGTCCGGCAAGATCAAGCTCGGCCGCACCGCCTCGGACGGCCGCGAGAACCTCGTGGCCGTGCTCGGCCCCGGTGAGATCTTCGGCGAGATGGCGCTGTTCAACCCCGCCCCGCGCAACGCCACCGCCACCGCGGTCTCCGCCACGCGCCTGGCCGGTCTGCGCCACGAGAACCTGCGCCGCGCCATCGCCTCGTCGCCGGACGTGTCGGTCCAGCTGCTCCAGGCCCTGGCCCAGCGCCTGTCCAAGACCAACGAATCCCTGGCGGACCTGGTGTTCTCGGACGTGCCGGGCCGCGTGGCCAAGGCGCTCCTGGACCTCGCGGACCGCTTCGGCCGCCCGGCCGCGGACGGCCTGCTGGTGGCGCACGACCTCACGCAGGAGGAGCTCGCCCAGCTGGTGGGCGCGTCCCGCGAGACCGTGAACAAGGCCCTGGCCGAGTTCGTTCAGCGCGGCTGGATCCGCCTGGAGAACCGCGCCGTGGTCATCCTGGACCTGCAGCGTCTGCGCCAGCGTTCGCGCTGACGCCCCCCGCCGCCGTGGAGCGGGCCACCCCGGTCAGTCCCGGGTGGCCCGCTCCACGCGCATCCGGGGGGTGCCGTCGTCGCCGGCCTCGGTGACCAGGTGGTATTCCGGCACGGGGCCGCGCCGGGCACAGGGCGTGACGGAGAGCAGGAAGGCGGCGGCCGTCCGGTGTGCCGCGACCCGACGCACGATCACCTGCGTCAGCGGGGTCGCCACCTGGTCGAAGGGTGCCGTGCCCTCCGCCCCGGCGGGTCCGGGCAGCCGCAGCGGGCCGGCGAGCGCGCGACGCGCGGACACCCACGCCTGAAGTTCGGGACCGGGTTCCTCGGATGCCGGCGCGGACTGCAGCGGTGGGGTCATCGTGGCGAACACGGCCGTGTCGAAGCGTCGGTGGACGTGGGGCGCGGAATGCCAGCGCATGACGGGGCGCAGCAGGTCGGCGCGCACCCCGAGGCCACGCGCGGCCAGCAGATGGGGCAGGCTCTCCGAGCCCTCCTCGAGGGAGCTGCGGCCCCCGCCCCAGGTCTCGATGCGCGCCGTGGACACGACGTCCGTGTCGGAGCGACCGGCGAGGAGCACTCCGGCCTCGTCGTGGAGCTCACGGACGGCGGCCACCACGTGCTGCCGCGCACGCCGCCGGTCCGTGGTCCCGAAGGTGCGGGCCCACTGGGAGGGCTCGGGCCCGTACCACGGGCACGAGTCGGCGTCGGACTCGATGAGCGCGCCGCCGGGCAGACCCACGCGGCCGAGCGGGGTGCGTCCCGCGCGGTGACGGAGGAAGACCTCCGGGCCGTCGTCGCCGTCGCGCACGAGCACGACGGACGACGCGGGCCGGGACGGGCGGACCTGCCGGAAGCGCCGGTCCAGCCACTGGCGGGTGAGGTCCTCCTCCTGCCCCCGGACCGGCAGCAGCATGCCGGCCGGGTCAGCGGACACGGACGGTGATCTCCACCTCGACGGGAGCGTCCATGGGCAGCACGGCCACGCCGACGGCGGAGCGCGCGTGGCGGCCGGCCTCGCCGAAGATCTCGGCCAGCACGTCCGAGGCGCCGTTCACCACGCCGGGCTGACCCGTGAACGCGGGATCGGAGGCCACGAAGCCGACGACCTTGACGACCTGGGCGACCCGGTCCAGGTCGCCCAGCAGCTCGTGCACCGCGGCCACCGCGTTCACGGCGCACGCCCGCGCGAGCTCCTGGGCGCGTTCGGGGGTGACCTCCGCGCCCACCTTGCCGGTGGCGGGCAGGGCGCCGGCCACGAAGGGGAGCTGGCCGGAGGTCAGCACGAGGTCGCCGTCCCGCAGGGCCGGGACATAGGAGCCGACCGGCGCCGCGACGGCGGGTCGGTCGATGCCGAGCTCCGCGAGACGGGCCGCGACGGCGCCGTCGCCCCAGGTGGGGGTCGAGGACTGCTCCGTCACGTTCACGCCGCCTTCGGACGCTTGAGGTAGGCCACGGGGTTGCTCCCCTCGGGACCCGGGATCACCGTGACGAGCTCCCAGCCGTCCTCGCCCCACTGGTCGAGGATCTGCTTGGTCGCGTGGATGAGGAGGGGGATCGTGGCGTACTCCCACTGCGTCTGCTGAGTCATGGGACCCACCCTAGCCACCGGTGCGGACCCCGGAAGAGGTCCCAGGCGCCCGCGCTACACTCGCGCCCATGGCCTCCCGCACGACCCGCTTCCCCGCGCCCTCGAGCGCCCTCGGCCGCCTCCTCGCCTTCGTGGGCCTCTCGGCGGTGGCCGGCCTGCTCGTGGCGGCCCTCCTGCTGCCCGTCGCGGGCCTGGCCGGTGTCGCCGCCGCGTCGGGCCGGGAGATGCTGGACGAGCTGCCGGACGAGCTGCCCACGGAGCCGGTCTCCGTGCCGTCGCGCATCCTCTCGGAGGACGGTGAGGAGATCGCCCTCTTCTACGAGGAGAACCGCACCCCGGTCCCGCTGGACGAGATCTCGGAGCACATGCAGCACGCGATCGTGGCCATCGAGGACGAGCGCTTCTACGATCACGACGGCGTGGACGCGCGCGGCCTCATCCGCGCGACCGTGAACAACGCCACCTCCGACTCCACGCAGGGCGCCTCCACCCTCACCCAGCAGTTCGTGAACAACATGCTGGTGAACGTGCAGCAGATCCGCGGCGACTCCCGCCTCACCCTCTCCGGCTCCAAGAACATCGCGGACAAGGTCAAGGAGATCAAGCTCGCCGTCGCCGTCGAGAAGCAGATGTCGAAGGACGAGATCCTCGAGGGCTACCTCAACATCGTGCTGTTCTCCGGCCGCGCCTACGGGGTCGAGGCCGCCTCGCAGTACGTGTTCGGCAAGTCCGCCGCCGACCTGGAGAGCTGGGAGGCCGCCACGCTGGCCGGCATGGTCCAGTCCCCCACCCGGTTCAACCCGGCCCGCAATCCGGAGGAGGCCACGGAGCGGCGCAACCTCGTGCTGAACGCGATGAAGGACAACGGCTACCTCTCCCAGGAGGAGTACGACCACGCCGTCGCCCAGCCGATGGAGGTGGTGATGGAGTCCCGCCCCTCGGGCTGCCTCTACGCCAAGTTCGGCGCCTACTTCTGCGACTACGTGGAGCGGCAGATCCTTGCCGACCCCACGTTCGGCCCGGACGTCCAGTCCCGCCAGGCCCTGCTGGACCGCGGCGGACTCACCATCCGCACGACGATCGACTCGACGCTCCAGAAGGAGACCGAGAAGAACCTGCGCGCCTCCGTGCCCAACAACGAGTCGCTGGGCGCCGGCCACGCGCTCACCTCGGTGGAGGCCGGCACCGGCAACATCCGCACCATGGCCCAGAACACCGAGTACGCCATCCAGGACGAACTCGGCCACACCTCGCTGAACTTCAATGTGGACAAGCAGTGGGGCGGCGGCCAGGGCTTCCAGGCCGGCTCCACGCTCAAGCCCTTCGTGGCCCTGACGTGGCTGCGCAACGGCAACCGCCTGGTCGACTCCGTGGACGCCTCCCGGAACGTCTACCCCACGGGCACGCGCTTCGCGGCCTCGTGCCGCCCGGGCGGCTACACCACGATCGGCGGCACCTGGCAGTTCAAGAACGTGATCCCCGACATGCTGCGGCAGGTGCGCGTGGACGAGGGCCTCTTCTGGTCCGTGAACACCCCGACCGTCGCCACCGCGTACCAGCTGGACCTGTGCGACATCACGAGCCTCACCACCCAGCTGGGCATCACCCGCGCCCTGGACAGCTCCCCGCTGCAGCCGGACGACCCGTCCTTCCTGCTCGGCAAGGACTCGGTGGCACCGCTGTCCCTGGCCGGCGCGTACGCCGCCATCGCCGCGAACGGCCTGTACTGCGAGCCGCGCGCCATCCTGGAGGTCACGGACACCGCCGGCAACCAGTACGACGTCGCCGACCCGCAGTGCGATCAGGTCATCGACCCGGACCACGTCCGGGAGCTGATGCCGGTCCTGCGCCACATCGGCGGCTTCAACATCGCCGAGGAGGGCGCCGGCTACGAGTTCGGCGGCAAGACGGGCACGAACGACAACGTGTCCTCCACGTGGTTCGTCGGATTCACCAGCGAGCTGGCCACCGCCGTGTGGACCGGCCGCTACAACAACCTGAAGTCCATGACGGGCGAGACCGTCAACGGCGAGGTCCGCAACCCGTTCTACTCGACCTCCATCAACGGCCCGTCCTGGCTCGAGTACAACCAGTTGGCCAAGGAGAAGTTCCCGCCGGGTGAACTGCCCGAGTGGGACGGCCCGCAGTCGGAGGACCCGGGCGAGGCCGGCGAGCACCCGGACGGACGCCAGTTCACCATCGACGACCTGGACCGGGGCGGGCCGCAGCCCCAGGCGGTCCCGGGCTTCTGACCGCGATGCGCCCCGCCGCCTCCCCCGCCCGGCGCATGTTCCGCGCCGCAGCGCCTGCCGCCGCCGGGCTGGCCGCGACGGCGGGCCTCGGCCTGGCCTGGGGCCTCGCCGAGGCCGAGGCCCGGACGGTGCGCACGCACCGACTGGCCGTGCTGCCGGCCGGGTCGGCGCCGCTGCGGGTGCTGCACCTCTCGGACATCCACCTGCTGCCCCGGCACCGGGCCAAGCGGGCGTGGCTGCGCGGATTGGATGCACTCGAGCCGGACCTCGTGGTCAACACGGGTGACAACGTGTCCGCCGCGGCGTCGGTGCCGCTCGTGCTCGACGCGCTCGGGCCGCTGCTGGCGCGGCCCGGCGTGTTCGTGCCCGGCTCCAACGACTACTACGCGCCCAAGGCGGCCAACCCCCTCCGGTACTTCGCGGGCCCCTCGCGCATGGACGCGGACCGGCCCCGGCTTCCCTCCGACGTCCTGTTCGGCGCGTTCCGCGTCGCCGGCTGGGCCGACCTGACGAACCGGGGCGCCGCTCTGGCCGTGCCGACCCGCGCCGGGACCACGCTCGAGGTCCTCGCCGCCGGCACCGACGACCCGCACCTCGGTCTGGACGCCTGGGCCGGCTTCCCCGGCTCCGCGCCCGACGACGGCGCCGGGCGGCCCGGCGACGACGGGCGGTTCCGGCTGGGCGTCACCCACGCCCCGTACCGCCGCGTGCTGGACGCCATGACCGCCGACGGCGCCGACCTGCTGCTCGCCGGCCACACCCACGGCGGGCAGGTGTGCGTGCCGTTCCTCGGCGCGCTCGTCACCAACTGCGACCTGCCCCGCCGACAGGCCTCCGGGGTCTCGACGTGGACGGCCGCGGGGCGGACCGTCCCCCTCGAGGTGTCGGCCGGCCTGGGGACCGCGCCGTCCGCGCCCGTGCGGTTCGCGTGCCGGCCCGAGGCCGTGGTGCTGGACCTGGTCCCGCGGGGCTGAGCCGCCTGTCCCGTCCGCGGCCGCGGGTACAGTGGAGCCCCGTGACCCGCGCCACCTCTCCCGCCGCCTCGTCCCTGCGTGACGCCCTGGGCGGGATCGCACCGTACCTCGAGGGCGTGCGGGCGCGCTGGGTGCTCGGGCTCGCCTCGGCCACGGCGGCGGGCCTCGTGGCCCTGGCCATCCCGCAGGTCATCCACCTGCTCGTGGACACCGTGTTCACGCAGACTGTGCTCGCCGGGCCCTCCTCCCCCGACTCCCGCGCGGACGTGTGGCGGGCCGCCGGCCTGCTCACCGTGCTCGGCCTCGCCGAGGCCGCGTTCATCGGCCTGCGCCGGTACTTCATCCTCCCGCCGGCCGCCGGGGTGGAGAACCGGGCGCGCATCGCCCTGTTCGAACGGCTCCAGCGCCTGCCGGTGGCGTTCCACGACGCGTGGCCCTCGGGGCAGCTGCTCTCCCGGGCCCAGGGCGACCTCTCGCTGCTGCGGCGGTGGATCGCGTTCGGCTCGGTCATGCTCGTGGTGGACGTGGTGACCATCGCCGTCGGCCTCGTCCTGCTGTTCCTGCTGTCCTGGCAGCTGGCCCTGCTCTACCTCGCCGCGGCCGTGCCGATCATGTGGGCGTCGTTCGGGTTCCGCAACGACTTCCGCGCCGCGTCCCGGCTCTCCCAGGACCAGGCCGGGGACCTCGCCACGTCCGTCGAGGAGTCGGTGCACGGCATCCGCGTCCTCAAGGCGTTCGGCCGCGGCGCGCACGCCCTCGACGGCTTCGGCGGGCGCGCCCGCACGCTGCAGGGCACCGAGGTGCACAAGGCCTCGGTGCTGGCCCGGTTCATCGCGCTCATCGTGGCCCTGCCGGAGACGGTGCTGGGCCTGGGCCTCGCCCTGGGCCTGTGGCTCGTGGCGACCGGGGAGCTGACGGTGGGCGCGCTCGCCGCCTACTTCGCCACCGCGGCCGTGCTGGCCGGGCCGGTCGAGTCGGTGGGCCAGCTGATGGGCATGACGCTCTCGGCCCGCACGGCGATCGACCGCCACGTGGACGTCCTCGCCACGCCCGTGGACATCGCCTCGCCCACCGGGGAGGCCGCCGTCGTGCCCCCGGCCACCGGCGCGCTCGCGTTCCGCGGGGTGCGCTTCCGCTGGCCGGACGCGGACCCGGGGCGCGGGGAGCGCGACCTGCTCGACGGCGTCGACCTCGAGCTGGTGCCCGGCGAGACGATGGCCCTGGTCGGCGCGACCGGCGCCGGCAAGTCGACGCTGCTGCAGCTGGTCCCCCGGCTGCTCGACGTCACGGCGGGCTCCGTCTGCGTGGACGGGGTGGACGTGCGCCGGATGCCGCTCGAGGAGCTGCGCCGGCGGGTGTCCGTGGCGTTCGAGGACGCCACACTGTTCTCCGCGACCATCCGGCAGAACGTGCTGCTCGGCGCCCCGGCGGACGTGCTCGCGGACGGCCTCCACTCCCCCGCGGCGGACGCCCTGCTCGACCTCGCGCTCGAGACCGCGCAGGCGGGCTTCGTGGCGGACCTGGCGGACGGCGTCGAGACCGAGATCGGCGAGGAGGGCCTCAGCCTCTCCGGCGGACAGCGCCAGCGGATCGCCCTCGCCCGCGCGATCGCGGCACGCCCGGACGTGCTCGTGCTGGACGACCCCCTCTCCGCCCTCGACGTGCGCACCGAGGAGGCCGTGACCGCGCGCCTGCGCGAGGTCCTCGACGGGACGACCACCCTGATCGTGGCGCACCGTCCCTCCACCGTGGCCCTGGCGGACCGGGTCGCGGTGCTGGCGGACGGGCGGATCGAGGACGTGGGGACGCACCCCGAACTGCTGGCCCGCAGCGCCGTGTACCGGCACATCATCTCGAGCCGACCGGAGGAGCAGGCATGAGCGCCGCCGACGTGAGCCGCGTGCGCGGCGTGGGGGCCGAAGAGGACCTCGACTACACCCGCGCGGAGCGCCGCCACATCCGGCGCCGATCCTTCCGCCTGCTCGGCGAGCTCGCGCGGCCGGTCCGGGGGACGCTGCTGCTCACCGTGGTCTTCGTCCTCGTGTCCAACGCGGCGCGGGCGGCCGGTCCGCTGATCATCGCCTGGGCGATCGACGCGGAGCTGCCGCGCGTCGTCGAGGCCGTGCGGGCCGGCGAGTCCGTCTGGCCCATCCTCGTCCCCGTGGGCGGGGCGTACGTGGCGGCGGCCCTCGTCTCCGGCGGCCTGCTGGGGGCGTACACGTGGCTCACCGCGCGGGCGAGCCAGGCCATGCTGCTGAGCCTGCGGCTGCGCGTGTTCCGGCACACGCAGCGGCTGAGCCTCGGCTTCCACGAGCGGTACACGTCCGGGCGGGTGATCTCGCGGCAGACCTCGGACCTGGAGGCGCTGCGGGAGCTGCTGGACCAGGGCGTGTCCTCGCTCGTGTCCGGGCTGATGTTCATGTCGTTCACCGCGGCGTCCATCCTGCTGCTGGACCCGCCGTCGTTCCTCGTGCTGCTGGGCGCGGCCGTGCCGGTGGCGATCGTGACGCGCTGGTACCAGGTGCGGTCCGAGGAGGCGTACCGGCGGTCACGGGTGTCCTCGGCGCGGTCGATCGTGCACTTCGTGGAGACCATGACCGGCATCCGCGCGGTCCAGGCCTTCCGGCGGGAACGGGACAACGACGCGCGGTACCGCGACTTGGCCACGGCCTACCGGGACGACATGGTGGCCACGCTCAACCTGTTCGGCATCCTGCAGCCGGTGCTCGTGGCGACGGGCAACCTGACGGTGGCGGCGCTGCTCGTGACCGGGGGCCTGCGCGTGCTCGACGGCGACCTCGAGGTGGGGGTGCTCGTGGCGCTCCTGCTGGCCGGGCGGCGCGTGTTCCAGCCCATGGAGATGGTGGCGATGTTCTACTCGTCGCTGCAGTCCGCGACGGCGGCACTCGAGAAGGTCTCCGGCCTGCTCGAGGAGGAGCCCACCGTGGTGGAGGCCGCCGAGCCCACGCCGCTGCCCGGGGCCGACGCTCCGGGGACGGGCGTGGCGTCCGGGCGGGTGGAGTTCCGGGACGCGGTGTTCAGCTACGGACCGGACCGGGTGGTGCTGCCGGAGTTCGACCTCGTGATCCCGGCCGGGCAGACCGTGGCCGTGGTGGGCCAGACGGGTGCGGGCAAGTCGACGCTGGCCAAGCTCATCGCCCGGTTCTACGACGTCTCTGCCGGCTCGCTGACGCTGGACGGGGTGGAGCTGCGCGAGCTCAGCCAGGCGGATCTGCGGCGCAACGTGGTGATGGTGACCCAGGAGGCGTTCCTGTTCTCCGGGTCGATCGCGGAGAACATCGCCCTCGGCCGGCCCGACGCCACCGAGGCCGAGATCCAGGCGGCCGCCCGGGCGGTGGGGGCGCACGACTTCATCCTGGGGCTGCCCGAGGGCTACGCGACCGACGTCGCCAAGCGCGGCGGGCGGCTGAGCGCGGGACAGCGGCAGCTCGTGTCGTTCGCGCGGGCGTTCCTCGCGGACCCCGCCGTGCTGATCCTGGACGAGGCGACGTCGTCGCTGGACCTGCCGAGCGAGCGACTCGTGCAGGCCGGGCTGGAGCGGCTGCTGGGGAACCGGACGGCGCTGATCATCGCCCACCGGCTCAGCACCGTCGAGACCGCCGACCGGGTGCTCGTGATGCACGATGGCCGGATCATCGAGGACGGCAGCCCCGCCGAGCTGGTGGCGGCCGACGGCCGGTTCGCGGCGCTGCACCGGGCCTGGGAGGACTCGCTCGCCTGATGGGTGGCGCGCCCGACGCGCTTTCGAACGTGGCAGAGGGCCTACCCCACGTTCGAAAGTGCCCATTCGCCCGATTTCACGTTCGAAAGTTCTGCGGGGCGGGGCCGGAGGTGGAGGCCGCCCGCACGGCCCGGTCGTGGCGGACGACGGCGGCCACCACGGTTCGGAAGTCCTCGGCCAGGTCGGCGCCCATCACCGTGATGGACAGGTGGCCGGCCTCCTGCCAGAGACGGTCCCGCCGTGCGTCGCGTCGCTGCTGCTCCGGCGTGCGGTGGTGGCCGCCGTCGTAGTGGAGGGCCACGCGGGACCGTTCGACCACCATGTCCGCGTCGGTCCGCTCCCCTGCCGGTGAGACCAGCTGCGCCTGGAGGCGCGGCTCGGGGAGCCCGGCGTCGAGGAGCGCCAGCCGCAGCCGCGTCTCCGGAGGCGAGTCCGCCCCCACCCGGATCAGCGCCAGCGCAGCCCGGGCCACCCGCACGCCCTTGAACCGGCCCGCCCGCTCCAGCGCCGCGGAGAGCCGCGACGCCGTCGTGCGCGGCGGGAGTCGGGTCCCGTCGGCCCACGGACGGTTCACCAGCGCGTCCCCCGCGACGACGGCGTCCGCCACCTGATCCGGCCGCAGCAGGGAGCAGAGGTCCACCCACGTCCGCTCGAGCGAGGTGACCGGGACCCCGTGCACCTCCACGCGGTCCTCGGCCGGCACCGTGCGTCCGTGGCAGGCGACGCCCGCGCGCCCTGTCCGACCCGTGCGGTGCGGCCGGCTCACGTGCACCCGCATGTCCTCCTCGGCCCACCACGGCAGGACGAGCCCGTGCAGCCGCGCCGCCGTCAGATGCGAGGTGACCCCACGGGTCAGAGCCACCACGACGGCGGCCTCCTCCGGCGGCAGGGCCGCCACGGGGCGGGGGTATCCGAGCGCGCCCCACGACCCCGGCACGTCGACGACCGCGCGGTGTGCCCCGTGGGTGACCTGGCGCAGGTCGAGGCTGCGCAGCCGGTCGGAGGAGAGGCGGTCCAGGGCTTCGCGCCGGGTGAAGACGCGGCCGGCGAGGGCCGGCGGAAGGGGTGCGGGGCGGCGGGGCATGCGGCCAGGATGCGGGCGCCGTCGTCGTGGGCGGGCGTCCGGCCCCCTCCTGTGCGGGGCCGAACACCTGTGCAGGACCCGCCCCACCCCGCCCCACCCCGGACTTTCGAACGTGAAATCGGGCGAATGGGGACTTTCGAACGTGGCAGAGGGCCTACCCCACGTTCGAAAGTCCGGGTCAGGCGTCGAAGGGGCGGCCCGTCAGGCGCTCGTACGCCTCCACGTAGCGGTCGCGGGTCTTGGCCACGACGTCGGCGGGCAGCGCCGGCGGGGCCTCCCCGCTGGTCTTGTCCCAGCCGGAGTCGGGGCCCGTGAGCCAGTCACGGACGAACTGCTTGTCGAAGCTCGCCTGGGGGCGGCCGGGCTCATAGTCCTCGGCGTCCCAGAACCGGGAGGAGTCCGGGGTGAGGACCTCGTCGCCCAGCACCACCTGGCCGGTGGCCGGGTCCACACCGAACTCGACCTTCGTGTCCGCCAGGATGATGCCGGCCTCGCGGGCGATCGCCTCGGCGCGGGCGTACAGGTCCAGGGTGAGGAACCGCAGGCGCTCGGCGGCCTCGGTGCCTACGCGCTCGACCATCTGCTCGAACGTGATGTTCTCGTCGTGCTCGCCGACCTCGGCCTTCGCGGACGGCGTGAAGATCGGCGGGTCGACCCGCGAGCCGTCCACGAGCCCGGCGGGCAGCGGCAGGCCGGCCACCGTGCCCGACGCGCGGTACTCGGCCAGGCCGGAGCCGGTCAGGTAGCCGCGGGCGATGCACTCCACGGGGAACATGTCCAGGCGCTTGACGATCATCGCCCGCCCGGCCACGGCCGCGGGCACGTCCGTGCTCACCACGTGGTGCTCGACCGGCTCGGCGTGGGCCCCGTTGTAGCCCTCGGCCAGCTTCTCGAACCACCACAGGGTCAGCCGGGTGAGGATGGCGCCCTTGTCCGGGATCGGCGGCTCCAGCACGTGGTCGTAGGCGCTGATCCGGTCGGAGGCCACCACGAGCAGCGTCGCGGACCGTCCCGGCTCGGCGTCGGCGGGCTCGTACAGGTCCCGCACCTTGCCCGAGTAGACGTGCCGCCAGCCCGGCAGCTCGAGGGCCTCGGCCCCCGTGAACCCCACGCGCTCCCCGCTCACTTCGCTCCCTCCGTCCCGGGCACGGTGATCTCGCCGCGCTCGGCCTTGAGTCCGATGTCCGTGCGCCACTGGGCGCCGTCGAACCGGATCCGCTCGACGCCCGCGTAGGCCCGCTGCCGCGCCTGCGCCAGGTCCGCCCCGCGCCCGACGACGGCCAGCACCCGGCCGCCCGCCGTCACCACGTCCTCGCCCTGCGCCGCGGTGCCGGCGTGGATCACGTGCACGCCCTCGAGGGCGGCCGCGTCGGCCAGCCCGGTGATCACGTCGCCCCGCGAGGAGGAGGCCGGGTAGCCGGCCGAGGCCATGACCACGTCCACGGCGACGTCGTCGCTCCACTCGAGCCGGCGGTCCGCGCCGAGCCGGCCGGCCGCGGCGTCGGCGAGCAGCCCGCCCAGGGGCGTCTCGAGGCGGGCGAGCACGGCCTGGGTCTCGGGGTCGCCGAAGCGCACGTTGAACTCGATGACCTCCACGCCCTTGGCGGTCACGGCCAGGCCGCAGAACAGGACGCCCGTGAACGGGGTGCCGCGGCGGGCCATCTCGGCGAGCACGGGGCGGGCCACGCGGTCCATGACCTCGTCCGTGAAGCCCTCGGGCAGCCACGGCAGCGGCGTGTACGCGCCCATGCCGCCGGTGTTGGGGCCGGCGTCGCCGTCGTGGATGCGCTTGAAGTCCTGCGCGGGGGTGAGGGCGACGGCGTCCTCGCCGTCGCAGATCACGAAGAGGGAGACCTCGGGACCGTCCAGGAAGTCCTCGACCACCACGGTGCCGCCGACGGCGAAGCAGGCCTCGGCGTGGGCGAGGGCCTCGGCGCGGTCGGAGGTGACCACGACGCCCTTGCCCGCGGCCAGGCCGTCGTCCTTGACGACGTGGGGGGCGCCGAACTCGTCGAGGGCGGCGGCGGCCTCCGCGGCGGTGGTGCACACGCGGGAGCCGGCGGTGGGCACGCCCGCGGCGGCCATGACCTCCTTGGCGAAGGCCTTGGACGCCTCGAGCTGCGCGGCGGCCTGCGAGGGGCCGAACACGGCGAACCCGGCCTCGCGCAGGGCGTCGGAGACGCCGGCGGCCAGCGGGGCCTCGGGACCGACGACGACGAGGTCGGCCCCCAGCTCGCGCGCGAGCTCCACGACGGCGGCCGGGTCGGTGGCCTCGACGGCGTGGAGGGTGGCCAGGTCGGCCATGCCGGCGTTGCCGGGCGCCGCGTGGAGGGCGCCGACCTGCGGATCACGGGAGAGGGCGGTGAGCAGCGCGTGTTCGCGGCCGCCGTTGCCGAGCACAAGGGTCTTCACGAGCCTCAAGCCTACGCGGTGGCCCTGGCCCGGCCCGGCCCGTGGCCCCTACGGTGGAGCGCATGACGATGCCTCCCCTCCACCACGGTCAGCCCGGCGACGACGGTGACCCCCGTGATCCCCGCCACCGGCCCGGTGCGGGGCTGGGACCCGGGCTGCGGTCGGTCTGGACGTTCGTCGGCGTGATGTTCACGTGCGCCCTGATCGTCTTCTGGACGCTGCGGGGGTTCGGCGTCCAGCGCGGCGACCTCAGCCTGCCCGCCGCGCTCGGCGTGCTGGCGCTGGCGGCCGTCGCCGCGGCGGTGATCACCCGGTACGTGCGGCGCCGCTGAGCGGGGCTGGGCCCTCCAGGGTCGGCCGCCCCGGCCTGTCCGTCAGCGGATGATGCGCCGTCGCCGGGCCTCGTCGACGGCGCGGGTGCGGTTGTCCACGCCGAGCTTCTGGAAGATGTGCACCAGGTGCGTCTTCACGGTGGCCTCGGAGATGAACAGCTCCTTCGCGGCCACCTTGTTCGTGGCGCCCCGCGCGATCAGCTCGAGCAGCTGGATCTCCCGCTCGGACAGCACCTCGGAGCCGCCGGACATGCGCCCCATCAGCGTGGCCGCGACCTGCGGGGCCAGCGCCTTGCGTCCCGCCGCCGCCTGCCGCACCGCCGAGGCGATCTCCTCGCTCGGGGCGTCCTTGAGCAGGTAGCCGGCGGCGCCCGCGTTCACGGCCGCCAGGATGTCCGCCTCGGTGTCGAAGGTCGTCAGGATCAGCACCTGCACCCCCGGCCACCGCTCCCGCACCGCGCGGGTGGCGGTCACGCCGTCCATGCCCGCACCCATCTGCAGGTCCATCAGCACGACGTCCACCGCGGGCTCGCCCGCCTCCAGGACGCCGATCGCCTCCGCCCCGTCGGCGGCCTCGGCCACCACGGTCAGGTCCGGGTGCGCCTCGACGACGGCCCGCACCCCCGCCCGGACCACGGGGTGGTCGTCCACCAGCATCACGCGCACGCTCATGCGGTCTCCTCGCTCTCGGTCTGCTCGGGATCAGCGCTCCGGCCGGCCCCGGCGGCGACCAGCGGCACCCGCAGCGCCACCACGGTGCCCTCGCCGGGGGCCGACTCGACGGTGGCCTCGCCGCCCACCGCCGCGAGGCGCTCGCGCACGCTCGCCAGTCCCACGCCGGTCCCCACCCCCGGGTCGGCACCGGCGGCTCCGGCCCGGGCGCGGGCCGCGACGACGGCCGGGTCGAACCCCGCGCCGTCGTCGGCCACGTCCACCGTCAGCTCGTCGCCGAGGTAGCCCAGCGTGACGCGGGCGCGATGGGCGCCCGCGTGGGCGCCGACGTTCGCCAGGGAGGCCTGCACGGCTCGCAGCACGGCGGTCTCCACGGCCTCGGCGACCGCGACCGGCTCGCCCACGACCTCGACGTCCGCGGCCACGGGTGTCCCGGCGGCGGCCTGCCGGTCGGCGAACCCGGTGACCGCTCGTTCGAGCGCCTCGATGAGGGACGGTGCCCCGGTGCCGCGCAGGTCGCGGACGAAGCGGCGGGACTCGGCGAGGTTCTCGGCGGCCGTGGCGCGCACGGTCTCCATGCGCTGCCGGGCGAGGGCGGGGTCGGCGGCGTCGAGCGCGTCCTGGGCCGCGCGCGAGACCAGCACGATCGAGGCCAGCCCCTGGGTGAGGGTGTCGTGGATCTCGCGGGCGAGCCGCTCCCTCTCGGCGCTCACCCCCGCCCGGTGCTCGGTGCGCGCGAGCTCGGCCTGCGCGGCGCGCAGCTGCTCGGCCACGGCACGCTGGCGCTCGGACTCGGCGTGCAGGGCGCGGTACGCCCCGGAGAGCACCACGGCCACGGCGGCGCCCACCAGCGGACCAATGACGGCCGGCACCCGCACGCCGCCGGCGCCCGCCGCCATCCCGGCCACCACGACGACGGCCATCGCCACCACCAGCGCGGGCCCGACCACGTGGCGCACCCAGGCCTGCCGGGCCACCCGGTCGACCACGTGCAGGACGACGAAGAAGAGGGGGAAGGCGACCCACGCGAAGTCGCCGTGGTGGGCCACGAGCAGGCCCCACAGCAGCAGCACCAGGGCCAGCCAGGCGACCGCCGGACCGCGGCCGACGTCGTCGCCCCGGGCCCACCGGCGCCGCTCCAGCACGGTCCCGGCCAGGTAGACGCCCGCCAGCGCGGCGGTCAGCAGCACCAGGGTGGTGGCCGGGAACGGACCGGAGGACGCCTCCGGGGACCGGTCCGCGAGCGCGCGCGCCAGCCCCACGGTGAGCAGCGCGGCGAACGTGACGTGCAGGGCCACGCGCAGGCCGGCGAGCACGGCGGTGGTGCCGGTCTCGGTGGGCGCGGGGGGCACGGCGGCGCGGGGTGCGACGGACATGGCTCCACCCTAGGGCGCGCCCCGGACGCGACAACGGCCCGATGCCCCGGGGCCGCGCCGCTGCGCCGCCGGGATCAACCATTCGGTTGACCGGGTCCAGCCGCCGCGGGCGATGTGGCGACCCCTCCCCGCGCGAGACCGTGGAGGCAACCTCAGGACAGACCTCGTCAGGAAAGGACGCGCCCCGTGTTCCTCGCACTCCGCGACCTCCGCTTCGCCACCGGACGGTTCGCCCTCATGGGCTCCGTGGTGGCCCTCATCAGCCTGCTGCTCGTCATGCTCTCCGGCCTCACGGCCGGCCTGGGCGGGCAGAACACGGCCGCGATCGACCGCCTCGGCGAGCAGGGCGTGCAGCGTCTGGTCTTCGGCGGTGCGGCGGGCCAGGAGCCCACCGCGTCGTTCACCCAGTCCGAGTTCACCGTGGCCCAGCGCGACGCGTGGGCGGCCACGGACGGCGTGGCCTCCGTCGAGCCGCTCGGTGTGAGCCAGGGCCGGGCCATCGGCCTCGAGCACCCCGTGGACACGGACCCGCAGGGCCGCGCGGACGTGTCCGGCGAGCCCACCACCGGCGTGGCCACCACCGCGTTCATCGGTCTCACCCCGGGCGGCTCCGACGCGCCGGCCGGCGTCGAGCTCGGGCAGATCGTGCTCAGCCAGGACGTGGCCGACTCCCTCCACGCCCAGGCGGGTGACGCCGTCGCGGTCTCCGGCTTCGTCTACACCGTGGCCGACGTCGTGCCGACCGAGTACTACTCCCACTCCCCCGTGACGTGGCTGGCGCTCGAGGACTGGAACGCCATCTCGCACACCGCCGACGACGCGGTGCTCGGCACCGCCGGCCTCGTGCGCTTCGACGCGGGCGCCGACGTCGACGCCGTGGCCGCCGCCGGCGACGACGCCGCGGGCACCGTCGCGGAGACCGTGAAGGGCTCCTACGCCGCCCTGCCCAGCTACCGGTCCGAGAACGGCTCCCTGATGACCATGCAGGGCTTCCTGTACGGCATCTCGGCGCTCGTGGTGATCGCGTTCCTGTCCATCTGGACGGTGCAGCGCACCCGCGACATCGCGGTGCTCAAGGCCCTCGGCGGCTCGAACGGCTGGGTGCTGAAGGACTCGCTCGCGCAGGCCGCGTTCGTGCTCGTCGGCGGCGTGGCCGTGGGCACCGGGCTGGCCGCCGTGGTCGGCGCGTTCGCGGGGCGGGCCGTCCCGTTCGAGCTCTCGTGGGCCACCACCGCGGTGCCCGCCGCCGGGGTCCTCGTGCTCGGCATGCTCGCCGCCGTCGTCGCGGTCTACCGCGTCACCCGGATCGACCCGCTGGTCGCCCTCGGCGGCAACTGACCGCCCCGACGACGGCGCCGCCCGGCGCCGTCGTCCCCCTCGGCTCCGCCTCGCCCCCGCCTGGAGAAAGGACCTCCCCATGACCACCCTCACCGCCCCGCAGGCCGACCTCGACGCCCTCCGCACCCCGGCCGCCGCGGCCGCCCACCGCGTCGCCGGCGAGCGCCCCGCCGCCGCGGCCGACGCCACCCCCGCGCTGTCCGTGCGCGACCTCGTGCTGGAGTACCCGGACGGCGAGCGCGGCGTGCTGCGCGCCCTGGACGAGGTGAGCCTGGACCTGCTCCCCGGCACGTTCACCGCGATGGTCGGCCCGTCCGGCTCGGGCAAGTCCTCCCTGCTGGCGGTGGCCGCGGGCCTGGTGACGCCCACCTCCGGCTGCGTGTCCGTGGCCGGCCGCGAGATGGCCGGGCTGTCCCGGAAGGAGCGCACCGCGCTGCGCGGCCAGGAGATCGGCATGATCTTCCAGCAGCCCAACCTCATCCCGTCCCTCACGGCGGCCGAGCAGCTGGAGCTGACCGTGCACCTGGACCGTGACGCCACCCGCGCCGACCGCAGGGCCGCCAAGGCGCGGGCCCTGGAGCTGCTCGAGCGTGTGGACCTGGCCGACCAGGCCGGCAAGCGCCCGCACCAGCTCTCGGGCGGTCAGCGGCAGCGCGTGAACATCGTGCGCGCGCTGATGGCCTCGCCGACGCTGCTGCTCGTGGACGAGCCCACCTCCGCGCTGGACCGCGAGCGCTCGGCCGCCGTCGTGGACCTGCTGGGCACGCTGACCCGCGAGGAGCAGGTGGCGACGCTCATGGTCACGCACGACCACGAGTTCCTCTCCGCCACGGACCGCACCCTGACCATGGTGGACGGGCGGCTCTCCGCGGAGTGAGCCGGTGATGCCGCCGGACCTGACCCGGCCCACCGGCCCCGGACGCCCGGCGCGTCTGGGGCCCTCGCTACCCTGGACCGCATGACCCACGCCACCGTCGCCCCCGCGGGCGAGACCTTCGCCCTGTCCGACGCCGTCGAGCTCGTGGAGACCGTCCGCAACGGCTTCGTCGAGTCCCGCACGGCGGGCGCCGCCGTCGTGACCGGCCCCGACGGGCGGGTGCTGGCCGGGCTCGGCCCCGCAGACGCGCTGATCTACCCGCGCTCCACGCTGAAGCCGTTCCAGGCCATCGCGTCGCTGCGCCACGGGGCGGCGCTGGCAGGTGAGGCCCTGTCCATCGCGTGCGGCTCGCACCGGGGCACGCTCCGGCACCAGGCGCTGGCCGAGCGCATGCTCGCGGACGCCGGCCTCGACGCGTCCGCCCTGCGGTGTCCGCCGGCCTGGCCCGCGGACACCTCCGAGGTCGTGGCCCAGGTCCGCCGCGACGGCGAGGCCGCCGCCGCGACCCCGCTGGCCTTCAACTGCTCCGGCAAGCACGCCGGCTTCCTCGCGGCCTGCGCGGCATCCGGGCACGACGTCGCCACGTACCTCGACCCGGCGCACCCCCTGCAGCGCGAGGTGGACGCGGTGATCGCCGAATACTGCGGCGAGCCGGTGGCCCACACCGGTGTGGACGGCTGCGGCGCCCCCGCCGCCGTCATCTCGCTGGCGGGCCTGGCCCGCGGCATCGGGCGGGTCGCCGCGGCACCCGGCCGCGCCGACGCGGACCCGCACGCGGCCGCCGTCGCCACCGCGATGCTCGAGCACCCGTGGGCCGTCCACGGGGAGACGAGCTCCAACACCGTGGTGATGCGCGAGCTCGGCCTGCTCGCCAAGGCGGGCGCGGACGGCGTCCTCGTCATGGCCGCGCCGGACGGCACGGCCGTGGCCGTCAAGGCGCTCGACGGCGGCACGCGGGCCGGCGACCTGGTCGCGCTCGCGCTGCTGGCCCGGTTCGCCCCGGACCACGTGGACCGGGCGACGCTGCCGGGCGTGCTGGCCGCCGTCGTGCCCCCGGTGCTCGGCCGGGGTGAGCCGGTCGGTGAGATCCGCCTGGCCGCGCCGGTGCGGGACCTCGTGGGGGACGTCCTGCCGGCCTTCGAGGCGCGGGCGTGACCACCGGCTCCGTGCCCCGCCGCCGGGTGCCTGTCGTCGAGGGCCACGCGGCGCTGCTGGCGTGGGCACGCGCCCACGAGGAGGACCCCGCGGCGGCCGCCGCGCTGCCGCGCCCCACGCGGGCCATGGCGGTGCGCTTCGCGCTCGAGGAGCTGGCGACCCGCGTGCCCGGGAACTCGGTGGAGGTGCGCGTGCCGCCCTTCGGCGTCGCCCAGTGCCTCCCCGGGCCCCGGCACACCCGCGGCACCCCGCCCAACGTGGTGGAGATGGACGCCGTGACATGGCTGTCCCTGGCCACGGGGCTGACGACCTGGGAGGACGCGACGGCGGCCGGCGGCGTGCGCGCCTCGGGCGTGCGGGCCGACCTCGGCGCGCACCTGCCGCTCGTGCGGCCGTGAGCGAGGGGTGTCCGGCAGTCCTCTCGGCGGCACCGACCGTTCGAACGTCGGCACCGTTCCTCGTCGCGGGATGCAGCTCTGCCGATCCCGCCCCGGACACCGCGGCGAAGGCACAGTTCGCCCGTGCCTGCGGGCAGGTCGTGCTCCCGCTGGAGGAGTATCAGGCCGCGGTCGACGAGCTCAACGTCACGCAACGCGCCGGCCAGAGCGTGCTCCGGGAGTGCCGCCACCGCCGCGGGCACGCGCGACTGGCCCCAGCGGCCGACTCGATAGACTGGCGCGCATGACCTCCGCCCCCGAGCCGACCCCCGATCAGCGCGCCTACACCGTCCGTCGCGCCCCGCGGCTGACCGCGGTGCTCGCGGTGGCGCTCGCGCTCGGCCTGCTGATCGCACTCGTGATCACCACCGCGGTCCACGCCTCCCCCACCCCGCCCGCGGACCCGTACTCCGGCATCCCGCTCTCCTTCTCGGAGACGTTCGGCTTCGCATCGCTGCTGAGCATGCTCGGCACGAGCGTGCTCGGGCTGCTCGTGTGGCTGCTGCTGGACCGCCGCTCCCGGTCGACCGCGCGCACCGTGGTCCTCGAGCGCACCGACGACCCGGCCGTGGCGGACGTCCGCCTGGACCGTGTGGACGCGGGTGCCCCGCCCGCCCGCACCACCCCCACCGAAAGGACCCCCGAGCAGTGATCGCACCGCGCACCCGACGAGGCGACGGCCGCCTGACCGCCGCCCTCGACCCCCAGGACCAGGGGCCGCAGGACGAATGCGGCGTGTTCGGCGTGTGGGCGCCGGGCGAGGAGGTCGCGAAACTGGCCTACTACGGCCTGTACGCCCTCCAGCACCGCGGCCAGGAGTCCGCGGGCATCGCCGTCTCGGACGGCGGGCGCATCGCCGTCTACAAGGACATCGGCCTGGTCTCCCAGGTGTTCGACGAGGCCACCCTGACCGCACTGAGCGGCCACATCGCCGTCGGCCACTGCCGCTACTCCACCACCGGCGTGAACAAGTGGGCCAACGCCCAGCCCACCCTGGGCGCCACCGCCGACGACGGCACGGTCGCCCTGGCGCACAACGGCAACCTCGTGAACTCCGCCGAGCTGCTGCGCATGGTGCACGCCGCGGACGGACGCCACACCCACGGTGAGATGAAGCAGGGCAACACCACGGACACCGCCCTGGTCACGGCCCTGCTGCACGGCACCCCCGGGGACCGCCTCGAGGAAACCGCCCTCGAGCTGCTGCCGAAGATCCGCGGCGCCTACTGCTTCGTGTTCATGGACGAGCACACCCTCTACGCCGCCCGCGACCCGCAGGGCGTGCGCCCGCTCGTGCTCGGCCGCCTCGAGCGGGGCTGGGTGGTGGCCTCCGAGCAGTCGGCCCTCGCCACCGTCGGCGCCTCCTTCATTCGGGAGGTCGAGCCCGGCGAGATGATCGCGATCGACGAGGAGGGCATCCGCTCCACCCGCTTCGCCGAGTCCAAGCCGGCCGGCTGCGTGTTCGAGTACGTCTACCTCGCCCGGCCGGACGCCACGATCGCCGGGCGCTCCGTGTACGAGTCCCGCGTGGAGATGGGCCGCCGCCTCGCGCTCGAGCAGCCGGTCGAGGCCGACGTCGTGATCCCCGTGCCCGAGTCCGGCACGCCCGCCGCCGTGGGCTACGCGGACGCCTCGGGCCTGCCGTTCCGCCAGGGCTTCGTGAAGAACGCGTACGTGGGCCGCACCTTCATCCAGCCGTCCCAGACGCTGCGCCAGCTCGGCATCCGCCTCAAGCTCAACGTCCAGTCCACCGTGGTGGCCGGCAAGCGCGTCGTGGTGGTGGACGACTCGATCGTGCGGGGCAACACCCAGCGCGCCGTCGTGCGGATGCTCAAGGAGGCCGGCGCCGCCGAGGTGCACGTGAAGATCTCCTCCCCGCCCGTGAAGTGGCCCTGCTTCTACGGCATCGACTTCGCCACCCGCGCCGAGCTCATCGCCAACGGCGCCGCGGTGGACCAGATCGCCGCGTCCATCGGCGCCGACTCGCTGGCCTACATCAGCGAGGACGGCATGATCGAGGCCACCGGGCAGCCGCGCGAGCGCCTGTGCACCGCCTGCTTCACCGGCGACTACCCGATCCCGCTGGCCGACGAGGGCGAGCGCGGCAAGGGCCTGCTGGAGCCGGTCGCCGTGTCGCCCGCGTCCACCGTGGTGCTGGACGAGGGCGGCGAGACCACCACCGTGACCGCCACGGGCTGCGAGCCCGGCCCGGACGCCGACGACGAGAAGCTGCTCACCGAGACGGACAGGACCCCGCTGTGACCCCGAACCAGACCCCCTCCTCCGCCGCCCCGATCACCTACGCCTCGGCCGGCGTCGACGTGGAGGCCGGCGACCGCGCCGTCGAGCTGATGAAGGACGCCGTGAAGGCCACCCACACCCCCGAGGTCATGGGCGGCATCGGCGGCTTCGCCGGCATGTGGGACGCCTCCGCGCTGCTGCAGTACCGCAAGCCGCTGCTGACCACGTCCACGGACGGCGTCGGCACCAAGGTGGCGATCGCACAGGCGATGGACAAGCACGACACCATCGGCCAGGACCTCGTGGGCATGGTCGTGGACGACATCGTGGTAGTCGGCGCCCAGCCCCTGTTCATGACCGACTACATCGCGTGCGGCAAGGTCGTGCCCGAGCGCATCGCGGACATCGTGCGCGGCGTGGCCGAGGGCTGCCGCCTGGCCGACACCGCGCTCGTGGGCGGCGAGACCGCCGAGCACCCGGGCCTGCTGGCCGTGGACGAGTACGACGTGGCGGGCGCGGCCACCGGCGTGGTCGAGGCGGACATGGTCCTGGGCGCGGAGCGGGTGCAGTCCGGCGACGTCGTGATCGGCATGGCCTCCTCCGGCATCCACTCGAATGGCTACTCGCTCGTGCGCCGGGTGGTGAACGCCGCGGGCTGGTCCCTCGACCGCGAGGTCACCGAGCTCGGCTGCACCCTCGGCGAGGAGCTGCTCGTGCCTACCCGCATCTACTCCCGCGCCTGCCTCGACCTGGTGCAGCGCCTCAACGGCCACGAGGGCGGCTCGGACCTGCCGGTGCGCGCGTTCAGCCACGTGACCGGCGGCGGCCTGGCCGCGAACCTGGCGCGCGTGCTCCCGCAGGGCCTCATGGCGACCGTCGAGCGCGACACCTGGTCCCTGCCGCCCGTGTTCCGCCTGGTGGGCGAGCTCGGCCGCGTTCCGCAGTCCGACCTCGAGCGCACCCTCAACCTCGGCGTGGGCATGGTGGCCGTGGTGGACCCGGAGGTGGCCGCGACGTCGATCTCCGTGCTCGTGGACGCCGGCATCGACGCGTGGGAGATGGGCACCATCGGCGCCCTCACCGACGACGCGGCGGCCGCGGGCCTGGACTTCGTGCAGGGCGCCAAGGGCGTCGACGGCGGCGCCGTGCTGATGCGCGGCCAGTACGCCGCCTGACCCCCCGGGGGGCGTTTTCGTTCGGGAAACGGCGGGCTCCGGGGTGTTTTCGTTCGGGAAACGGCGGTTCACGACGCGAACACCCGCCCGCCGAGCCGGGCCCGGTGCGTCTGCACCTCGGCGACGACGCGCCGGAAGTCGTCCCGTGCGTCGTCCACCGTGGCCCAGATCTGCGTCCAGCCCGCGCGCGCCCAGCCCTCGTCTCGCCACGCGTCCACGGCGACCTGTGCCGGGTCGAGGTGGTGACCGCCGTCGTAGTGGACCACCATGCGCCACTGCCGCCACCCCAGATCCGCGTCCGGCGACCGCGCCCGGCCCGGGTGCAGCACCAGCTGGAGCTCCGGCTCGGGCAGGCCGGCGTGGAGCAGGGCCAGTCGCAGGGCTGTCTCCTGTGGGGAGTCCGCGCCCACCCGCACCAGCTGGAGGGCGGCACGGGCGGTGCGCACTCCCTTGAACCGCCCGGCACGCAGGAGCGCGGACCGCAGGGCCGCCGTCGTGGTCCGTGGTGAGCGGCGCCCCTCCGGCGACCACGGCCGGTGGACGAGAGCGTCCCCGGCCGCCACGACGGGCACGAGCATGCCTGGACGGAGCAGTGCGGCCAGATCCGCCCAGGATCGCTCCAGGCTCGTCAGGCGGATCCCGTGGAGGACGGTCACATCCGCGGCCGGGACGAGGCGGGCATGCGAGGTGATCTCTGGGCGGACGCTCGCCCCGCGCGGGTGTGGCCGGGACACGTGCACCGTGCCGTCCTCCGCCAGGAACGGCGGCAGCGGCACGCGGTGCAGGAGCAGCGCCGTGAGGTGGGAGGCCACTCCCCCGCTCGCCTCCACGACCGCGGCCGTCTCCTCCGGCGCGAAGGGAGCGGGCGCCTCGGCGTAGCCGAGCTCCGCCCACGAGCCGAGGTGGTCAGTCCGGAGCCGATGGACCCCATGCGTCACGCGCCGCACGTCACCGCCGCGGACCAGTCGCTCCGAGACCCCGGCCGCGCGCAGGTCGCCACGGGTGAACGGCCGGCCGGTCTCGACGATGTCCGGCAGGGGCAGGGAAGACGTGGCCATGCCCGTGACGATGGCTCAACCCGGCCTATCCCGCCCGCTCAGGAGCACCCACCGTGGACGACGACACCGGCGGCGCCACCTGTGCAGGAGTCGTGCGTGGCCCCGGGCCACCCGGTGTCCACACCCCCGGCGCCCGCCGTTTCCCGCACGAAAACGCCCCGGCGTCCGCCGTTTCCCGCACGAAAACGTGGGTGGGGGTCAGAGGCGGGCGTCGAGCCAGGCCAGCGCGTCGGCGACCGGGGCGCGCCAGCGCCAGCGGGCCTTGGCGTCGGCGCGGGTGGGGCCGAGGTTGATCAGCCCCGTCTCATGCCCGGCCCGCTCGGCCCGCAGCACGAACCGGTAGCCGCTCATCACGGCCAGCGAGGTGCCGACGGCGAGCACCGTGCCGCCGTCGTCGGCCATCGCCTCCGCGGCCGCGCGCCGCGCCGCGGGCACGGACTCGCCGAAGTACACGACGTCCGGCTTGAGCTTCACGGAGCCGCACACCCGGCAGCCGACCATCGTGAACTCCTCCACCCAGTGCTGGTCGAGGGAGACGTCCCCGTCGGGGTTCACGGCGTCCGGGTCGATCGCCACGCGCTCGAGGTAGCCCGGATTGGCGGCCTCGAGCCGCAGGTCCAGGTCACGGCGGGACTCGGTGGCCCCGCAGTTCAGGCAGGCCACGCGCGCCAGGTCCCCGTGGAGCTCGATCAGCCGGTCCTCCGGCATCCCCGCCGCGCGTCCGGCCTCGGCGTGCAGCCCGTCCACGTTCTGGGTCAGGACGCCGGCGATCCGCCCCTCGGCCGCCCAGCGCGCGAGGATGCGGTGCGCCTCGTTCGGGCGGGCCTGGTCCATGCGGCGCCAGCCCACGAACGAGCGCGCCCAGTAGCGGTGGCGGGCGGCCGGGTCGTCCCGGAACTCCTGGTACGTCATCGGCCGGTGGCGGTGCAGGGACCCGTTTGGCCCCCGGTAGTCCGGGATGCCGGAGTCCGTGGACACGCCGGCCCCGGTGATCACGAGCGGGCGGGACTCCTCCATCAGACGCAGCAGACCCCGAGACGCCGTCTCGGGGTCCTGCAGCGGTGCTGTCTCATCCACCACCCTGGCGATCGACCGCAGGGCGGCCTGATACCCGTCCAGGGCCGGATGCCGTGCGGGCGTCATCGCGCCCGCGCGTCGTCGTCCTCGTCCTCCGCGTAGAGGTCCGCGTACGGATCCTCGTACTCGGGCTCCTGGTCCTGCTCCGGGCCGCGCGTGCGTCCGCCCGTGAGCTCTCGCTCCAGTGCCGAGAGGTCTGTTCCGGGAGAGAAGTACTTCATCTCCCGTGCCTGCTTCGTGGCCTTCGCCTTCTGACGGCCGCGCCCCATGAGCGTGACCCCCTTCGCATCTCTCGCCGCCTCGGATCTGTGGCGCACAGGGGCCCGCCGAGGTCTTCACTGGTCAATATGGTTCGTGCGGACAAGGATACATGACCCGCCGGACGGCCTGTGGACGACGACGACCGGCCCGGTCCGGCGGGGCGTGCAGTGGCGCCGGGCGCGGCGCGGGCGGCCGCGACACGGGCGGCATCCGGCTGGACGGGCGTGACACACACCCTGTACGGACGCTGGACGACCGGCTAGGTTGCGTACGTCACACCCACTCCGACGATGAGGATGCCCATGCGCCGCACCCCCACCCTGCTGGCCGCCGCCACCCTGGCCGCCACGCTGACCGCCGCCCCCGTCTCACTCGCCGCCCCGGCCGCCCCGGCCGCCCCGGCGAAGGCCAGCGCCGCCACCGCGCAGACCGCCGACCGGGGCCTGGGCCCCGGCCAGAACCGTGCCGGCGGCAACCCGAACTCACCGGAGAAGCTGGTCCGATCCATCTCCTCGGACCACCTCCGCCAGGACATCGAGGCGTTCGCGGCCATCGCGGACGAGCACGGCAACCGCGCCGCGGGCACGCCGGGCTTCCAGGCCTCGCTCGACTACGCCGTGGGCGAGCTCGAGGAGGCCGGCTACGACGTCGAGCTCCAGGAGTTCGAGATCACCTACACCGAGACCCTGCGGGACCGGCTTCAGCAAACCGGACCCGTCCAGCGCGACCTCGAGCACACCGTCTTCACGTCCTCGCCGTCGGCGCAGGTCACCGACGCCCCGCTCGCCGCCCCCGCCGGCGCCGCCACCGGCTGCGCCGACGCGGACTGGGCCGGCGCGGACCTGACCGGCAGCGTCGCCCTGGTCTCCCGGGGCGACTGCACCTTCGCCCAGAAGTCCCAGGTCGCGGCCGCCTCGGGCGCCGAGGCCGTCATCATCTACAACAACGCCGAGGGCGCGCTGAACGGCACCCTGGGCGCCGCGCCGGGCGACGTCGTCGGGACCGTGGGCGTGACCCGCGAGCTGGGCGCCGACCTGCTGGCCCAGACCCGCGCCGGCGGCGCGACCGTCACCCTGGACCTCGAGCAGCTCGTGGAGCAGCGGCCCACCTGGAACGTGCTGGCGGAGACGCGCACGGGCAGCGACGACGACGTCGTGATGCTCGGCGCCCACCTGGATGGCGTGCCGGAGGGCCCGGGCATCCACGACAACGCCTCGGGCGTCGCGGCGACCCTCGAGGTCGCGCGCCAGGCCGCCAAGGCCAACAAGGCCGAGAGCAAGGTCCGCTTCGCCCTGTGGGGTGCCGAGGAGATCGGCCTGCTGGGCTCGCACCACTACGTGGACACCCTGACCGCCGCGGAGCGCGAGGACATCATCCTCTACACCAACCTGGACATGGTGGCCCCGCTGGACCACCAGAACACGCTCGGCGTGCTCACGGCCGACTGGTCGATCGGTGCTGAGTCCCTGCTCGGCGCGCAGCTCGACCGCGACGGCCACACGCACCAGCCCGAGGGCAGCAACGGCCGCTCGGACTACGCGCCGTTCGTGGACGCGGGCATCGCCTCGACGGGCCTGCTCTCGATCCGCGACGACAACTACCACACGCCCCAGGACGACATCGACAACGTCTCCATCACCACGCTGACCCACACGGCCCGCGCGGTGGCGAACCTGATCGGCACCCTCCAGCAGGACGCCGACGCCCTCGGCACCCGCTGACCCGCGCGGCTCCGTCCGACCCGCAGACGCCGTCGGGGGCGGTTTCGGGTGGTATCCAGGCCGGATACCACCCGAAACCGCCCCCGACGCGCCAGAGGGAGGAGGAACACGAGCCGTCGGTCCCGGCGTCAGCCCTTCCGGGTCACGGTGAGGCCGTTCTCGCCCTCGACGCGGTCCACGACCACGGTGTCCCCGTCCGCGATCTCCCCGGCGAGGATGCCGCGGGCCAGGCGGTCGCCGATCTCGCGCTGCACCAGGCGGCGCAGGGGCCGGGCGCCGTAGGCCGGGTCGAACCCGGTCTCGGCGAGCCACGCCTTGGCGGCGTCGGACACCTCGAGGGTGAGGCGGCGGTCCGTCAGGCGCGCCTGCAGGGAGGCGACCTGCAGGTCCACGATCCGCGTCAGCTCGGCCACGGTGAGCGCGTCGAACTGCACGATCTCGTCCAGGCGGTTGAGGAACTCGGGCTTGAACGCCGCGCGCACCACGGACATCACGGACTCGCGCTTGGCGGCCTCGTCCAGGGTCGGGTCCACGAGGAACTGCGAGCCCAGGTTCGAGGTGAGGATCAGGATCACGTTGCGGAAGTCCACGGTGCGGCCCTGGCCGTCGGTGAGGCGGCCGTCGTCGAGCACCTGGAGCAGGATGTCGAAGACCTCGGGGTGGGCCTTCTCCACCTCGTCCAGCAGCACCACCGAGTATGGGCGACGCCGCACGGCCTCCGTGAGCTGGCCGCCCTCGTCGTAGCCGACGTAGCCCGGAGGGGCGCCGACCAGGCGGGAGACGGAGTGCTTCTCCGCGTACTCGGACATGTCGATCCGCACCATGGCGCGCTCGTCGTCGAAGAGGAACTCCGCGAGCGCCTTGGCGAGCTCGGTCTTGCCCACGCCCGTGGGGCCCAGGAACAGGAACGAGCCCGTGGGCCGGTTCGGGTCCGCAATGCCGGCCCGCGAACGGCGCACCGCGTCCGCGACGGCGACGACGGCGTCCCGCTGCCCGATCAGCCGCTCGCCGAGGTGCTCCTCCATGGTGAGCAGCTTCTCGGACTCGGCGGTGAGCATGCGCCCGGCGGGGATGCCGGTCCAGGCGGAGACCACCTCGGCGATGTCGTCCGCCGTGACCTCCTCGGAGACCATCGGCTCGGTGGCCGAGCGGTCGGCCTCGCGGGCGGTGCGGTCCGCCTCCTCGAGCTGCTTCTCCAGCGCGGGGATCTCGCCGTACAGCAGGCGGGAGGCCTCGGCGAGGTCGCCGTCGCGCTGGGCCTTCTCGGCGAGCGAGCGCAGCTCGTCCACCTTGGCGCGCAGGTCGCCGGCCTGGTTGAGGGTGGCCTTCTCCGCGTCCCAGCGGGCGGTGAGGGCGGTGAGCTCCTCCTCGCGGTCCGCCTTCTCGGCACGCAGGGCCTCGAGCCGCTCGATGGACGCGGGGTCCGTCTCGCCCTCGAGGGCGAGCTCCTCCATGGTCAGGCGGTCCACCTGGCGGCGCAGGACGTCGATCTCCTCCGGGGCGGAGTCGATCTCCATGCGCAGGCGCGAGGCGGCCTCGTCCACGAGGTCGATGGCCTTGTCCGGCAGCTGGCGGCCGGTGATGTACCGGTCGGACAGCGTGGCCGCGGCCACGAGCGCGGAGTCGGCGATGGCCACCTTGTGGTGGGCCTCGTAGCGCTCCTTGAGCCCGCGCAGGATGGCGATCGTGTCGTCCACGCTGGGCTCGCCCACGAAGACCTGCTGGAAGCGGCGCTCCAGGGCGGGGTCCTTCTCGATGTTCTCGCGGTACTCGTCCAAGGTGGTCGCGCCGATCAGGCGCAGCTCGCCGCGGGCCAGCATGGGCTTGAGCATGTTGCCGGCGTCCATGGCGCCCTCGGACGCGCCCGCGCCCACGACGGTGTGGATCTCGTCGATGAACGTGACGACCTGCCCCTCGGCGGCCTTGATCTCCTCGAGGACGGCCTTCAGGCGCTCCTCGAACTCGCCGCGGTACTTGGCGCCGGCGACCATGGCGCCCAGGTCCAGGCTGATCAGCGTCTTGCCGCGCAGGGACTCGGGGACGTCCCCGGCCACCATCCGCTGGGCCAGGCCCTCGACGACGGCGGTCTTGCCGACGCCGGGCTCGCCGATGAGCACGGGGTTGTTCTTGGTGCGGCGCGAGAGCACCTGCACCACACGGCGGATCTCGGCGTCGCGGCCGATCACCGGGTCGAGCTTGCCGGAGCGGGCGATCTCGGTGAGGTCCGTGCCGTACTTCTCCAGGGACTGGAAGGTGGTCTCCGGGTCCTGGGTGGTGACGCGGGAGTCGCCGCGCACCAGGGTCAGGGCGGCGGCGAGCGCCTCGAGGCTCGCCCCGTTCGAGCGCAGTGCCTCACCGGCCTCGCCGGAGTCCGCTGCCACGCCGAGCAGCAGGTGCTCGGTGGAGACGAACTCGTCCGAGCGCTGCTCGGCCTGGGTGCGCGCGTTCTGCACGACCTGCAGGGCGGCGCGCGAGAACTGGGGCTGGGCCACCGTGCTGCCCTGGGTGGAGGGCAGGCGTCGGATGGCCGAGGAGGCCGCCGTGGAGACGGCGTCGGGGTCGGCCCCGGCGGCCTTCAGGACGGCCACGGCGACGGACTCCCGCTGGTCCATCAGGGCCTTCAGCAGGTGGGCCGGCTCGACCTGGGGGTTGCCGGCGGTGGAGGCGTTCATGGCCGCAGCCGAGAGCGCCTCCTGGCTCTTGGTGGTGAACTTGGCATCCATGGACTACTGGCTCCTTCTCTCCCGTGTCCCGGGGTGTCGGACAACCGTCGACCGCGGGCCGTTCCCGCCGCAGACGAAGTTGAGTCTATATAGCTCAACCCTCCACGCACCAGGGCTATTCCCCGGCGCGCCGGTACGTTGGTGCCATGGCCGGCTCCACAGCGGCGCCCCGGCGCCTTCGCACGTACACCCGACCGCGGGTGTCCCTGCTGTACGTCCTGCGCCGCACCCTGCACCGGCTCTTCGAGCTGCAGGTCTGGGATGTGGCCGCCGCCATGACCTTCTTCGGGGCGCTGTCCCTGCTGCCCACCGTCATCGCCCTGCTCTCCGTGGTCTCGCTGCTGGGCGTCGAGGAGGAGACCGTGGACGCCGCGGCCCACCTGGCCGCCGAGATCTGGCCGTCGCTGACGCCCGACGTCGTCCGCGAATGGATCCTGACCCTCGGCTCGGCCGGGCCCGGCACCGGCGCCGTCGTCCTCGGGGCCGTCGGCACCGTGGTGTCCGCCTCGGGCGCCGTCGGTGCGTTCCACCGGGCGATGCACCGCATCCACGACACCCGCGAGGGCCGGCCCTTCCTCCACTTCCGCCTCGTGGTCTTCATCGAGACGCTCGCCCTCATGCTCGGCGCCGTGCTGATCACGATCCTGGTGGTCGTCGGCGGCGACCTCTCCCTGCGCCTCGGCCAGGCCGTCGGCCTGCCGGAGGAGACGGTCCAGACGTGGAACGTGGTGAAGTGGCCGGTCATCCTCGTGGTGATCGCCCTGATCGTGACCCTCGCCTACCGCCTGGGGCCCAACGTCCGGCAGCCCCGCTACCGCCCGCTCTCGCTCGGCGCCGTGGCCGTGGTGGTCCTGCTCTTCGGCGCCACCGTGGCCCTGGGCTGGATCACGGACCGGTTCGGCCAGTTCGCCGTGGTCGGGCGGATCAACTCCGCGATCGGCGTGCTCGCCCTCGCGTGGGTGGCGTGCATCGTGCTGTTGGCCGGGGCCGCCTTCGACGCGGAGGTGCTGCGTGCCCGCCAGCTGGCCGTCGGCATCGACGCCTCCGTCGAGATCCAGCTGGCGACGCGGCATACCGCAGTGCTCGAGGCCTCCGAACGGCACGAGGCCCGCAACCGCCGCCTGGCCCGGCTCGTGGCCGACGCCGTGCGCGCCGGCGAGGACCTCACGATCGACGCCACACCCCTGCTCTCCGAGGAGGGGCGCCTCCTCGCGGTCGAGTCGGGGCGGCGGGACCCGGAGGACGTCAGCTCGGGCAGCCCGTTCCACGCGGACCCGGTGTCCGACGACGGCGCCCGCCTCGAGCCGACGCCTCGGCCCGACGATTGACGGGTCAGCGCTCCCGGGTCTCGAACGCCTCGACCTGGGCACGCAGCGTCTCGGCCGCGATCTCCTCGTCGAGGCCCACCATGCCGAGGTACACGAGCTCGTCCCCGTCCGTGACGCCGCCGACGGTCATCGTGAACAGGGCCGTGTCCATGCCCGAGTTCCCCAGAGCGATGTGGGCCGCGTCCGGCACGCCGGGCACCTTTGTGAAGGCCGCCTCGACGCCGTCCGGGTCGCCGAACGTGCCGCACGTGTCGGCCAGCTCGCCGAAGGGCGCCAGCAGATCAGTGCCGTCCTCGGTGACCGCGACCATGCCGAACGCCCCGGCCTGGGAGCCGGCCAGGCCGGTGACGGCGGCCGGGTCCACCTCGTACTGGGCCAGCGCGCCGCCGAGCCCGGGCGCCTGCTGCGTGTTGATCTGCTCGATGAGGTCCGCGCAGGCGCCCGTGGGGGTGACGCCCGTCAGGCTCAGGCTGGTGCTGATCGGCTCCCCGCCGCCGCCGGCCTGGGTCTCCATGTCCGTGAACACACCGTCGGGCGCGGTCTCTGGGGTGAGCAAGACGTCCTCGAGCGCCTCCACGCGCTTCTCCTGCTCGGCCGTGAGGTCCGAGCCGGCCCCCCGCCGGGGCGGACTCGGACGCGTCGGCCGACGCGGAGGACGAGGCCTCGCCGCCGCCCCCGGCACAGCCGACGAGCGCGAGGGCGCCCACCGCGAGCAGGGACAGGGTGGCGGCGGGGCGGGCGGGGGCGGGGGTGCGGAGGATGAGAGACCTCTCAGACCGGGTGACGACGATGTGCCCAGCCTGACAATCCCCACAGCGCGAGGCCAGCCTTCGTCTGCTGAGGCGGGCCGCGGCAGGGCCACCGGTCGATCGGCTCGCTCCGCGGCGACGAGTCGTCTCCCGGCGCCCGCGACGGCCCCCGACGCACTACGATGACCTCCAATCACGGCGGAACACGTCACTCTGCCGGCTCCCTCCGACCCGCACGCCCGTCCTCCCGACGGCGGCACAGAAGGCACTCCATGACCCGCATCCACTCCCGCCTCCTCGGCGCCGTGGGGCTCACCGCGTCGGCGGCGCTGCTCACCGGCTGCGCCGTCCTCGGCGGCGACGCCGGATCCGCCGGCATCGTGTCCGACGACGACCTGAGCACCTCGTACGGCCTCGTCCAGCCCGGCGTCCTGACGGTCTGCTCCGACGTCCCCTACCCGCCCTTCGAGTTCGAGGAGAAGGGTGAGCTGACCGGCTACGACATCCAGCTGGTCGAGGCGGTGGCGGAGAAGCTGGGCCTCGGGGTGAACGTGATCGACTCCTCCTTCGAGGCCATCGAGTCGGGTGCCTCGCTCACTGGCTGCGACGTGAACGCCTCGTCGATCTCCATCACCGAGGCCCGCCAGCGCGTCATGGCCTTCACCCTCCCCTACCTCGACGACGACCTCGTCCTGGTCGCAAAGAAGGGCTCCGGCATCACCGGCATCGACTCCGCGAAGGGCCGCCGGATCGGCGTGCAGGCCGCGACCACCGGCGACGAGTACGCCCAGCAGAACGGCCTGAGCCCCGTGCAGTTCGAGGACGGCGGCATGCAGATCCAGGCCCTGCAGGCCGGCACCGTGGACGCCGCCCTGGGCAACCAGTCCGTGCTGCTCTACTCCCTCAAGGACGACGATCGCTTCGAGGTGGTCGAGTCGCTGCCCACGGGCGAGCAGCTCGGCATGGCGGTCGGCCCGCAGAAGGCGCAGCTCGGCTCCGCCGTGAACCGCGCGCTGCAGGAGCTGCGCAACGACGGCACCGTGGCCGAGCTCCAGGAGCGCTGGTTCGGTCAGGCACAGGAGGACTACCGATGAGCACGCAGGCCCCCGTCTCGCCCGCCCCGGCCCTGAAGCCCGGCCGCGCGCGCCGCCGTCGTCGGCTGTCCCTGATCATCCAGGCGGCCGTCTTCGTCCTCGCCCTCGTCGTCCTGGCCGTCCTCATCGACTGGGGCGCGCTCGCCGAGAACGTCCTGAACTTCCCCGCCGTGGCCCCGATGTTCCCCAACGTGATCCTCGTGGGGCTGGGCAACACGCTGTTCTACACGGTCACCTCGTTCGTCGTCGGCCTGCTGGGCGGCATCGTGCTCGCGCTCATGCGCCTGAGCTCGTTCGGCCCGTACCGGTGGCTGGCCACCGCCTACGTGGAGTTCTTCCGCGGCGTCCCCGCGCTGCTGGTGTTCCTCGCCTTCGGCTACGGGGTGCCCTTCGCGTTCGGGGTGTCCTGGCCGATCCCCGTCGTCGTGATGGTGGCCCTGGGCATGGTCTCGGCCGCGTACATCGCCGAGACCCTGCGTGCCGGCCTGCAGGCGGTGCCCCGCGGCCAGATGGAGGCGGCCCGGTCCCTCGGCATGCCGACGTGGCGGGCCATGGTCACCATCGTGATCCCCCAGGCGTTCCGCATCGTGCTGCCGCCGCTCACCAATGAGGTCATCCTCCTGACCAAGGACTCCTCGCTGGTCTACGTGCTCGGCCTGGCCGCGCACGAGTACGAGCTCACCAAGTTCGGTCGCGACGGCATCTCCGCCCTCGACGCCGGCATGACGCCGATCCTTGTGGCCGGCCTGTTCTACCTCGTGATCACCGTGCCGCTGTCCCTGTTGGCCCGCCGGTTCGAGGCCCGTTCGACCAAGAAGGGGCACTGAGATGGCCCAGCAGAACCCCATCACCGGATCCTTCGGCGCGGTGGCCGCCGCGGACGCCGCCGGCGTGCACGTGGCCGGCCTCAACAAGTCCTTCGGCGCCAACCACGTGCTGCGCGGCATCGACCTCGACGTCGCCCCCGGCGAGGTCGTGTGCCTGATCGGCCCGTCCGGCTCGGGCAAGTCCACCCTCCTGCGCTGCGTGAACCTGCTGGAGAAGCCCGACTCGGGCGTCGTCACGGTCGGTGAGTTCACGGTCACGGACGAGGACGTGGACCTGGACGTGCTGCGCCGGCACGTGGGCATGGTGTTCCAGCAGTTCAACCTGTTCCCGCACCTGTCCGTGCTGGAGAACTGCACCGTGGCCCAGCTCAAGGTGCTCAAGCGGGGCAAGGCCGAGGCGGTGGACGTCGCCCGTCGGCAGCTGGCCCGCGTGGGCCTGGCCGAGCTCGAGGACCGCTACCCGGACCAGCTCTCCGGCGGTCAGCAGCAGCGCGTGGCGATCGCCCGTGCGCTGGCCATGGACCCGCAGCTGATGCTCTTCGACGAGCCCACCTCGGCCCTCGACCCCGAGACCGTCGGCGACGTCCTGGCGATCATGCGTCAGCTGGCCCGCGACGGCATGACCATGCTCGTGGTCACCCACGAGATGGGCTTCGCCCGCGAGGTGGCCGACCGGGTCGTGTTCATGGACGGCGGCGTCGTGGTGGAGGCCGGCCCGGCCGCCGCGGTGATCTCCGATCCCCAGCAGCCGCGCACCCAGGACTTCCTGCGCCGCGTGCTGCACCCCACCGAGATCGATCTCTGAGCCTGCCCGCCCGCCGTGCCCCGGTGGGCGGGCGCATGCGTGAGGGGCCCCGCCTGGACCGTGGTCCGGGCGGGGCCCCTCAGGCATGCGGCGGGGGCGTCAGGCCTTCTTGCGCAGCTTCTTCAGCTCGTCACGGGCCTCGCGCAGCGCGGCGACCTGCTCCTCACGGGCGGCGTGGATCGCGGCGACCTTCTCGTCCTGGGCGTCGCGGATGGCCTGCACCTTGGCGTCGCGGGCGCCCTCGATGCGGGCGGCACGCTTCTTGGCGGCCTTGCGGCGCTTGCCGGGGCGGTTGGCCACGGAGTCGGCGGCGATGGCCAGGCCGGAGCCGACCAGGAAGATGTCCTTGGCGACGGCGGTGCCCTCCTGGGACGGGCGCACGCCGTCCGCCTCGGTCATCTCCGGGGTGTTCAGGTACATGGAGAACAGGCCGCCGGAGAACGCGGTCAGGGCGGAGCCGGCGAGCCAGCCCGGGACGAACGGGGCCAGCAGGGCCGAGCCCACGCCGATCTCGGTGGTCACGAGGAACTTCTTGAACTGCTCCGGTGACAGGTTGGCCAGCGCGGGCAGGCCGCGGGCGCTCATGTCGCGCAGGCCCTGGGCCTGCTCCGCGGAGATGCCGCGCTTGTTCAGGCCGGAGTTCAGGATGAACGCGCCGGAGGCCAGGCGCAGCGGAATCTGGACGATGCTCATGGAGTCTTCCTTCCAGTAGGGCCCGCGGCACGCACGTGGAGTGGGGTGTGGCGCGAACGGTCGGTGAGCGGTCTGCACCTCCGACAGTACCAACGGCAGCCCGCTCCCGCCCGCCCGGAGGCGCGGCTGTGCGCGCAGAGCGGACGACGTCGGCGCCTCCACCACGTCGCGGAGGCGGTCGATGATGGACAATGGGGCGCATGCTCCCCCTCGTCGCACCCCTGACCGTGGCCGCCGCCGCGCCCACCGACTACGGCTGGCTCGGCAACATCGTCGTGGACATCATGGAGGCGGTCGGCCCGATCGGCGTCGGCCTGGCCGTCTTCGCGGAGAACATCTTCCCGCCCATCCCGTCCGAGGTGATCCTGCCCCTGGCAGGCTTCACCGCGGCCGGCGGCGCCTTCAGCCCGCATGCCGCGCTGGTCTGGGCGACGGTCGGCTCGATCGTCGGAGCGCTGGCCCTCTACGGCCTCGGCGCGTGGCTCGGCCGCCACCGCATGTACCGCCTCGCGGACCGCATGCCGCTGGTGGACATGGAGGACGTGGCCAAGACCGAGCGCTGGTTCATCCGATACGGCTACTGGACCGTGTTCCTGGGCCGCATGGTCCCCGTGTTCCGCTCCCTGATCTCCATCCCCGCGGGCATCGAGCGGATGAACCTCGCGAAGTTCACCCTGTTCACGGCGCTGGGCTCCCTGATCTGGAACGCGATCTTCGTCTACGGCGGCTACGCGCTCGGGGAGCGGTTCCACGTCGTCTCCGAGTACGCGGACGTCTTCTCCAACATCGTCCTGGTCCTGATCCTGGCCTTCCTCGCGATCTGGGTGGTCCTGCGCCTGCGCCGTGACGCCCGCCGCCGGAACGACCCGGACTGGCGCCCGCCGACCGCGGACGAGATGGCCGCCCGCGTCGAGGCCATCCTGGAGTCCTCCGACCACCGGAAGTGAATCGCATGCACCCCGTCCTGCCCTCCCCCCGCCGTGGCCGCGCGGCCCTCGGCCTGGCCGCCGTCGCCCTGGTGACGCTGAGCGCCTGTGCCCGCACCGAGCCGCAGCCCGAGCCTGCGCCCGCCACGACGGCGGCCTCCGCCCTGCCGTCCATGGACATGGCCCCGTTCACGGTCGAGGTCCCCTCACACGACCTCGAGCGGGTGCCGGAGGCGAGCGTCGCCGTGCTCGAGGGCGAGGACCCGGACCACCACGGGGCGTGGCTGCAGGTGTCCGGGGCGCCGGCCTGGACGGACGCCATGGCCGGGGCCGTGCGCGACCAGATCGACCAGTACCGCCGGGACACCGACCCGAGCGCGGACCCCCGCCTGGAGATCCAGCCGCAGCTCGCCGTCGTGGCGGAGGACATCGCCGCGGCCCGCCTGCTCGCCACGGAGCGGCGCGGCACGGACTCCGTGTCCACCTCGCACGTGATCTGGTACTCGGCCCGCGAGGACCGCGTGCTCGAGACCGCCGATCTCTTCACCCCCGACGGCTGGGACGCGTTCCGCGCCGAGGTGCGCCAGCGCATGGCCAACGACCCGGACGTGATCGGCTCGCGCCTGGACTCGGCGGTCGACGCCCCGGAGCAGGTGGAGAACCGTCGCGTCTGGGACGCGGTGGTCTTCCTGCCGGACGGCAGCCTGATGCTCGAGGCGGACCAGGCGTCCATGGCGCCGGCCGCCGCGGGCGTGCTGACGGTGCGGATCCCTCGGGACACGGCGACCGCCTGGCTGTCCGACCTGGGCCACGTCGCCGCGGACGCCGCCTCCGCCCCCGCCGACCTGCGTCTGCCGGACCGCTCCACCCCGACCCCCGAGGAGCAGCAGCCGGAGCCCGCCCCCGAGCCGGAGCCCGAGACGTCCTCGTGGACGGAGGAGGCCACCGGCGCACCCGTGCCGCCCCCGTCCGCGCCCGCCGACACGGCGGCCCCGACGCCCAGCGTGACCACCCCGGTGCCGAGCAGCACGGCCCCGTCCTCCTCGGCCCCCGCGCCCACCCGCTCGGCCACGCCGTCCTCCCCGTCGTCTCCCCCCACCTCGTCCTCGCCGTCGGGCACGGGATCCGGCAGTCCGACGCCGAGCACCCCCGACCCGACGCCGACCTCCGCGACGCCGACCCCGACGTCCCCGACCCCGACGTCCCCGAGCCCGTCCGGTCCGTCCACGAGCGCGTCCGGTCCGTCCACGAGCGCGCCGGCCACGGACCCTGCGCCGGACCCGACCGAGTCCGCACCCGAGCCGACCGCCACCACGGCCTCCGCGTCCGCGTCGCCCACGTCGGGGGACCGCTCCAGCAGCACCCCCTGACCCCGGCGCCGGGCGCCGTCGTCGGCCGCGGTCTGCACCGTCGACGCGCGGCCGTGGCAGGATCGGGGCGATGACTGAGCACCTGCCCCGCCCCTGCCCGGACGCACCCGGCCCCGACGCCGTGCCGCCGCCCGCCGAGCGCGTCCACGCGCACGACCACAATCGGGACAAGGACCCCGCCCTCGTCCGACGGGAGCCGGTCTCCTTCGTCCGACGTGGTGCGCGCCTGAACGCGGGGCGGCAGGCCGTGTGGGACCGCCAGGCGGAGCGGGTCCTCGTGGACGTGCCTCGCGGCCGCGGCGCCACCTCGGTGGACGGCCAGGCCCGACTGGACTGGGCGGGGGTGTTCGGGCGCGAGGCCCCCCTGCTGGTCGACATCGGCTCCGGGCTGGGCGAGTCAACGGCGCAGGCCGCCGCCGACCGGCCGGACTGGAACGTGCTCGCCGTCGAGGTCTACGTGCCCGGCCTGGCCGCGCTCATGACGCGCGTGGAGCAGCAGGGCCTGGAGAACGTCCGCGCCGTGGAGGCCAACGCCCCCGAGCTGCTGGACGCCCTGCTCACGCCCGGCTCCGTCTCCGAGGTGTGGGTGTTCTTCCCGGACCCGTGGCACAAGAAGCGGCACCACAAGCGCCGCCTGGTCTCCCCCGCCTTCGCGGACCGCGTGGCGCGGGTGCTCACCCCCGGCGGGGTGCTGCGGCTGGCGACGGACTGGTCGGGCTACGCCGTGCAGATGCGCGAGGTGCTCGAGGCGCACCCGGGGTTCGAGAACCTCTTCCCCGGGCGCGCCGCGGGCGAGGACTCCCCGCTCACGCGGGTGCGCCGAGAGGGCAGGGAGACCGAGGTGGGCGCCCAGCCGCTGCCCGCCGGCTGGGAGAGCGCGGCCGAGGAGGAGCGCCCGCTGCGGGCCGGCCTGGGTGAGGCGCGGGCCGGCGCGGCGGCCGCGGACCCCGTGGACCACGAAGGCGGCTGGGCGCCCCGGTTCGAGGGTCGACCGATCACGAGCTTCGAGGCGAAGTCCCAGCGGGCCGGGCGCCTCGTGTTCGACCTGGCGTACCGCCGCCGCTGAGCACGGGGCCCGACGGAGCCGCTCAGACCGGGGCGACCGGCCCGGCCGGGTCGGCGCCGTCCGGGGCGGGCGACAGCGGCAGGCCGGCGGTCACCCGCGCGGTCGCCGCGAGCGTCACGGACCCGGCGTCCCGGTAGCCCCTCGGGGCGTCCTCGGAGGCCGTCGGCGACCAGCGGGCCGTGTGGTGGCCACGGACGGCGGCCCCCGCCAGGCCGGGCCGCGGGGCCACCGGCAGCACGGCGGCGTCCGTCCAGTCCCGACGTCGGCCCACCGCGCGGCCGACCCGGGCGAGGAGGTCGCCCGGGGCCAGGGCGCGGAACGTCCGTCCGGACCGCAGGCCGAGGTGCGCGGCCCGAGCTGCCAGGGCGGCGGGCAGGCCGACCGCGCCCGAGACCACGAGGGCCTCGACGGGACGCTCGGCCGGCCACGGGGCCTCGGCGTCGTCGGGCTGCAGGCCCCGGTCCGCGAGCAGGCGCAGGGCGTGCGCGGCCACGAGCGAGCCGTACGAGTGGGCCTCCACGGCCCCGTGCACGGCGGTCCCGCGGGCGCGCAGGGCCAGGGTGGCGTCATCGTCCTCCCCCGGCCCGTGGCGCAGGAACTCCCACCAGGCCCACACATCCGCGGCGAGCATCGCACCGCCGCGCCGGCCGGGGCCGTCGAGCACCACCCGCCAGGGCGTGGGTGCGGGGTAGCCGAGCCACCCGATGACGACGGGGCGGGGTGCGCCGGCGGCGCGCTGGGCGGCGGCGAGGTGGGCGGCCTCCCGGGCCGTCCCCCACATGGCCGTCTGGGGGCGGATGCCCATGCCAGAGACGAGCCAGGTCAGGTGGGTGGCGGTCGCGGGGTCCCCCGCGGCGACCACCGCGCGCGGCCCGTCCGGGCCCTCGAGGACGTAGTCCAGCAGATGCCGGGCGGGCAGGTGCGGGTCCATGCCCTCCGGCTTGAGGGCGTGGACGATCCCGTCCAGGGCGCTCCGGGCCTGCCGGCCGAGGCCGTCGCGCCGGGCCATGTCGGCGCGCAGCCGCTCCTGCACGCGGGACCGCGCGGCCGCCCCGAACGACGCCCGGCTCAGTCCTGCTCGGACTGCCACGTGGGCACCCGTCGGAGGCCTGCGACGCCGGAGGGCAGCCTCCGCAGGCCGCTCGGGCAGGCCTCGCCCGCGGTGTCCGCCCCGGCCCGTGCCGCGGCGTGACGGCGGACGGCCATCCGGTCGGCGTAGCGGGCCGAGACGTCACCGCCGGAGCCCACGGTGAAGACGCGGGCCAGGCGGGAGGCGTGGTGGAGGCGGTCCACCTGGGCAGCCAGCTCGACCACGGTGTCCTGCAGCTGCTCGACCTCGCGCTGCAGCGCGATCACGCGGCGGATGCCCTCCAGCGAGATGCCTTCGCGGCTCAGGGTCTGCACGGTCTGCAGCCGCTCGACGTCGGCGAGGGAGTAGCGGCGGTGCCGTCCGTCCTGGCGGGCGGGGACCACGAGGCCGAGCCGGTCGTACTGGCGCAGGGTCTGCGGATGCATGTCCGCCATCTCGGCGGCCACGGAGATCACGAAGACCGGGGCGTGCCGGTCGGGACCCCCCTCGCGGCCCCGGTCCGCACGGGCGGCGCCGTCGCGGGCGCTCACCAGGCTGCCTTCCGGGCCAGCTCCCGCCGCGGATCGTCGCCGGCAGTGGCGGACTGCAGGGCCTCGACGGCGGCGCGGGCGTCGTCGTTGAGCGTGGTGGGCACGGTGACGCGCAGCTCCACGAGCAGGTCACCCGTCGTCGTCCCGCGCTCGACACCGCGGCCCTTCAGGCGCAGCACGCGGCCACACTGGGAGCCCGCCGGCACCTTCACCTTCACGGGGCGCTCCAGCGTGGGCACCTCGATCGTGGCGCCGAGGGCGGCCTCGGGGAAGGTGACGGGCACGGTGATGCGCAGGTCGTCCCCGTCCCGGTGGAAGAACTCGTGCTCGCGCACGTGCACGGTGACCAGCAGGTCGCCGCGGCCGGCCGCACCGGGCGCGCCCTTGCCGCGGGCACGGACCTTCTGGCCGTCGCGGATGCCCTTCGGGATCTTCACCTCGATCGTCTCGCCGTCCGGGGCGCGCAGGGACACCGTGGTGCCCTGGATCGAGCCGCGGAAGGAGATCGTGGTGGTGGCGGTGCGGTCCGCGCCCTTCGTGGGGCGCGGCCGCGCGTAGCCGGCGTCGCCGAAGCCGCCGGGGCCGAAGCCGCCGGGGCCGAAGCCGCCGGTCTGGCCCGCGGCGCCGCCGAACATCCCGCTGAACAGGTCCGACAGGTCGGGCCCGGACTGCGTGGTGCGGGGGCCGCCCCCGCCGCCGAACATCCCGCCGAAGACGTCCTCGAAGCCGCCGCCGTCGGCACCGCCCGGGGCGGAGAACCGGGCGCCGCCGCCCATCGCGCGGATCGCGTCGTACTCCTGGCGCTCCTGGGGGTCGCTCAGGACGGCGTACGCCTCCGAGATCTCCTTGAACTTCTTCTCGGCCGCCTCATCCCCGGGGTTCTGGTCCGGGTGGTGGGTGCGGGCGAGCTTGCGGTAGGCCTTCTTCACATCCGCATCGGAGGCGTCCTTGGACACCCCCAGGGTCGCGTAGAAGTCCTTGTCCATCCAATCCTGCGAGGCCATGGTGCCTCCTCTCGTGTGTATCGGTCAGGGGGTCGGCCGGCGGCGGGGTGGGCCGCCGGCCGACGGGGTCACTCGTCTCCGGCGGAGACCATCACCTGGGCGGCGCGCAGCACGCGGCCGTCCCGGAGGTAGCCGTTGCGGAAGACCTGGACCACGTGGTCCGCGGGCACCTCTGCGTGCGGCTGGCGCATCACGGCCTCGTGCACGGCCGGGTCGAACTCGACGCCGGCCAGGGCCTCCTGGTCGTGACGCTCGAGGCCGAGGCCGGCCAGGGCGGTGTCGAGCTTGGTCGCGATGGCGGCGAACGGACCGTCCGTCAGGTCGCCGGCGGCGCGGGCGGCGTCGATGTCGTCGAGCACCGGCAGCAGCGCCGTGACGGCCTTGAGCACGCCGGCGTCCCTGGCCAGGTCGCGGTCGCGGTCCACGCGGCGCTTGTAGTTCACGTACTCGGCCTGAAGACGGCGCAGGTCGGTCTCGAGCTCGGCCTCGCGGTCCGAGGCCGCGGGCTGCGGCGCCTCGGTCCCGGCCTCCGCGCCGGCCTCGTCGAGGATGCGCTCGGCCTGGGCGAGGGCGTCGCCGTCCTCGGCCTGCTCGGCCGCGCTCTCGGCGGAGACGCGGGGCTCACCGGTCTCGGGGTCGATGCGGCGACGGTCGTTGAACACGATGGGCTCCTCCTCGGAGCCGCGCTCGGCGTCGGAGGAGCCGTGCGGACGCTGCTGGTCGGCGCTCATGGTGTGTCCTTTCGAAGCGGGTGGGCGCGGCGGGTCCGCCGCGCGGGGGGGGTGGTGCGGGAAGGCCGGCGGGCCGGCCTGGCAGGGGCGCTGCCGGGCCGGCCCGCCGGCGTCGTGGGCCTCCGGGCGGGGCGGGCGTGGACGCCCGCCCCGGCACCGGGGTGTCAGGCCTTCTTCTCGTCGTCCTCGTCGACCACCTCGGCGTCGACGATGTCCTCGTCGTCGCCCTGCGGGGCGGCGGACTCGGCGCCGGCGTCGGCCGACTCCGCGCCCTGCTGGGCGTAGAGGGCCTCGCCGATCTTGACCTGGGAGGCCTGGAGCTTCTCGAACGCGGCGGCGACCTCGTCGTCGTTGTCCTGCTTCTCCAGGGCGGCCTTCAGGGCGTCGACGTCGGCCTGCACCTCGGTCTTGACGTCCTCGGGCAGCTTGTCCGCGTTGTCCTGCAGGAGCTTCTCCACGGAGTACGCGGACTGCTCCGCCTGGTTGCGGCGGTCGGCGGCCTCACGGCGCTTCCTGTCCTCGTCCGCGTGGGCCTCGGCGTCCTTGACCATGCGGTCGATGTCCTCCTTGGACAGCGAGGAGCCGCCCGTGATGGTCATCGACTGCTCGGTGCCGGTGCCCTTGTCCTTCGCGGAGACGTGCACGATGCCGTTCGCGTCGATGTCGAAGGTGACCTCGATCTGGGGCATGCCGCGCGGGGCCGGGGCGATGCCGGTCAGCTCGAAGGTGCCCAGCGCCTTGTTGTCCCGGGTGAACTCGCGCTCGCCCTGGAAGACCTGGATGGACACGGAGGGCTGGTTGTCCTCGGCCGTGGTGAACGTCTCGGAGCGCTTGGTCGGGATGGCCGTGTTGCGCTCGATGAGCTTGGCCATCACGCCGCCCTTGGTCTCGATGCCCAGCGACAGCGGGGTCACGTCGATCAGGAGCACGTCCTTGCGCTCGCCGGCGAGCACGCCGGCCTGCACCGCGGCGCCGATGGCGACGACCTCGTCCGGGTTCACGCTCTTGTTGGGCTCCTTGCCGCCGGTCAGCTCCTTCACCAGGTCGGAGACGGCGGGCATGCGAGTCGAGCCGCCGACGAGGACCACGTGGTCGATGTCGGAGACCTTGACGCCGGCCTCCTTGATGACGTCCTCGAACGGCTTGCGGGTGCGCTCGAGCAGGTCCTTGGTGAGGTCCTGGAACTTGGCGCGGGAGAGGTGCTCGTCCAGGTGCACCGGGCCCTCGGGGGTCACGGACAGGTACTGCAGCGAGATGTTGGTGGAGGTGGCCGAGGAGAGCTCCTTCTTGGCCTGCTCCGCGGCCTCCTTCAGGCGCTGCAGGGCGATCTTGTCCTTGGACAGGTCCGCGCCCTTGGACTTGGCCTGCTGGAGCAGCCAGTCCACGATCCGCTGGTCCCAGTCGTCGCCGCCGAGGCGGTTGTCGCCTGCGGTGGCGCGCACCTGGATGGTGGCGAAGTCGTCCTCGTCCTTGGCGACCTCAAGCAGGGACACGTCGAAGGTGCCGCCGCCCAGGTCGAAGACCAGGATGAGCTCGTCCTCCTTGCCCTTCTCCAGGCCGTAGGCCAGGGCGGCCGCGGTGGGCTCGTTGATGATGCGCTTGACGTTCAGGCCCGCGATCTCGCCGGCCTCCTTGGTGGCCTGGCGCTCGGCGTCGTTGAAGTAGGCGGGCACGGTGATCACCGCGTCGGTGACCTTCTCGCCCAGGTACTCCTCGGCGTCGTGCTTGAGCTTCATCAGCGTGCGGGCCGAGATCTCCTGCGGGGTGTACTTCTTGCCGTCCACCTCGGTGGTCCAGTCGGTGCCCATGTGGCGCTTGATGGACGCGAAGGTGCGCTCCGGGTTGTTGACGGCCTGGCGCTTAGCGACCTCGCCGACCAGGACGTCCCCGCCCTTGGAGAACGCGACGACGGACGGGGTGGTGCGGGCGCCCTCGGCGTTCGCGATGACGACCGGGTCGCCACCCTCGAGGACGGCAACCACGGAGTTGGTGGTGCCAAGATCGATACCCACTGCTCGCGACATCATGTGTCCTTTCGTCGACTGCTGCTCGAGGTGACCGCGGCCGACCGGTGCCGGCCGCCCTTGAGCGTTCTGGACTCAACCTGCCACCGGGGCGGAAGGTCTGTCAAGAAACCTGAGTCACCTCGACTCATGTTCTGGTGTCGTGCAGTGCAACCACACCCCCGTGCGCTTCATTCCCGCCCGTCGGTGATCCTCGTCACACCCTCCGTGAATCCCCCTCTCAGGCATCTCGCGGGCGCCCTGCCGAGCCCCTCTCGGTGCCGGCGCACAGGTGCTGACTAGACTTCTGGAAATCGGACCCGCAACCCAGGAGTGACACGTGCTCATCCTCTCGAGTCGCATGCGACCCAAAGAGCAGTTCGAGGGATACGCCTTCGTCGGCACGGACTACGTGCACGGGCCCGCGGGCATGACTGCGTATCGCGCGCGCACCGGCCGCACCGTCGGCCCCGGCGAGGACGGCTGCTACGTGGTCGCACGCCGGGCGGGCAGGCTCTTCGGCCGCCGTTTCGAGGTGGGCACGGACGCCAGCGGTCTGGGCCGTCTCTTCCTTTACCGCAGCGGCGACGATTGGGCGCTCGGCTCCTCCTACAGCGGGCTGGTGGAGCACCTGCGCACCGAGGGCATGACGCTCACGCCCCGGCTCGGCAGGCTCCGTCCGTTCGCCCTCCGCCAGACGCTGACCATGCAGCTGTCCATCTTCCAGACCCCGTTCGACGAGATCCGACTCCTGCCGGTCGGCACCGTCGTGGTGATCCGCGGCAGCGTCCTCTCCCTCGAGCGCGCCCCCGAGCTCCAGCCGCTCGAGTACGAGGCGGCGCTCCAGGAGTACCTCGACGTCTGGCGCGGGCGCACCCGCGCCCTGCTCGCGGACCCGCGGGTCACCTTCACCGCGGACCTCAGCGGCGGCGTGGACTCCCGCACGGTGTTCGCGTTCCTCCTCGAGTCCGGCCTGTTCCGCACGGACTCGGACCGGTTCTGGCTGCACTCGGGCGTCAACCAGAAGGAGGATCTGGCCGTCGCAAAGGGGATCGCCGAGGCCCACGGCCTGACGGTGAACGGCCCCAAGCCGCCCACCCGCACCCTGGTGTCCGGGTCCCGCGCCTACCGCCACTGGCGGGAGAACAGCCTCGGCGTGTACACCCCGGTCTACATGTCGTCGACGTTCCAGAACCCGTTCGAGGTGCATGCACACGGCGGCGGTGGCGGCACCATCAAGCAGTACTACCGGCATGCCGAGCCGCTGCGCCTGCTGGAGCCGTTCAAGGAGAAGATGCCCGCCGCCGACTTCGCCCTCTGGCAGGAGGAGATGGCCACCACGCAGGAGCAACTGAAGCAGACCGCCCCGGGCGTCGTGCCGAGCATCCAACACTACCTCGAGTTCCGGAACCGCTTCCACTTCGGCCACATCCCGAAGGCCCGCCCGCTGTTCATGCCGCTCAACTCGAAGTACGCGATCCGGGCCCTCACCTCCCTCCCCCAGGACGTGCGCCGCCGCTTCTACTTCGACGTCATGGAGTCCCTCGCCCCCGGGCTCAAGGACGTGGACTACGACAACGCCCGCAAGGCACCCACCGCGCAGGAGCTCGAGAGCCTGCTCGTCCTGCCCGCCTCGGACCGGCTCGCCGCCGGCACGGCCTACGGCGACGACACGGTCGAGACAGCCGACCCGGACGATCCCCTGTCCGCCGGCTTCCAGCGCTGGCTGCAGGACATCGACCGGGCCGCCGCCCGCCCGGAGGTGCGTCGCTTCATCATGGGCCGTGCCATGGCGCGCACAGACCGCACAGTGGAGGCCCTGCGCGCGCTGGGCAAGCCCTTCCACTCCCACTCCGGTCACTCCGTGGCGCTGTCCCACCTGCTGATGGTGGACTTCACCCTCGGCGACTGACCGACGCCCCACGCCCGCCGTGTCGGGACGACGACGGCCCGCACCTCGGCGGAGGAGGTGCGGGCCGTCGTCGGGAAGGGTCCGGGACCGACCAGGTCAGGCGGCCTTGGCCGGCCACCAGACCTTCGGGCCGATGTCCCACACGAGGGCCGGGATCAGCAGCGTGCGCACCACCAGTGTGTCCAACAGCACGCCGAACGCGACGATGAATGCCAACTGCACCATGAACATCAGCGGGATCACCGCGAGCGCGGCGAAGGTGGCCGCCAGCACGACGCCGGCCGAGGTGATGACCCCGCCCGTGACGGTGAGGGCGCGCAGCACGCCCGCCCGCGTGCCGTGCCGCGGCGTCTCCTCCCGCGCCCGGGTCATCAGGAAGATCGTGTAGTCGATCCCGAGGGCCACGAGGAAGACGAAGCCGTACAGCGGCACGGTGGGGTCGGCGTCCTCGAAGCCGAACACGTGCCGGAACACGAGGGCCGAGACGCCCAGGGCCGCACCGAAGCTGACCACGGTGGCCGCCACGAGCAGCACGGGCGCCAGGAGCGAGCGCAGCAGCACCGCGAGGACGACCAGCAGCATCGCGAGGATCAGCGGGATGACGACCCGCAGGTCGCGCTGCGTGGTGACGTTCGTGTCCAACGCCTGGGCCGGCGGGCCGCCCACGAGGATCTCGCCCGAGGTGGGGAGATCCGCGAGCCGGTCGCGCAGGCGGGCCACGGTCTGCTGCGCGGCGAGGGACTCGCCCGGGTCCGCCAGGGTGGCCGAGACCAGCACGCGGCCGTCCACCACGCGAGGCTGCGGCTCCGGCGCGGACGCGGCGCCCGTCCCGCCCTCCGCCTCGAGCGCGCTCGGGGGCGGGACCGCGGCGGTCCCGGGGGCGTCCGCGGTGACCTCCGCCTCGGCCACGCCGGGGTCCTCCGCGACGGCGGCGAGCACCGCCTCCGCGTCCTCGGCCGGGGCGAGGATCTGGGCGGGGGCGCCCGCGCCGGCGTCGAAGTGCTCGCTCAGCAGGGCCTGGGCCTGCCGGGCGTCGGAGTCGCCGAGCAGCACGTCCTCCTGGGCGACGCCGTCCGCGCGCAGCTGCAGCAGACCGCCGCAGAGGGCGAGGAGCACGACCGTCGTGGCGACCCAGACGAGACGGGGCCGGCGCGCGACGACGGCACCCACCCGCGTCCACACCCCGTGGTCCTCCTCGAGGCCGGCGACGGGCCGGCCCACGCCGTCGCGCGGCGGGGTGAAGGCCCGGCCCCGGGCGGCGCGGCGCTCCGCGCGACGGCGCGCGCGCTCGGGGGACGGGATCGTGGGCCAGAAGGCGGCACGCCCGGTCAGCCGCAGCAGCGCCGGCAGCAGGGTCAGGGCGGCGAGCCACGCGAACGCCACACCCGTGGCGGCCACGGGGCCGAGGGAGCGCGTCGAGTTCAGGTCCGAGGCCATCAGGATCAGCAGGGCGAGGGCCACGGTCGAGGCGGACGCGGTGATCGCGCCGAAGGACCCGCGCACGGCGGCCCGCAGCGCCTCCCCGACGTCCGCCCGGACCAGCAGCTCCTCGCGGTGCCGGGCCACGAGCAGGAGGCAGTAGTCCGTGGCCGCGCCGATCACGAGGATCGAGAGGATGCCCTGGGCCTGGCCGTTGAGCTGGATCCAGCCCGCCAGGGCCATCCCGTAGACGGCCACGATCGCGCCGCAGAGCGCGGCCACGGCCGTCAGGAGCACGAAGATCGGCAGCAGGACGGAGCGATAGACCGCCACGAGGATCACGAACACCACCGCGAGCGCCACGAGCAGCAGCAGCCCGTCGATGCCCGCGAACGCGCCGCCCAGCTCCGCGACCAGGCCCGCCGGACCGCCCACGTGCCACTCGGTGTCCGCGGCCACGGTCCCGGCGAGGGCGGGGTCGGCGGCCGCCGGGTCCGCCACGACCTCCCGCAGGTCGGCCACCACGTCGGCCACGGGCCGCTCGGCCCCGGCCGAGGAGTCGACGAAGGCCAGGAACTGCACCGCCGCGCCGTCGTCGGAGGGGATCGGGCCGGCGACGTCGGTCACGCCCGGCACCTCACCCAGCCGGCCCGCGAGGTCCGCGAGCGCGGGGAAGGCGGCCGCGGGGTCCGCTGTGCTCGCCGGGCCCATGACGACGGCGGGCACGGCCTCGCCGTCCTGGAACGCCGCCGCCTCCTGCCCCGCGCGGGTGGACTCGGCCGACGCCGGCAGGAAGGTGGCCTGGTCATTCGAGGAGACGTCGCCGATCTTGCCGAACACGGGGCCGCCCAGGCCGAGCACGGCGAGCCAGACCACGGTGAGCGCCGCGGCCAGGCCCAGCCGCAGCCCCCGAGGGGGACGCCCCGTGGCGGCGGGGGTGCGGAAGGCGGAGAGGTCGGGCGGGGTGGGCATGCCCCGAGCGTAGGGGATGGTTCGATGATCAAACAACCATGGGGGCTGGCTAGACTCCCGGCCATGACCACGCAGCCCCCCTCCGCCCCCGCGGAGCACCTCGCCGTGGTCCACGCGCTGCGCGTCTTCAGCGAGAGCGCGGAGCACGCCGTCGACGAGGCCGGCCGCGGCGTCGGCCTGCACCGCACGGACCTCAGAGCCCTCGCGTACCTGATGGCCCGCGCGGCGGCCGGTGAGCCCGTCACGGCCTCGGACCTCGGCGCCCACCTGCACCTCACCCGGGCCTCGGCCACCGCCCTCGTGGACCGCCTGGCCGCCGCGGGCCACGTCCGCCGCCACCGGGACGAGGGCGATCGGCGGCGCGTGCTGGTGGAGCACACGGACACGGCCCGCCGCGACGGACAGCGCGCGTTCGAACCGATGTCCCAGCGGCTGAGCGCCGCCCTCGAGGGGTTCTCCGCCGCGGAGCTGCGGGCCGCGGTGCGGGTGCTCGAGGCGGCCACCGCCGCACTGACGGACCCCGCCCCGGAGGACCCGTGACCCGACCGGCGCTCATCGGCCTGGACGGCCGCTCGGGGTCGGGCAAGACCGTCCTCGCCGCCGCGCTCGCGGCCCGGATCGCACCGTTCGCGCGCGTCGAGGTGATCGAGATCGAGTCCATGTACCGGGGCTGGGACGGGCTGGCCACGGCGGTGGACGACGACGGCCCCTACCCGGCCGTCGTGCGCGCGCTGCGGGAGCGGGGCACGGCGACCTGGACCACGTGGGACTGGCACCGCGCCGCCCCCGGTCCGCCGCGGCGGACCGCGCCGGCCGACGTCGTGGTGTGCGAGGGCGTGGGCGCGCTCAGCACCGCCGCCCGACCGCTGCTCGACCTGGCGGTGTGGCTCGAGCTCGAGACCCCCGCGCGGCGCACGCGGGCGCTGGCCCGGGACGGCGAGACCTTCGCCCCACACTGGGACCGCTGGGCCGCACAGGAAGAGGACTACCTGGCCCGGCATGCCCCGCGCGCCGCGGCGGACCTGGTCCTGCACCCGCCCTCCGCCTGACGGCGGCGGTGCCCGGGGCCGGGGGCGTCGGGGTCTGCGTGCGGGCCGGTTGGGCGCCCGCGCTGGGACCGGAGCGGTTCGCTCCGCTTAGGTGTAGCATCGGAGGCGGCGCGCCGCGTCCGGCCGCGTCCCACCCCAGCGCACGGAGACCTCCCCTTCCCATGGCGACACTGCTCTACCGTCTCGGCCTCGGCGCCGCCCGCCGCCCCCTCCTCGTGATCCTCGCCTGGGTGCTCGCCCTGGCCCTCGCCGTCGGCGGGTTCCTCGCCTTCGGCGGCACGCTCTCCTCCACCGTCACCATCCCCGGCACGCCCACCGCCCAGGTCACGGACCGCCTCAAGGAGGAGTTCCCCGAGGCCTCCCGCGGCAGGGGCCAGGTCGTGTTCACCACCGAGGACGGCTCCCCCCTGACCGACGCCCAGCGCGAGCAGATCACCGCCCTGTTGGACGACGTCGCCGAGCAGCCGGCCGTGGAGGGCGTCGTGAACCCGTTCGAGGCCCAGGCCCAGCAGGACGACGCCCGCACCCGGCTGGACGAGGGCCGCACCGAGCTGGCCGACGGCGAGCAGCGCCTCGCGGACGGACGCCAGGAGATCGAGGACGGCCGGGCCGAGCTCGAGCGTCGCACGGCCGAGGCCGACGCGGCCGAGCAGCGCCTGGCCGAGGCCGCCGCCCAGCTGGACGAGGGGCAGGCGAAGCTCGACGCCGCGCGCGCCGACCTCGAGGAGCGTGGCCTGGACGCCCTGCCGGCCGAGGCCCTGGCCCCGCTCCGGGAGGCCGAGCAGCAGGTGGCCGAAGGCCAGGAGCAGCTCGACGCCGGCCGCGCCGAGCTCGAGGAGCAGGCGGAGCGCCTCGAGGCCGGGCAGGCCAAGCTCGACGCACAGCGTCAGGAGCTCGAGGCCGCGCAGGCCGAGCTCGACGCCCGGTGGGCCGAGCTCGAGGCCGGGCAGGCCGAGCTCGACGCCCGGGCCGAGCAGCTGGCCGCGGGCCGCGCCGAGCTCGAGCAGGCCCGGGACGCCGCACTGGCCGAGGCCGAGGCCGCCGGCATCCCGGCGGAGCAGGTCACCGAGCAGTTCGCCGACCAGGAGGCGCAGCTCGCCGCCGCCGAGGCACAGCTGGCGGCCGGTCAGGACCAGGCCGACGCCGCCCGCGCCCAGCTGGAGGCCGCCCAGGCCGAGGCCGACGCGGGCGCCGAACAGCTCGCGGCCGCCCAGGCCGAGGCCGACGACGGCGCCGCCCGACTCGCCGCCGGCCGGCAGCAGCTGCAGGAGTCCGAGGCCGAGCTCGAGGCCGGCCGCGAGCAGGTGGCCGCGGGACGGCAGCAGGCCCTGGACGCGGCCGAGGCCGAGCTCGACGCGCAGCAGCAGAAGATCGACGAGGGCCGGGCCGAGTACGAGCGCGGCGTCGCCGAGCTCGAGGACGGCCGGGCCCAGCTGGCCGCCGGCGCGGAGCGCCTGGACCAGGCCGAGGCGGACCTCGCCGACGGCCGCGCCGAGCTGGAGGACGGCCGCGTCGAGGCCGAGCGCGGCGAGCGCACCCTGGCCCTCGCGGAGGACTTCCGCACCGTGTCCGAGGACGGCAGCACCGCCGTCGGGATCGTCACCTTCACCACGCCGACCCTGGACGTCACCGCCGAGGACAAGGAGGCGGTCACCGGCGCCCTCACCGGCGCGGACATCGACGGCGTCGCCGTGCATCCCTCCCAGGAGCTCAACGCCACCGCGCCCTCCCTGCTCGGCCCGGGCGAGGTCGTGGGCCTCGTGGTCGCCGCGATCGTGCTGGTGGTCATGCTCGGCACCCTCGTGGGCGCGGGTCTGCCGCTGGTCAACGCGCTGGTGGGCGTGGGCGTGGGCGCCGCCGGGGCGCTCGCGTTCTCCTCCGCCGTGGAGATGATCTCCGTGACCCCGGTGCTCGGGGTGATGCTGGGCCTGGCCGTGGGCATCGACTACGCGCTGTTCATCGTCAACCGGCACCGCCAGGAGCTGCGTCGCGGCACGGGCCTGCACGAGTCGATCGCGCTGGCCAACGGCACCTCCGGCAACGCCGTGGTGTTTGCCGGCATCACCGTGATCGTCGCCCTCGTGGGCCTGAACGTCACCGGCATCCCGTTCCTGGGCCTGATGGGCACCGTGGGCGCGGTCTGCGTGGCCGTGGCCGTGCTGGTGGCCGTCACCCTGACCCCGGCCCTGCTCTCCCTGGCCGGGATGCGGATCCTCTCGAAGAAGGAGCGGGCCCGCCTCGCCGACGAGGGTCCCGCCTCCGTCGCCGAGGGCTCCGCCGCCGTGCGCCGCGCCGGGCGCCGCTCGACCATGTCCACCCCGGCCGCGATCGCCTCGGCCCTGGCGGCCGTCGCCCTGCTGGTGCTCGTGGCCCTGCCGGTCGGCTCGATGCGCCTGGGCCTGCCGGACGGCGGGTCCGAGCCGGAGGGCTCCGACTCGCAGGTTGCGTACGAGCTCACCGCCGAGAAGTTCGGCGAGGGCTACAACGGCCCGCTCGTGGTGACCGTGGACCTGCCCGCCGGCCTGGACGAGGACGCGGCCGAGGACGCCCGCCTGGCGGTGGGCGAGCAGCTCGCCGGCCTCGAGCACGCGCACGCCGTGGTGCCCGCGGGCTTCAACGAGGACCGCACCGTCACCATGTTCCAGGTGCTGCCCGAGGAGGGCCCGAACGCCGTCTCCACCGAGGAGCTGGTGCGCGACCTGCGCGCCACCGAGCCGGCCGGCGAGGCCTCCAACCTCGGCGTGGCCGGCATGACCAGCGGGTTCATCGACGTCTCGGAGAAGCTCTCCGACGCCCTGCCCCTCTACCTGGGCGTGGTGGTGGGCCTGTCCCTGCTGATCATGGTGCTGGTGTTCCGCTCGATCCTGGTGCCGCTGATCGCCACCGGCGGGTTCGTGCTCTCCATGTTCGCCGCCATGGGCGGCGTGGTGGCCATCTACCAGTGGGGCTGGCTCGGCTCGGTGTTCGGGGTCCACAACCCCGGCCCCGTGCTCAGCTTCCTGCCGACCATCATGATCGGCGTGCTGTTCGGCCTGGCCATGGACTACCAGCTGTTCATCGCCTCCGGCATGCGCGAGGCCTACGCCCACGGCCTGCCCGCCCGCCAGGCCGTGCTGACCGGCCTGCGCTCGGGCCGGGCCGTCGTGATCGCCGCGGCGATCATCATGATCTCCGTGTTCGGCGGGTTCATCTTCGCCCACGACGCGATGATCCGCCCGATGGGCTTCGGCCTGGCCTTCGGCGTGCTGCTGGACGCGTTCGTGGTGCGCCTGCTCCTGATGCCGGCGCTGATGCACCTGCTCGGCGAGAAGGCGTGGTGGCTGCCGCGCTGGCTCGACCGGATCATGCCGGACGTGGACGTGGAGGGCGCCCAGCTCGAGCGCGCCCACGCCCCGGCGCAGCCCTCCGTCCCCGCCCCGGACGGCGGCGCCCACCGGGCCTGACCGCCCCCGACTGATGCCCGCCCCCGGCCCCGATCGGCCGGGGGCGGGCGTCTATCCTGGGCGGATGCGTCCCACCGCCTTCTCCCCCGCCGCCGGCTCGCCCGTCCTCGTCCTGCTCGAGACGGACGCGGACGGCGCCCCCGCCCCGCGGCTCGCGGACCCGGCCGTCCCGCACCTGAGCGTCACGGACCAGGGGGTCACGCGCGGCGACGGCATCTTCGAGACGGCGCTCGCCGTCGCCGACGGGCTCGGGACCCTGCGCATGCGCAAGCTCGGAGCCCACCTCGGCCGGCTGGCCGCGTCCGCCGCCGCCCTGCAGCTGGCCGCCCCCGAGGCGGCGGCGTGGGAGGCCGCCGTCGCGCTCGGCCTGCGGGCGTTCACCGAGGCCAACGACGTCGCGCCCGGGGACCGTCTCGCCGTGCGCCTGACCGTCACCCGCGGCCCGGACGCGGCTCCCGGCGCGGTGCCCACGCCCACCGCGTGGGCGCTGCTGAGCCCGGCCCCGGCGATCCAGGACGAGGAGCGGCAGCGGGGGCTGCGGGTGCTGCTGCTGGACCGCGGCATCGACTCGCAGGCCCCCGAGCGCTCCCCGTGGCTGCTCACCGGTGCGAAGACCCTCTCCTACGCCGTGAACATGGCCGCCCTGCGCTACGCCCGCGCCCACGGCGCCGACGACGTCGTCTTCACCAGCGCGGACGGCTACCTGCTCGAGGGCCCCACCTCCACGGTGCTGATCGTGCGCACCGGGGAGGACGGCGTCCGCCGTCTCCTCACCCCGCTGCGCCAGAAGGGCATCCTCGCCGGCACGTCGCAGGCCGTGATCTTCGCGGCCGCCCACGCGGACGGCTGGGAGCTCGGCTACGGCCCGCTCGTCCCGGCGGACCTGAAGGGCGCCGAGGGCGTCTGGCTCGTCTCCTCGGTGCGCGGCGTCCTGCCGGTGCGCGCCGTCGACGGCGTCGAGATCCCCGTGGACCACGAGCTCACCGGCATGCTGCAGGCCCATCTGGACGCCGACGGCGACCCCGGCCGGCACGTCAGCGGCGACCCGGTGCCCACCGCGGGCTAGGCTGGGGACCGGCCCGTCCGGCGTCGTCGGCCGCGGCCGCAACCGCACGTGAGATCCCCGACCACGGAAGGCGCACCATGAACACGCTCGTCCAGAAGGCCCTGTCCGCCGGCATCACGCTGGTCGGCGGCATCGTCGGCTCCCGCGTGGTCGCGGGCGGCTGGCGGCTCGTCACCGGCCACAGCGCCCCGGACGACGCGGCCGACGAGACGCTGCCCCTCGTCGAGGCCCTGTCCTTCGCGTTCATCTCCGCGGGCGTCGCGGCGCTGCTGAAGGTCGCCGGCCAGCGCGGCGCCGGCGCCGCGATCCGCAAGGTGTCCGAGTCCACCGCGCACCGCGTGGACCACGAGGTCTGAGCCGCCCGCGACCACCACGACGACGGCCGCCGCCCGGAGGGATCCGGACGGCGGCCGTCGTGCTGTGCGGGGTGGTGTCAGCGGCGCCCGCGTGGCCGGGCGCCGGCGCGGCGCGGCCCGGGGTCCGCCGGGGGCTCGGCCCGACGGACGACGGCGGCCAGCTCGTCCCGGTGCAGCAGCTCACGGCGGGCGTGCTTGGTGCGGTAGCCCGTGCGGCCCACCAGGTGGGAGGCCACCGGGGCCGTGACCATCTGGGTGACCCAGGCCAGGAACAGCACGGGCAGCCACACCCACGAGCGCCACTCGATCGCCAGCCCCGCGAGCATGAGCAGCAGGCCGAGGACCTGCGGCTTGGCGGCGGCGTGCATGCGGGCCAGCAGGTCCGGCAGCACGAGCAGGCCCACGCCGGCCACCAGGGAGAAGAAGGCGCCGCTGACGAGCAGGAACGCGGCCAGCCAGTCCAGGAGCGTGGCGGTGTCGGTCATCGGCCCTCCTCCCCGCCCGGCACGTCCGTGGTGCCGGGCACGCGCGCCTGGTCCTCGAGCGAGTGGTCCGGGCGCCGGTCCTCCGCGAAGCGCGCCACCGTCACCGAGCCGACGAAGCCGACGGCGGCGGCCAGCACCACGAGGACCACGTGGTGGGTGTGGCGGTGCACGGCCATCTCCAGGACGAGCATCCCGGAGAACACCACGAGCAGCACGTCCGTGGCGACCGCCCGGTCCAGCAGCGAGGGGCCGCGCACGATCCGGTAGAGCGCACCGACGGCGCCGACCACGAGCAGCGCCCCGCCGGCCCACGTGGCCAGGTCCATGGGGTCCATCAGGCCTCCTCCTTCGGGGGGCGGGCGGCGGGGGGCGCCGAACTCGGGAAGCGGCGGACCAGCTCGAGGTCCTCACGCGTGCCGACGGCGCGGATGATGCCCGCCTCCACGTCGAGGGCCTTGGCGCGGAAGCCCGCCACGTCCTCGTCCGTGGTCGCGTCGAGCACGTGCAAGTACAGGACGGAGCGGACCCGGTCCACGTCCAGCACGATCGAGCCCGGCACCAGGGCCAGGGCGTGGCTGACGAGCGTGATGATGAGGTCGTCGTGGCTGCGCAGCGGGACGCCCACGATCGAGCCGCGGGCGCGGCGGCCACGCAGCAGCACCGTCCCGGTCACGTTGACTGAGGCGCGCACGACGTCGACGAGGAACCGCACCGTGAACACGAGGGACCACCAGGGGTTCAGACGGCCGCTGAACGGGATGTCCGGCATCGGGAAGAGCCCGATGATCAGCAGCGCGAAGGCGAGGCCGGTCAGGGCCACGTGCGGAGCGAAGTCCTGCCACAGGGCGCACCACACGGCCACCATCACGAGGATCAGCGGCCACTGGGCCACGATGCCCCGGATCCGGTCGGGGCGCACCACGTCGCGGCGAGCGGAGTCACTTCCGGGCATCGTGCACCTCCGTCGGGTCGACGCTGAGGGTGGCCGCGGCCCGCTCGGCCGCGGCGTCGTCGAGCACCGCGGCGATGTAGGGCGAGCGGTCGAGCATGTCCGTGGCGGCCTCGTCGGCCAGGGCGAACAGCGGACCGGCGGCCACCGTGAACACCAGCGTCAGGCCCACGAGCGCCGTGGTGGGCAGCACGAGGCCCGGCTCGAGCGGGCGGGGGCGCTCGCCACGGGCGACGGCCCGCTCGTAGGCGGCCACGAGCTGGGCGGGCGGGTGCTCCAGGTCCTCGACGCGGCGCCAGAACGCGCGGGTCCACACGCGCACCACCACGAGCAGGGTCAGCAGGGACACGAGCAGGGACACGCCCACCAGCGTGTAGGCCAGGGGCGTGGCCTGCTCGACGCCGCCGCGCAGCAGGCCGACCTTGCCGAGGAAGCCGGAGAACGGCGGGATGCCGCCGAGGTTGAGCGCGGGCACGAGGAACAGGACGCTCACAAACGGGGAGACCTTCGCCAGGGACCCGAGGCGGTCGATGTTCGCGGTGCCGGCGCGGTTCTCGATCAGACCCGTGACGAGGAAGAGCGTGGTCTGCACGGTGATGTGATGGGCCACGTAGTACACGGTGGCCGCCAGCCCCGCCTCCGTGGCCAGGCCCAGGCCGAAGATCATGTAGCCGATGTGGGAGACGAGGATGAAGGACAGGATGCGCTTGATGTCCGTCTGGGCCAGCGCGCCGAGGATGCCCACCACCATGGTCAGCGCGGCCACCACGAGCAGGAGCGCGTTGACGTGCTCCCCCGGGAAGAGCAGCGTCTCGGTGCGGATCATCGCGTATACGCCGACCTTGGTGAGCAGGCCCGCGAACACCGCGGTCACCGGGGCGGGCGCGGTGGGGTACGAGTCCGGCAGCCAGAAGGAGAGCGGGAACACGGCCGCCTTGATGCCGAAGCCCACCAGGAGCAGCACGTGCAGGACCATCTGCACGTCGGTGGGCAGTTCGCCCAGCTTCACGGCCAGGTCCGCCATGTTCACGGTGCCGGTGGCCGCGTAGATCATCGCGATCGCGATCAGGAACACCACCGAGGAGATCACGGAGACCACCACGTAGGTGACGCCCGCGCGGATCCGCTGGGCCGTGCCGCCCATGGTCAGCAGCACGTAGGAGGACGTCAGGAGGATCTCGAAGCCCACGTAGAGGTTGAACAGGTCGCCGGCGAGGAACGCGTTGGACACGCCCGCCACGAGGATCAGGAACGTGGGGTGGAAGATCGAGACCGGTCCGCCCTCGTCCCGGTTGATCAGCCCCTGGGCCGAGGCGTACAGCAGCACCGCCAGGGTGATCAGCGCCGACACCACGAGCATGAGGGCCGAGAGCCGATCCACCACGAGGCTGATGCCCAGCGGGGCCGGCCAGCCGCCGAGGTGGACGGCCGCGACCCCGGTGTCCCAGACCGCGGCCAGCAGCAGCGCGTCCAGCACGAGGGTGAGCACGAGCGCGGAGACCGTGACGGTGATCTGCGCGCGGGGGCGGCGCACGAGCATGAAGGTCACGGCCGCGCCCAGCACGGGCAGCATGACGGCCAGCGGGGCCAGGTCGGTCAGGGGGACGGAACCGATGCTCATGCGCGCTCCCCGCCCTCGGGACGGCGGCCGCGGGACGCTGCCCCGGATCCGGTGGGCGCCTGGGGGGCGGGCGTGGCGTGCTGCACCTGGGGCCGTGCCTCCGTCGCGTGCTCGTAGTGGGCGTTGGGGTCCGCGGCGTCGTCCAGGAACTCGGAGGACTCCGCCACGAGCTCCGCGTCGTCCTCCGCGTCCCAGGCGGGCATCCGGGCGATCTTGACGTCCTCCGCGTCCACCTCGACCTCGTCCTCGCGGACGAGCAGCCACGAGCGGTAGATCATGGCGGTCAGGAACGCGACCACGGCGAAGCCGATCACGATCGCGGTGAGGATCAGCGCCTGCGGCAGCGTGTCCGCGTACTCGTGCGGGTCCCGTCCGCGCACGAACAGCGGGGCCAGGCCCGTGCCGCCCGAGGAGAGGAACAGCAGCATGATGGCGCCGTTGTTGATCAGCACGATGCCGAGCAGGATGCGCGTCAGGCTGCGCTCGAGCACCAGGTAGATCCCCCCGGCGAACATCACGCCCATCGCCAGGAGCAGGGCCAGGTCGACGGTCATCATCGGGCGGCCTCCGGGGCGTCGGGGGTGGACGGGGTGGGCATGCGCGGATGACGACGGCGGGCCGCGGCGCGCAGGCGGGCGCGGCGGGCCTCCTCGCCCCGGCGGTCCACCTCACCGCCGAGCGAGCGCAGCACGTCGATCACGAGCCCGACCACCACGAGGTACACGCCGATGTCGAACGCCGTGGCCGAGACCAGCTTGAGGGCGTCGCCGAACAGCGGCAGGTCGGTGAACTCCACCACATAGGACTGCAGGATCTGCCCGCCGAAGAAGAGCGGGGCGATCCCGGTGAGCGTGGCGATCGCCAGGCCCAGGCCGATCATGGGCCCGGCCGGGATCACGGAGGCCTCCTGCAGCTCGTACCGGCCGCCGGCGAGGAAGCGCAGCGTGAGGGCCAGGCCTGCGAGCAGGCCGCCGGCGAAGCCGCCGCCGGGGGTGTTGTGCCCGGCCAGCAGCAGGTAGACGGAGAGCAGCATCATGATCGGGAACATGAAGCGGGTGACGACCTCGAGGATGATCGAGCGCCGCTCGGGGGCCATCGTGTGGCCGGCCACGAGCCACTGGCCCTTGCGATCGTCCACAGCGAAGCTGCGCACGACGGACAGCTCGCGGGCCCCGAGCGAGGAGTCGGCGCCGAAGTCGCCGACGGAGCCGGGGGCGACGTCGTCGATGCTGCGGGTGCGCCCGTCGCGGTGCTGCAGGAAGATCAGGGAGGCCACGCCGGTGGCCGCGGCGGCCAGCACCGTGATCTCGCCCCACGTGTCCCACGCGCGGATGTCCACGAGGGTGACGTTCACGGCGTTCGTGCCGTAGCCGTCCGTGTAGGCGAGCTCCGGCATGGGCAGCGAGATCCGCTCCGCCGTGCGGGCGGCCAGCGCGGTGGCGGCGATCCACATCATGGTCAGGGCGAAGCCGCCGGCGACCGCCATGCGGGCGATCCGCCGCGAGCCGGTGCGGCGGTCGTACCAGTCCGGCGGCAGCACGCGCAGGCCCAGGATGAGGGTGACCAGGATGATGGTCTCCACGAGCACCTGGGTGATCGCGAGGTCCGGGGCGCCGCGCATCGCGAACAGGGCGGCGGCGCCGTAGCCGGTCACGGACACCAGCATGATCGCCTTGAAGCGGCGGCGCGCGCGGACGGCGAACACGGTGGCGACGGCGATCATCAGCACCACGACCAGCTGCGCCGGGGTCTGGAACCAGGCGACGTCCGCGGAGAGGAACGAGGTGGCCAGCGTGCGCTCGCTGCGCCCCACGGGGAAGAGCAGGAACGCGGCCGGCAGCAGGAACGCGGTGGCCAGGATGATGCCCAGGTAGCGGCGCAGGGAGCCGGTCTGGGTGCGCCCCGTGACCCAGATGGCGACCTCGTCGAGGGCGCCGGTGATCTTCCGGTACGTGCGCAGGGCGTCGACCGGGAACTCGACGCGGCGCTGGAACGCCTCGACTCCCGTCCGGCCGAGGGCGAGCAGCGCGCCGAGCACCCAGACCCCCGCGGAGAGGGCGAGGATGGGCGTCCAGCCGTGCCACAGGGCCAGGTACGCCGGCGCCTCCTCCGGGTCCAGCGGCGGCAGGGAGCCCGTGTGGGCGGTGATGATCCCCTCCACCGGGCCGGGCAGGAAGGCGAGCACGAGGCCGACGAGCGCGAGCAGCGCGGCCGGGGCCAGCTCGAGGGTGGTGACGCGGGTGTGGAAGCGCGTGACGGGGACCGCGGCCCCCTCCTCGTCCCGCTTGGCGGCGAACGAGCCCCACAGGAACCGCCACGTGTAGGCGAAGGTGAGCACCGAGCCCACGGTCATGAGCACGAGCGGCGTCCAGCCCCACACGTCCGCGTGCGCCACGCCGTGGGCGGCCAGGCCCTCCAGGACGGACTCCTTGGCCACGAAGCCGAACAGCGGAGGCAGGCCGGCCATGGACAGGCCCGCCACCACGGCGACGGCGGCCAGGGCCGGGTGGCGGCGGCCGATCCCGGAGAGCTGGCGCAGATCGCGCGTGCCGGCCTCGTGGTCGATGATGCCGACCACCATGAACAGGGGGGCCTTGAACACCGCGTGGGCCAGGAGCATGGCGAGGCCGGCCATGGCGGCGTCGCGGGTGCCCAGCCCGTTGGCCACCATGAGGAAGCCGAGCTGGGAGACCGTGCCGTACGCGAGGACGAGCTTGATGTCTGTCTGCCGCAGGGCGCGCCAGCCGCCGAGCAGCAGGGTCCACAGACCCACGCCGATCACGAGGACCTGCCACATGGCGAGGCCGTGGAACTCCGGGGCCAGGCGGGCCACGAGGAAGACGCCGGCCTTCACCATGGCCGCCGCGTGCAGGTACGCGGACACGGGGGTCGGCGCGGCCATCGCGCCCGGCAGCCAGAAGTGGAACGGCGCCTGGGCGGACTTGGTCAGCGCGCCGATCAGCACGAGGCCGACGGCGACCTCGAGCAGGACGCGCCCGCCGTCGTCCGCGAGGAGGCCGGGGGCCGCGGCCAGCACGCCGGAGATCCGCCAGGAGCCGGCCATGTGGGCCAGCATGATCAGGCCCGCCAGCATGGCCAGGCCGCCGACCGTGGTGACGATCAGCGCGGTGATGGCCGAGCGGCGCGCGAAGATGCGGTGGCCGGAGTAGCCGATCAGCAGGAAGGACAGGACGGAGGTGACCTCCCAGAAGGTGTAGAGCACCATGAGGTCGTCCGTGGTGACGAGGCCGAACATCGCGCCGGCGAAGGCCAGCAGCTGGCCCCCGAACACGGCGTTCTTCGCCTCGTGCTCCCGGAAGTAGCGGGCGCAGTAGGCCAGGACCAGCGCGCCGACACCCAGCACGATCAGGGACATGAACGCGGCCAGCACGTCCATGCGGAACGCGAGCTCGATCTCGAGGTACGGCACCCACGGCACGGTGCGGTCCAGGTGCGCCGCCGAGGCCGGGACCGGCCGGCCGGCGTCGAGCGCCTCCTGCAGCGCGAACACGTGTGGCAGCTGGGTGAGCAGCCAGACGAAGCCCGCCGCGGGAGCGGCGGCGAGCAGATAGAACCCCTGACGTCCCGTCCACCGGAAGAGCACCGGGGCGGCGAGCGCGACGACGAAGAGCGCGGTCAGGGTGACGAGCATGCGGTCCCTTCGTCAGGCACGGGCGAGGGTCCGGTCCAGACTAGCGGAGGGATGCATCCCGCCCGGGGTCAGCGAATCGATTCCGCGCTCCGCGTGATCGGTTCCGTGACGCGGGCGAACAGCAGCCCACCGGCCACGAGCACGACGGCGATCACGGGGATGACCACCCGGTTGTCCGGGTGCAGGGCGAGCGCGAGCGTCACGAGGGCGGGCGTGATGAACCCGACCGCGCGGCCCGTGGTGGCGTACAGCCCGAACACCTCGCCGGCCGTCCGCGGCGTGGTGAGCCGGCCCAGGAACGCGCGCGAGGCCGACTGCACCGGGCCCACGAACAGGCACAGCGCCAGCCCGCCGACCCAGAACGCGAGGGTGCCCGAGGCGAAGAACAGCGCCCCGGCCACGAGGACCATGGCGGCCAGCGAGCCGAGGATCACTCGGCGCGGACCGACCGCGTCGTCGAGCCGCCCGCCCACGAAGGCGCCCAGGGCGGCCACCACGTTGGCCGCGATCGCGAACAGGATCACGTCCGAGGCCGCCAGCCCGTAGACCGTGGTGCCCAGGATGGCGCCGTAGACGAAGACCGCCCCGACGCCGTCGCGGAACACCGCCGAGGAGAGCAGGAACCACAGGGTGTTGCGGTCCTCGCGCCACATCCGCGCCAGGGTGGACCCCAGCGCACGGTACGAGGCCGCCAGGGACTCCCGCCGCGGGCCGCCGCCGGGGGACGGCGCGGGCGCCGGGTCCGGCACGGCCACCAGCACCGGGATCGCGAACACCAGGAACCACGCCGCGGCCACCAGCGCCACGACCCGGATGTTCAGCCCCTCGTCCTCCGTGATCCCGAACCAGTGCGCGTCCCCCGAGACGAAGCCCACGAACACGATCAGCAGCAGCAGGATCCCGCCGAGGTAGCCCGCTCCCCAGCCGATCCCCGAGATCCGGCCGATCGTGGCCGGCGTCGAGATCTGCACGAGGATCGCGTTGACCTGCACCTCCGCGAACTCGAAGAACACGGTGCCCAGGGCGATCAGGGTGACGCCCAGCAGCAGGGAGGACTCCCGGGGCGTGACGAAGAAGCACGCCGCGGTGCACGCGATCACCGCCGCCGTCATCACCCCCAGCCAGAGGCGGCGCCGGCCCGCGCCGTCCGCGCGCCGGCCCATCACGGGCGCGGTGACTGCGATGACGACGCCGGCCACCGCCATCGCCGTCGAGAGCCAGGCCGTGCCCCGCTCGTCCGGCCCGAACGCGTCCGAGGCCAGGTAGGTGCCGAACACGAAGGTGACCATGACCGCGTTGAACGCGGCCGAGCCCCAGTCCCACAGCGCCCACGCGGCCACCTGGCGGCGCGGGGCGGCGGAGGCGACCGGCGGGAGCGCGACGTCGGTCATCGCTCGATGCGGGTGAGATGGAAGTCGCGGTGCGCCCGGGAGGCCGTGGGCCCGCGCTGACCCTGGTACCGGTTCTGGTTGGCCCCGGTGCCGTACGGCGACTGGGCCGCCGAAGAGAGCCGGAAGAAGCACAGCTGGCCGATCTTCATCCCCGGCCACAGCGTGATGGGCAGCGTGGCCACGTTGGACAGCTCGAGCGTGACGTGCCCGGAGAAACCGGGGTCGATGAACCCGGCGGTCGAGTGCGTCAGCAGGCCCAGCCGCCCCAGCGAGGACTTGCCCTCGAGGCGGGCGGCGAGGTCGTCCGGCAGCGTGACCTGCTCATAGGTGGAGCCGAGCACGAACTCCCCCGGGTGCAGGATGAAGGCCTCGTCCGGGTCCACCTCCACCAGCCGGGTCAGCTCGTCCTGCTCCTGGCGCGGGTCGATGTGCGCGTACCGGTGGTTGTCGAAGAGCCGGAAGAACCGGTCCAGGCGCACGTCCACGGACGCGGGCTGGACCATCGCCGGGTCGAGGGGGTCCAGGCCCACGCGGCCGGAGTCGAGCTCGGCGCGGATGTCACGGTCGGAGAGCAGCACGGCTCAGTCCATTCGCACGACGACGGCCAGCGGGGTGCGCTCGCGGCCCTGGCCCAGCGGGTTGTCCGCGAAGGCGGCTTCGAGGACGGCGGCCGACGCGGCGGTGTCCTTGCCGAGGGCGTTGCGGCCGATGTCGTTGGCGTCCATCACGACGGTGCCGGCGAAGGAGGCCTTCGCCCAGGCCGGGATGTCCGCCGCCCGGATCATCGCCGAGACCTCGGCGGCCACCCGGTCCGGCTCGGCCGGGGGCAGCTTGGCCGAGACGTTGGCCGGGAACGTGGAGTAGGTGGTGGGCCCGTCGATCGCGCGGACGTTGCCGCCCACCACGTTGTAGAACACACCGCGCTTGCCGGCGACCTTGCCGGCGGCGCCGGCGGCCGCGGAGAGCACGATGCGCGGCAGGCCGGCCTCCTGGATGGCCAGCTGCATGGTGGTGGGGTCACCCAGACCGATGCCCGCGGGCGTGCGGGTGACCAGGCGGGAGAGGGCGCGCGCGGCCACGGAGGGGCGGACCTCCCAGGTGTAGTAGGAGCGGCCCTGGGTGATGGCCACGATCTTCTCGGACACGGAGAAGTGCCACGGGGCGTCCTGCGGCATCGCGTCCGCGGGCAGGTCGCGGAAGAAGTCCTCGATCTCGCCGCGCAGGTAGGCCTGCAGGTCCGTGTCCCGGTCCACCAGGCCGGTCTGCACGGGGAAGCGGCGGTAGCGGCGGCCGTCCTCGGCGGAGACCAGGTCGAGCTCCTTGCCCGGGTTCGGCTCGTGGTCCGGCTTGGCCGGCGCCGGGGCTCCCGCGGCCTCGTCGACCGCGGCGGCGGGGCCGGCCGGGGCGGCGTCCGCGTCCACCGCCTCGCGCAGCCAGAGCTCGAGGTTGAGCAGGCGCCAGAAGCGCTCGGGGTCGTGCCGGCGCGGGTGGGCGAGGAAGTCCTCGAACAGCGCGCGGACGGTGGGCGCGTCGGCGTACGGGCGGGCGGCGAACGAGTCGGAGGCGAACACCTCGCGGACCGGCTCGCGCAGGGCGAGCAGCAGGCCGGCCGCGGCGTCGTCGTCCGCGGGGCGGGCCGGCGGGAGGACGGCGTCCACCAGGCCGGCGAGCCGCCCGCGCGGCACGCCGCGGTCGGCGGGGCGCTCGTCCGCGTGGGCGTCCACGAAGGCCGAGTTCAGCAGCGCCTCGACGGGCACGTCGGCGCGCTCGCGGGAGTCGGCCAGGCGGGCGGCGACGTCGCGCCGGGTCGCGGTCAGGGTGCGCGCGGCGCCGCGCAGGCCACGGGACGCGCCGGCGGCCGGCGGCGTCGGGGCGGGGCGGCCGCACACCTGCGCGGTCGAGGCCAGGGGACCGCCGTGGGCGCGGATCGCGGCGCGGACCGACTCGAGGTCGGCGACCGGGGACGGCGTCGCGGCGGGGGCGGGCGGTGCGGGCCGGGGACCGCCCACGAGGAAGGGGCGGTCCGTCTCCCCGAACGCGAGGTAGCGGTACACCGCCGTGTCGTCGGGGTGGGCGGGGACCTGGGCCGCGTCGGCCGTGGTGTCGCGCATGGGACGTCCTTCCGGGACGGGGGCTGCCGGACGCGGCCGGCCGCGGCCGGACGCGGTTCGGACTCTACCAGCGGCCCCCGGCGCACTTTCGTTCGGGAAACGGCGGCCCCTGGCGCACTTTCGTTCGGGAAACGGCGGCCAGGACGTCGACGGCGCGGCCACAACCTACGATGTACGACATGAGCCTCCACGAGACCTCCCTGCCGGGCATCGGCGTGCGCCGCGAGCTGGCCCTCGCCGACGGCCGCCGCATCGGCGTGGTCACCCACCGCGACGGCCAGACCGAGCTGATCCTCTCCGATGCCGAGGACCCGGACGCCTGCGCGACCTCGCTCCCCCTGACCCTCGAGGAGGCGTCCGCCCTGGGCGCGCTCCTGTCCGGGCCGCGACTGGTCTCCCAGCTCCAGGAGGAGCACGCGGACCTGCCCGGCATCACCACCCGTCAGCTGATCCTGCCGTCCGACTCCCCGTACGCGGGCGAGGTGCTCGGGGCGACCCGCATGCGCACGCGCACCGGCGTCTCGATCGTCGCCGTCGTCCGCTCCGGCGTCACCCACGCCTCCCCCGCCCCGACCATGCTCCTCGAGGGCGGCGACCTGCTCGTGGTGGTCGGCACCAGCGAGGGCCTCCGGAAGGCCGAGCGGCTGCTGGCCGCCTGAGGCCCCCGTGGACACCACGCTGATCGCCCTGATCGAGCTCGGGGCCGTGCTCCTGCTGCTCGGCGCCCTCGGCCGGTTCGCCGGAAAGATCGGCATGTCCCCCGTCCCGCTGTACCTGCTGGGCGGACTCATGGTCGGCGTCGGCGGGCTGCTGTTCACCCACGTCGACGCGGCCGGTGTCGCGCACAACCCCATGGAGCCCATCGAGGAGTTCAGCCGACTGGCCGCCGAGATCGGCGTCGTGCTCCTGCTGCTCATGCTCGGCGTGGAGTACTCGGCCCGTGAGCTCGTCGACGGGCTGCGCGGCTCCTGGCGGGCCGGTGTGTTGGACATCGTCCTGAACTTCACCCCCGGAGCGGTGGCCGGGCTGCTGCTCGGCTGGGGGCCGGTGGGCTCCCTCGTACTGGGCGGCATCACCTACATCTCCTCCTCCGGCATCATCGCGAAGGTCCTCGGCGACCTCGGCCGCGTCGGCAACCGCGAGACCCCCGTGCTGCTGTCCGTGCTCGTGTTCGAGGACCTGGCCATGGCGGTCTACCTGCCCGTGATGACGGCGCTCGCGGCGGGCACCGCCTTTGTCTCCGGTCTGAAGGCGGCGGGCGTCGCGCTCGTCGTCGTCGCCCTCGTGCTGGGGGTGGCGGTGCGGTACGGTCCCCAGATCTCGCGGCTGCTGCACTCGGACGAGCAGGAGAACTTCCTGCTCACGGTGCTGGGGCTGGCGCTCGTCGTCGCAGGCGTGGCCGGGGCGCTGCAGGTCTCGGCGGGTGTGGGCGCGTTCCTGCTGGGCATCGCGATCTCCGGAGCGGCCGCCAAACAGGCCCGCGCCGTGCTCGAGCCGCTGCGCGACCTCTTCGCCGCCCTGTTCTTCGTGCTGTTCGGCATGAGCGTGGATCCGCGCACCCTGCCGCCCGTGCTGCTGACCGCGCTGGCCCTGGCCCTCGTCACGGCCGCCACGAAGGTGGCCACGGGCTACCTCGCCGCGCGCGGGGCGGGGATCGGCGTGGCCGGCCGCTGGCGCGCGGGGGCGGCCCTGACGATCCGCGGGGAGTTCTCCATCGTGATCGCCGGGCTCGCCGCGTCGGCGGGTGGCGTGCCACCGGAGATGACCGCGTTCGCGACGGCCTATGTGCTCGCCCTGGCGGTCGCCGGGCCGGTGCTCATGCGGTACGCGGACGCGTTCGGTCGCTCGCGCGCCCGGGCGGCGACGCGGCGGGTGCGGTCGCGCGAGGTCGGCGCGGCGGACCCGGTGCACTGACGTACGGGTCCGCGGGGCTCGATGACGACACGGGGCCGGTGCACCGGCCGGGCTGGTGTATCGTGGTACCCGCGCCGCAGGCGGAAACCGAGCGGTTGCGCGGGCGTAGCTCAATGGTAGAGCGCTTGCTTCCCAAGCAAGATACGCGGGTTCGATTCCCGTCGCCCGCTCCACACCACGACGACGGCCCCGGGCCCCTCACGCGAGGGACCCGGGGCCGTGTCGCTTTACGCCGCTCCCCTCAACGGCCCGCGCGGATCTCGCGCAGCCGGCGTTCCAGGTCGACCGGCAGGTCCGCGGCGAAGCGCGGGTCGAGGTCTGGCCCGGCGTCCGCCAACCGGTAGACACCGTCGGCGCGGTCGAGGAACCCGTAGTCCACGAGTTCGCGACGCAGCGTGGCCACGTCCTCGTGGGCGGGGCGCAGCAGGTCGTTGACCTCAGCCTCCGCGTAGGCGCGGCCCGCTCTGAAGCGACGCAGCAGCTCGAGAAGGACGGCCACCCGCGGCTTGCGGCGCGCGGGGATGGAGCGCAGCCGGTCCCCGTCGAAGAAGCGGGCGAGCACGGTCGCGTGGTAGCGCTCGGCGGACTGCCACTCGTCGGCGAGGGCCGCCGCCGCGGCGGTGTACCGCTCACCGGTGACGGCCATGCGGGCGCGGATCAGGGTCTTGAGGTCGGACTGACGGGTCATGGTGCATCCTCGCCGGCGCGCTCCCGGCCATGCCGCGCCGCGGGTCGGGGACGACGTCCGTCGCGTGTGGGTGGGCCCGAGGATCCGCTCCCCTTCGCGCCGGGCTGCAGGGCCCTGCCGCGCGGGGCCGGGCCGCGTGGCGCGCTCGGCGGTGGGCGCCGCCGTCGTGATCCAGGCTAGCCGACGCCCGCGGCGTAGGATCGCGCCATGCCCCTGACCCCGCCGCGGACCGCCCCACCCCGACCCGTGGAGGCCCGTCCGTGACCCAGGTGCTCTCCGGCTTCGCGGTCGTGTGGGTGATCATCCTCGTGGGCGTCCTGGTGGGGCGCACGGGGGTGCTCGGCGAGCACGGCCGCACCGTGCTCTCCCGCGCGGCGTTCTTCATCGGCAACCCGGCGCTGCTGTTCGTCACGCTCTCCCGCGCGGACGTGGGCGCCGTGCTGGGCCCCCAGCTGTGGGTGGCCTCGCTGTCCGCGTTCGCGGCGGCCGCGCTGTACCTCGCGGTGACGATCCCGCTGTTGAAGGGCAGGCCGGCCTCGGAGCGGATCATGTCCGCGCTCAGCGCCTCGCTCGTGAACTCGGCGAACCTCGGCATTCCCATCGCGGCCTACGTCCTCGGCGACGCCGCCCTGGCCGCCCCGGCGCTCATCTTCCAGCTGGCGATCTACACGCCGCTCTACGTGGCCGCGATGGACGCCGCCACCGCGCGCGAGGCCCGGCGACGCACGACGGCGGGCCGGCGCCGTGCGGTGCGCCGCTCCCCCGGGCGCGCCGTGGCCGACCAGGTCCGCCACACGGTCACCAACCCCCTGATCCTGGGCTCGGTGGCCGGCCTGGCCTTCTCTCTCACCGGCTGGTCGCTGCCGGGCCCCCTCATGGAGTCCGTGGAGCTCATCGGCGGGCTGTCCATCCCGGCGATGCTCCTGGCGTTCGGCATGTCGCTGGTCGGCTCGCGGCCGCTCGAGCGCGCCGGCGGGCGTCGCGCGGACGTGCTGCTCGCCTCGGCGGTGAAGCTGGTGGTGCATCCGCTGCTGGCCTGGCTGCTCGCGCAGTTCGTGTTCGGCCTGGATGCACGGCACGTGTTCGTCGCCGTCGTCCTGGCCTCGCTGCCGACCGCACAGAACGTGTTCGTCACCGCCGTGCGCTACGACGCGGGGCTGCGCGTCTCGAAGGACACGATCCTGGTCACCACGATCGTCGCGATCCCGGCGATGATCGCCGTCGCCCTGCTGCTGGCCTGAGGCCGACGACGGCGGCGCCCGGCCCGGTGTCACGCGCCGGACGCCTCGCCGCGGCTCAGACGTCCCGGCGGATCAGCTCGTCCAGCCCCGTGGGCGAGAGCAGGTACGGGGCGACCTCGAGCACGGTGCGCGCCCCCGTCTCCCCCTGGGCCTTCAGCCGCGCGGCGGCACGGCCGTCGGCGACCTGTGCGGCGCGGGCCTCGGCGATCGCCTCCTCGCTGGGGATCGTGTACTGCACGCCGCGCCGGACGCCGGGGACCCGCCGGACGGCGTCGGAATGGCCCGGCGAGAGGCCCCTGCCCCAGAACATGTTCTGCTGCGCCTGCGGGAACAGCGCCGCACCCAACACGCGATTCATCGAGAACAGGCCCGGGTCCCAGCCGGTGGAGATCATCGCCACGTGCCCGCCCTCCCGGGCCGCGGCGTCCGTCTCGGCGCGGTGCCGCGGGATGAGCTGGTGGTTGCCGTACTGGCGGGGTCGTGGTCAGGTCGGTCCCACCGGCCTAGGGCGTGTCTGAGAATGGATCCAGGGGGCCAGCTGACACCCTGGAAGGCATGTCCCGCTTCGAGATCCTCTCCGATGCCCAATGGGAACTGATCGCCCCGATGCTCCCTGCCCGGACCGGTCGACGGGGCCGGCCGTTCTCGGACGCCCGCACCATGGTGGAGGCGATCATCTACCGATACAGGTGCGGGATCCCCTGGCGGGACCTGCCCGAGGTCTACGGGCCTTGGCAGACCGTGTGGACCTGGCACCGGCGCTTGGCTGAAGAGGGCACCTGGGATGCGGTGCTGGCGAGGCTGACCGCCGCCGCGGACGCCGAAGGCCTGATCGATTGGTCGGTCTCGGTGGACTCCACGATCGCCCGCGCCCACCAGCACGCCACGAACATCACCCGCCTCACAGGGGGATGGGTCGAACTACAAGAATCCGCGTGAGGAGCCGGCCGATCACGGCATCGGGCGCTCCCGTGGAGGGCTGAGCACGAAGATCCATCAGCTCGTGGACGGGGCCGGGCTGCCGTTGGTCAGTCTGATCACCCCTGGCCAAGCCGGGGACTCCCCGATGCTGCTGCCGCTGCTGGGGCAGCTGCGCGTGGCACGGCCGGTAGGGCGGCCCCGGACCCGCCCCGAGGCGGTGCTGGGTGACAAGGCGTACTCCTCCCGGGCGATCCGCACCCACCTGCGTGCCCGCCGGATCAAAGCCGTGATCCCCGAGCCGGCGGATCAGCAGGGCCACCGCAGGCGCCGCGGCTCGGCCGGTGGCCGTCCCGTTGGCCTGGACTCGCAGGCTTACAAGGGCCGGAACGTGATCGAGCGCCAGTACGCGCACCTGAAGCAATGGCGGGGCCTGGCGACCCGGTACGACAAGTACGCGATCGTCTACCGAGCCGCCGTGGTGTTGAACGCTGTGCTCGCGTGGTCCAAACGATTGTCAGACATGCCCTAGGCCCGGCGCCGCGGGGCGCCGAGCCCGCCCGCCGGACCGCGCAGCAGGAGCACGACGACGGCGACCAGCCCCGCCAACGCCAGCACGCTGACCACGTAGATCGGCCAGGCCCACGGGCTGTGGTCGCCCCCGCCGATGCCGTAGGTGTCCGCGAGCGCCATGCCCGGCCCGAACGAGGCCATGAAGTAGGCCGGGGACGCGGCGACGAGCGAGGCGAGGCCCAGGGCGAGGACCGCCAGCGGGTCGACCTCCTCGCGACGCCACGTGAGGAACCACAGGATCGCGGCCACACCGAACCCGGCCGCTAGGATCACGGCCGGAAGGACGAAGGGGACGCCGAGCTGGCCCGCCGCGCTCAGGTCCGCGTAGATCCTCCCGAGGCCGCGGTCGCCGGGCGCGGCGGCCAACGGGTTGAGGACGAACACCTGCAGGGCCGCGAGCGCCGCGACCGCCGCGACGACGCCCGGGACCACCGCACCCGCGGCGAGCCGCACCCAGCCGGGCCGGTCGGGCAGAGCGAGGGGCGCCGTCGTCGGGCGGGGCCGGGCGGGGCGGGAGGACGCGGCGGGGCGACGGGCGGCATGGGACATGCGGCCAGGTTAACCGCTCGCCTCGGCTGCGGACACGAGAGCCTCCGTCGCCGTTTCGTCAACGAAAGCGTCTGCGGAGGCTCCTCCGCCTCCACCGTCTCGTCGACGACAGCGGCGGGTGAGGTCAGCGCACGCCGGCGCCGGGGAGGGTCTTGGCCCAGGCCTCGATGGCGTCCCAGTCGCGGAAGTCGCCGTAGTGCTCGTTGCGGGAGAGCTTGAGCTTCTCCAGCCGGCCCAGGCGCTCCTCGAAGAGCGCCCCGCGGAAGTACGCCACCTCGCGCGGACCGTAGGACTCGAGCTTCTCCCGCACCGGCGGGGCCAGCTCGGGCGCGCCGCCGGAGGCCAGGATCACGAGCGGCAGGTCCGCCAGCTCGGCCCGACGGGTGTCGAGGAACGCCCGCGCGTCGGCGGCGAGCGAGCCCGTGTAGACCGGGGCCGCGACGATCACCGCGTCCGCCGTGGCCAGCCACGCGGCGGCGCCCTCGACGTCCTCCACCACGGTCGGGACGGCCTGCGACGTGCGCAGCACCTCCGCGACACGCTCGGCGATCTCTCGCGTGGATCCGTGGGCGGACGAGGTGACGATGAGCGTGGTCATGGTGGGGCGCAGCCTTCGGGGTCGGGGGCGGACGACGCGCTCAGTGTATCCCGCGCAGGTCCAGGTCCAGGCGGGTCTCGGCGCCCTTCGGGGCCCGGTCCGGGGTGTGCACCGTGACCGGGATGCCCCAGTCCTGCTGGTACAGGTGGCAGGCGGCGTGGTCCGGGATGGGCTGCCCCTTCTCCCCGTCGCACGCGGCGGCCCGGGCGGTGATGTGCAGGACGCCCTCCTCGACCTCGGGGTTCAGCCGCAGCGTCCGGTGCAGCCCCGTGGACGTGCCGGCGCCCTCGAGCAGCAGCTCCTCCGGGGACGAGGAGACCTTCAGCTGCGTGGGGTCGCCCCAGCGGTCGTCCAGCTTCTGCCCCGTGGGCGCGGCGAAGCCGATCGTCAGGTCCAGGTCGCCGGCCACCACCGGGGTGCGGGGACGCTGCGTCTGCCGCGCGCCCTCGTCCACGGTGAGGAACTCCTCCGGCACCGCCAGCCGCGTGAGCCGGTGGGCGTTGGACTCGACCACCACGATCGCAGTGTCGTTCCCGTCCGCGTCGTGCTCCACGAGCACGTCCGAGGGCTCGAGCAGCCCCCGCGCCACCGTGGTCACCGTGGCCGGGACCGCCCGGCCCGCGGCATCCTCGCCGGCCGGGGCGTACCGGCGGATCGCGCCGTTGTACGTGTCGGCGATCAGCACGGAGCCGTCCGGCAGGGCTGTGACGCCCAGCGCGTGCTGCAGGCGCGCGCGGTCCGCCTCCCCGTCCACGTGGCCGAAGTCGAACAGGCCCGCCCCGACGGCGGTCCCGACCTCGCGGCGCCCGTCCTCCCCGGTCCGCACCCAGCGCACCGCGGAGGTCTCCGAGTCCGCGACCCACAGCGTGCCGTCCGCGCCCACGGACAGCCCCGAGGGCTGCGCGAACCAGGCCCGTCCGGCGTCGCCGTCCAGCAGGCCCTCGAGCGCCGTGCCCGCGTGCACCGCGAGCGCGTCTGTGACGGGGTCGAAGTCGAAGAGCTGGTGCGTGCCGGCCATCGCGATCACCACACGCCCCAGGGCGGGGTGCCACACGACGTCCCACGGGGAGGACAGCGAGATCGCGGTCGGCTCCCCGGGCAGGTCCGCGAGGTCGACGGCGACGTCCCCCTCGTCGTCGACGGCGGCGGCCTCCTTGGCGCGCTCGGAGTCGATGAGCTTCTGCACGCCGTTGCCGGCGAGGGTGCTGACGTGCCCGTCCGACAGGCGCAGGCCCCGCAGCCGGTGGTTGACGGAGTCCGCCACGACGACGTCGTAGCCGACGCGCTGGGCGACGTCCTCGGGCAGCAGCGCCAGGCCCTGCGGCTCGTTGAACAGCGCCTGGTCCGGCCCGCCGTCCGCGTGGCCCTTCTCCCCGGGCGTGGGGAATGCGAGCTCGGCCTGGCCCGCGTCCGCCGTGGCGGGGTCCCCGCCGCCGAACGCGCGGAGCACCGTGGTCAGGTCCTCGGCGACCTCCAGGAGGCGGTGGTGGCCGGTGTCCGAGACGAGGAACGTGCCCGGGCGGGAGCCGCGGCCGCCGAGCGACACGGCCTTGCCGGGGAACGACAGGTCCCGGGCCACGGGGGCGGGCGGGACGTAGGGGCCCGAGCCGCGGTGCAGCGTGCCCTTGGCCTCGTGCTCGGCCACGAGCTCGCGCACGAGCCCGTAGAGCCCGGCCACGTGCCCCTCTCCGGACAGGTGCGCGGCGATGTAGCCCTCCGGGTCCACCACCACGAGGGTGGGCCACGCGCGCGCCGAGTACGCCTGCCACGTGGTCAGCTCGGGGTCGTCCAGCACGGGGTGCTCGATGGCGTAGCGCTCGACGGCGGCCGCGAGCGCGTCCGGGTCCGCCTCGTGCTCGAACTTGGGCGAGTGCACTCCCACCGTGACGAGCACGTCCGCGAACTCCTCCTCGAGCGGGCGCAGCTCGTCCAGGACGTGCAGGCAGTTGATGCAGCAGAACGTCCAGAAGTCGAGGAGGACGACCTTGCCGCGCAGGTCCTCGAGGCTCACCTGCTCGCCGCCGGTGTTCAGCCAGCCGCGGCCCACGAGCTCGGACGCGCGCACCCGGGTGGCCGCGCGCGGCACGGCGGCGGGGGCGTCAGCGGTCGGGGCGGGGTTCGGGGTCTGCGGTGCGGTCATGTCCACCATCATGACGCACGCCCCGGACGCGTCAGCCGTGAGCGGACGCCGGCGGCGTCACAGGGGGAAAGACGACGCCGCCGGGCGGGTCCGGCTCAGTCGGCGGCCAGGGCGGCGGCCAGCATCTCCTCGGCGATGAGGGTGAACTCCTTGCGCCCGGCCTCGGGCCGGCCCACGAAGGAGACCATCACCACGGCGTCGGAGGTGACGGCGGTGAGCACCTGGGCCGTGAGCTGGGGCTCGGACTCCGAGGCCACGGTCCGCTCCCACACGAGGGCGGACTGCGCCGGCGTGCCGTCGGACAGCGGCGCGTCGGAGACCTCGAGGCGGTAGTCGACGGTCGCGTCCCCCTCCTGCACGGTCATGGTCATCTCGCGGCAGTCGGCGCGCAGGGCGTTGACGGTCTGGATGTGGCGCTCGACGTCCTGGCGGCCCTGGCCCGTGAGCCGGGCGACCTCCACGGTGCCCGTGCCCGTGAAGGTGTCGGCGCCGACGTCCACGCGCGTGGCCTCGGCCCCGTCGAGGGCGATCGGAGAGAAGTCCAGGGCGGTCAGCGGCGCCTTGCACTGCGCCGGCTGCACGGTGGTCCGGTCCGCGTCCGCACGCCGGTCCCGGGAGTCCTCGCGGGCCGCGTCGATCTCCTCCGCCGTGGCGGCCCGCTGCCGGACGAAGCCGAACGTGGCCGCACGCTCGGCCGCGGCCTCCGCCATGCGCTCGTCCTGACGGTCGCCCAGGCCGAGCCCCTCCGGGGCCGCCGACTCCGTGTGCACCGCGGTGCCGGCGTCGTCGTGGACCCCGTCCGCGGGCACGGACGCGGCGGCCGGATCGTTGTCCCCGGCCCCGCAGCCCGTCAGGGCCAGCAGGCCGGCGGCGACGGCGGCCACGAGGCGCAGCCGACCACGCCGGGGCGCGGCCGGGCGGCGGAGGGGACGGACACGGTCAGCGGACATCACGGGCCTCCTCGGGGCCGGTGGAGGAGTCACGGGCCGCGGGCTCGGCGCCGCTCGGGGCGTCGGTGGCCGGGGTGCCGTGCATGCGGGCGTACATCTCGTTCCAGCGGCGCAGCTCCGCGTCGCCGTCGCGGTCGGCCTGCCGGTCCAGCCGGACCGCGTTCTTGCGGTCGCTGCGATACCAGAGCACGGCCACCATCACCGCCATCATCACGGTGGGGAACTCGCCGATGCCCCACATCACCGCGCCGCCGATGCGCTGATCCTCGAGGGCGGTGGGGCCCCAGTCGCGGCCCATGTTGCCGAACCAGGACGCCTGCAGCAGACCGGTGGAGGTGGTCATGGCGACGCCGATGAAGGCGTGGAAGACCATCGTGGCCATCAGGAGCACGAGCCGCAGGGCGTACGGGGGCCGGCGCGGCAGCGGATCCGAGCCGATCATGACCAGGGCGAACAGGAACCCGGTCAGCAGGAAGTGGACGTTCATGAACTCGTGGCCCACGTGGGTCTCCAGCGAGAACCGGAAGAAGTCCGTGTAGTAGAACACCAGGATCGAGCCGGCGAAGTTGACCCCCGCCACGATCGGGTTCGTGATGAACCGCCCCCACGGGGAGTGCACGATCCACAGGATCCACTCGCGGGGGCCGCGCGTCCCATCCGTGCGGGACGGCAGGGCCCGCAGCGCCAGGGTGATGGGTGCGCCCAGGACGAGGAAGACGGGGCTGAGCATCGTCAGCGTCATGTGGCCCACCATGTGCGCGCTGAACAGGACGCGGCCGTACACGGCCGGGGACCCGGAGGTCGCCCACAGCAGCACGGCCAGGCCCGCGAGCCACGCGACGGTGCGCAGCACGGGCCAGCGGTCGCCGCGGCGGCGCAGCTGCCACACGGAGCGCAGGTACCAGAGGGTCAGGAACGCGATGATCGCGACCCACAGCCAGTCGAACCGCCACATCGTGATCCACCGGGCGCCCTCGAGGGCCGGCGGCAGCTCGTAGCCGGTGAGGATGCGGGCCGGGGAGGCGTCCGGCGCGAGCTCCTCCGGCACGGGCGGGGCCGTCCGGGAGAGCACGGAGGAGACGCCCATGACGGCGCCCATGATCACGGCCTCCACGGCGATGAGCTGCCACAGCAGGCGACGCGCGGGGGCGGGGCTGGGACGGTCCGGGCCGGCGTCGAGGCGGGGGATCACCCACCGGCGGTGCAGCAGGCCGATCAGGCCGAGGCCCAGGGCCGCCAGGAACTTGGCCGACACGAGGATGCCGTAGGGGCTCAGCAGCTGGGCCGGATCGTCCATGCGGATCGACGCGTTGACCACGCCGGACAGCGCCACCGTGACCAGGCCCAGCCCGGCGAGCACGGAGTAGCGGGTCAGGACCGTGTGCAGCAGGGGCGCCGGGCCCTGCCGGCGCAGGCTGCGGCCCCGCCCCTGCGCCCCGTTGGGCCCCACGAGGGTGTCCGAGATCGCGACGAGCACGAGCAGTCCGCCCACCCACACGACGACGCCGAGCAGGTGCAGGCCGATCGAGTTCACGGCGCCGGTGTGGTCGTCACCGCCCGCCGCGTGCCCGATCAGGGCCAGGGGCACGAGGGCGAGCATCGCCAGGATGCCGGTCCAGAACAGGCCGTTGTGGGAGCGGACGGCGATCGCCAACGTGGTCACGACGGCGGCGATCACGGTGACCCAGAACCACGCCTGGCCCACCGAGATGCCGACCACGTAGGCCGCCAGGCCGTCCGTGAAGCCCTGCCCCGCCGTGACGGGGATGCCGGCGAGATCCGAGTAGGACAGCACGCCGACGGCCAGCGCGGCCACCGTCCACACGCCGGCGCTGACGGCGGCGATCCGCATCACGCGGGTGAACGCGGGGTGCTCGGGCAGCGGTGCGGCGTCCGCATCCTCGCGCCGCTGCCGGGCGGAGCGGTGCCACCGTTCCGTGCCCGCTGCGTGCGGCGGCAGGACCCCGGCCGCGAAGATCAGCGCGGCGATGGTCAGGGACATCGCCAGGTTGGAGACGAGCTCCCCCACGGGCACGCCCCAGCGGGTGATCCACCCCGGGTCGGAGAGCTGGCGCGCGGCGGTGACCCCGGTCAGCCAGCCGGCGGCGGCGAGGCCGGCGGCTCCCGCGGCGGCCACGAGCATCCAGATCCACCGGGGCACACCGACCGGCCCCGACGGACCGGGGCGGGCGGCGTCGTCGTTCTCGGCGGGGTGGCTGCCCCGGGCGGGGGCGGTGGCGGCGGACATGGGGTCCATCCTCTCAAAGCATGCGGACGCCCGGCGACGACGGGAGCGGCCCCGCCGTCGTCGGGCCCCTGGGTCAGGCGAACAGGGCGTCGCCCACGAACCCGCCCTCGGCGCAGCCGGGCGGGATCGCGAAGACCGCCGAGCCGACGGGCACGGTCCACAGGTTCAGGTGGTCCGACTCCGCGAGCCGGGCCTGGACGGGGACGAACTGTCGGTCCACGTCCGCCTGGTAGGCGGCGAAGATCAGGCCGGAGCCCGCCTCCAGCGCCCCGCGCGGGTCGTCGTAGTTGTAGCCGCGACGCAGCATCCCGTACTCGGGCTCCTCCCCACGGGCCCGCCGCAGGTGCGCGATGTCCGAGATGACCGGGAAGCCCGTGGGGCCGACGGCGTCGAAGTCCGGCTCGTCGTGCTCCTGCTCGCCGGTGAGCGGCGCCCCGGTGCCGAGGCGACGGCCGATGACCTTCTCCTTGGCCGGGCGGTCGAGCTCGTCCCACGTGTCCATGAGCATCTCGATGCGCCGGATCACCACGGACGTGCCGTCCGCGATCCACGGGGTGACGCCCACCTGCTCGGCGCCCACGCCCCACACCACGCGGTCGAGATGCGGGGTGTCCGCCGCCGGGTTGCCGGTGCCGTCCACCTGCCCGAAGAGGTTGCGCATGGTGGTGCCGGTGGGATGGGCGCCGCGGGCGGAGCGGAAGCCCTCCTGCACCCAGCGCTCGGTGGCGAACGGCCGGGCCGCCTTGAGGAGCATGCGCCGGGCGTGGGCCACGGACATCCGGTCGTCGCCGCAGATCTGCAGCAGCAGGTCGCCGTCGCTGAACGCGGGGTCCAGGCGGTCGATCTGCTCGAACGCCGGCAGCGGGCGCAGCCAGGCCGGGGCCCGGTCCGGGGCCACGCGGCGGACGAGCTCCGGGCCGAAGCCGAACGTCACGGTGAGCCGTGCGGGGGCGGCGGCGAGCTCCGGCTCGGTGTCCGCGATCGTGGCCCGGCCCTGGGTGAGGCGCGCGGCGTCGTCGGTGAGCAGGCGCAGCATCCGCTCGATCCCCAGCCGGTCCGTGTCCGGGAGCAGGTCGAGGGCGAGGAACACCGCGTGGGCCTGGGCCGGGGTGTCGACGCCGGCCTGGCGCGGCCCGTGGAACGGCACGGTGTCCGTGCCCACGGGCGAGCTGACGGCCACCCGGGCGGACTGGCCGCCGGGCTCGGCCCAGCCGGCCCGGCCGACCTCGCCCTCGATGCCGGTGTCGCCCATGACCTCGGAGGGCGAGGCCCCCGCCCCGGGCGCGGCGGACGCGCCCGGGGCGGTCGAGGCCGACGCGTGGCCGGCGCCGTAGCCGAGCGCCGTGCCCAGCAGGCCGCCGCCCACCGCGCCCGCCCCGAGGAGCAGGCCGCGGCGGGAGGGGCCCCCCGGGGCCGGGCGGGCGCCCTCGCGCCCGCCCGACCCGTGGTGGTCGTCCGGCCGGACGGCGGGGTCAGTGGTCGGCATGGTCCTCCGATTCGTGGGACTCGCCGCCGTGGTACGACTCGTTGGCGCCGGTGAAGGGCCGGACCACGGAGGTGACCTCGAGGGTGGAGCCGTCCTCCAGCTCGAGGTCGTAGGTCACGTCCTCACCCGGCTCGATCGGGTCGGTCAGGCCCATGAACATCACGTGGTTGCCGCCCGGGGCGAGCTCGAGGCTCCCGCCCGCGGGCACGGTGAAGCCGTCGGGGCTCTCCTGCATCACCATCTGGCCGTCCTCGCCGGAGACCATCTCGTGGAGCTCGACCGTCTCGCCCAGCTCCGAGCGGACGCCGACGATGTGCAGGTCCTGGTCCGAGGAGTTCTCGAGCATGCCGAAGGAGCCGGTCATGCCCTCCTCGGTGGCCTTCGTCCAGGGGTCGGTGATCGTGAGGCCGGCGGCCTGGCCGTCCGCGGTGGACGCGGCCGGCGAGGCATCCGAGGCCGGGGCGGCGTCCGTGGCCGGCGCGACGCTCGAGGCGTCCGACGCGCTCGGGGCGGAGCCGGCGTCGTCTCCGGCGCAGGCCGTCAGGCCGAGAGCCGCGATTGCGAGCACGGCGGCGGCGCCGAGGCGGCGAGGGGCGCGGGGGGAGGTGGTGGTCACGTCTGTGGGGTTCCTTGTCAGGCGGGCGCGCGACGACGCGCGGGGCGTTCGGGCGCGCGAGGGCGGGGCCGGCCCCCTCAGGGGGCCGACCGGGGATCAGAGGTCAGCGGCCGTCGTCGAGGTGGCCGAGCGCGCGGGCGCGGCGGCCCATCAGGAGGAAGGCGACCACGAGCACGGCCAGGCCGGCGATGCCGGCGACCCACACCCAGGCGGGCAGCGCGTCGGAGTCCGCGGACTGCGGGGCGTCGGAGCCGTCCGCCTGCGCGGTCGCCTCGGCCGAGGCGGCGTCGCCCTGACCTGCCGTGGCCTCCGGGGAGGCGGCGGTCGAGGCCCCGGCGACGGCGGTGCCGCAGCCCTGGGGCGCGGTGCCGGCGGCCGGTGCGGCCGGGTCGTCCACCGCGAAGTCGAACGAGCGCTCCTCGGAGTGCCCGTCCGAGTAGACGACGCGGTAGGCGACCTCGTAGTCGCCGTTGGGCAGCCCCTCGCACACCGGCGCGGAGAAGGTGGAGCCGTCCACGGTGCCGGCAGCGGACTGCCACTGATTGCCGTCGGCGTCGCGGACCTGCAGGAGGTTCTGGATGCCCTCGCCGTCGATCAGCTCGCCACTGAAGGTCAGGGAGACCTCCGACGGCGCCGTCGTGGCCGTCTCGCCGACTGCGGGGGCGGTCCGGATGAGCTCGTCGTGCGCGGCCGCGGGGGCGGCCCCGGCGACGACGAGGGCGGGCAGCAGGGTGAGTCCGACGGCGGCGCGAGCGGCGCGGCGGACAGGGGTGGTCTGGTGGTGCATGGTGGTGTCCTCACGGGTCTGCCGCGGTCCCGGACGGGAGTCGCGGGCGGACCGTTCCGAAGGGTCGTCGGGCGCGGTCGGGCCTCGAGACGCGGACGGAGCCGGCGTCCTCAGGCCGCGAGGGCGAACGGCGGGCCGCGCCGCCCCGGAGAGCTGAGGAGGGCGAGGGACGTCGCCGGCCGGAGCACCGGCGGGACGGGGACACGGAGGCGGGCCGGCGTCGGCAGGGGGCCGCGCGCGGCCGGCGGCGGGCAGACGGCGGCCACCACGCGTTCGGCGATGGTGAGCACGAGGGCCTCACCGCGCCGCAGCACCAGCACGGTGAGGACCGCGGCGATCACATGGGCCGCGAGCATGCGCAGGTCGGTCAGGTGGCCGGTGGGGGCGCCGGACAGGGCCTCCCCCGACGCCAGGAGGGCCCCGGTGCCGGGACGGGCGTGGCCGAGGTGGGCCGGGTCGACGCCGGCGGCAGGCGCCACAGCGTGCCCGCCGGCGGCGAGCCCGTAGAGCACGTGGAACAGCCCCTGGGCGATCGCGACGGCCGCGGCGGTGCGCCACAGCGAGAGGGCGCGGCCCGCCAGGGCGGTGCAGAGCGGGGCGGCGAGGACGGCCGCGAAGGCGACCACGCCGACCTCGGGGAACCCGTGACCGGGCTCGGCAGCGGTGTGGAACAGCGCGGCCAGGGCGGTCATCGCCAGGGCCCCGGCCCAGCCCCGGGCCAGACGGGCCGGTCCACGCACGACGCGCGGACGGGGGTCCTCGAGGCCGGACGGGGCCCACGGAGCGGCGGCGACGGCGCTGCGCATGCCACGACTCCTCTCCTCACGGCCCCGGTCCACGTCGGCCGGACGATCGTCCGCCCATCCTACGCGGCGGGAGACGACGACGGGCGCCCCACCCGACGGTGGGACGCCCGTCCTGCGGCGTGCGGCGTGGGTCCGGGGACGCGCACCGCGGCCGGGATCACTCGGAGGCGGCGGCCTTGAGCTTGGAGCCGGCGGTCACCTTCACGGAGTGGCCGGCCGGGATGGTGATCTCCTCGCCGGTGCGCGGGTTGCGGCCGGTGCGCTCCTTGCGCTCGGTGCGCTCCACGGCCAGCCAGCCCGGGATCGAGACCTTCTCGCCCTTCTTGACCTGGGCGGTGAACACCTCGAAGAGGGCGTCCAGCACATCGCTGACGGCGGCCTGGGTGTTGCCGGAGCGCTCGGCGACGGCGGCGACGAGTTCCTTGCGGTTCATGGCCATGGGTCCTCCCTATGGGACGTCGGTTACGGTTCCCGGGCCGTTCGGACCGGGCTGCCAGTTGTGAACGTACCACCTCTCCGCGGGCGAATCGCCCCCTGAACCGCGAGAATCCGCGATTTCCCGTGACCCGGGCGGCCCTGATCCCCGAGGCACGACGACGGCGGCGCCCCTCCTCAGGAGGGACGCCGCCGTCGCGGTGGTGCCGAGCGCCCGGAGACCGGGCCTCAGGTCACCAGGAGGACTTGGTCACGCCGGGCAGCTCGCCACGGTGCGCCATGTCGCGGAAGCGCACGCGGGAGATGCCGAAGCGCTGGAAGGTGCCGCGGGGGCGACCGTCGATGGCGTCGCGGTTGCGCACGCGGACCGGGGAGGCGTCGCGGGGCAGCTTCTGCAGGCCCAGGCGGGCGGCCTCGCGGGCCTCGTCCGACGCGTTCGGGTCCACGAGGGTCTTGCGCAGCTCGAGACGCTTCTCGGCGTAACGGGCCACGATGGCCTTGCGCTGCTCGTTCTTGGCGATCTTGGACTTCTTGGCCATCTCAGCGCTCCTCTCGGAAGTCGACGTGCTTGCGGACCACCGGGTCGTACTTCTTCAGGGTGATGCGGTCCGGGTTGTTCCGGCGGTTCTTACGGGTCACGTAGGTGAACCCGGTGCCGGCGGTGGACTTCAGCTTGATGATCGGACGAACGTCCTTGTCCTTGGCCATGTCAGAGCTTCACTCCCTTCGCGATCAGGTCCGCCACGACGGCGTCGATACCGCGCACGTCGATGGTCTTGATGCCCTTGGCGGACAGCGTCAGGGTGACGTTGCGGCGCAGGGAGGGGACCCAGTAGGTCTTCTTCTGGATGTTCGGGTCGAACCGGCGCTTGGTGCGACGGTGCGAGTGGGAGATGCTGTGGCCGAATCCCGGCCCAGCCCCGGTTACCTGGCAGTGAGCTGCCATGATCACTCCTCGTGGCAAGTAGTAGTAAAAGGACGGGCGGAACCCGCATGGCGGCGAGCCGCGGACCTGTCCGCGGACACCTGTTGTGAGCCCCGCCCCGGGTGTGGACACCGCACTCTTACTGCGACTTCTCGAAAAGGGGGACCAGGCTGGGTGAGAGCCAACCGAAGTTCCTTATGGGATCGCTGGTGTGGACGGTGAGCCCCGGTCCGTCCTGAGGACGTCCCGGGATCCGGTCTGCGGGAGCGCGTTGCTTTTCCGACCCGCCGTCCGCCCGGTCACCTGACCGATGGAACGACGAGAACAACGCGGCGTGCGCCGTCCCACCTTACGCGAACCGTGGGCGTCGCTTCAACTCGGCGGGGGGCACCTGTGGTATGCGCACGGTCCTCGGCCCCCAGGGCCGCTCCGCTCGTCACGGCTCGGCGCGGCCACGGGCGCTGGGCAGGCCCACCCCTCCGGCGTGGATCAGGCGACCGACGCCCCCAGCAGCGAGCCCACCGCGAAGGTCAGGCCGAGCGCCAGGGCGCCGCCGAGGACGACGCGCACGGCCGCCCGCAGCGCGGGCGCGTCGCCGAGCCGGGCCCCGACCCAGCCGGTGACGGCGAGGGCCAGGAGGGTGACGCCGAACGTGAACGGGACGCGGAGGCCCACCGGCGCCAGGACGACCGTCAGGAAGGGCAGCAGCGCGCCCACGAGGAACGCAAGGAAGGACGCCCCGGCGGCGGCCCACGGGCTGACGACGTCCTCCTCCGCCATGCCCAGCTCCATGCGCAGATGCGCGGCGAGCGCATCCTTCTCGGTGAGCTCCCGCGCGGCGGCCTCGGCCGTGGCCCGGCTCAGGCCGTCCGCCTCGTAGAGCTGCACGAGCTCCTCCAGCTCACCCTCGGGATCCTCCTCGAGCTCACGGCGCTCCTTGGCGATCAGCGACTTCTGCGAGTCGGAGGACGAGGAGACGGACACGTACTCGCCCAGCGCCATGGAGAAGGCGCCGCCGACCACGGCCGCGGCGCCGGCCAGCAGGATCGGGGTGAACGCCGTCGTCGCACCGGCGACACCGACGACGGTGGCCGCGACGGACACGATGCCGTCGTTGGCACCGAGCACGCCCGCGCGGAGCCAGTTGAGGCGGGCATGCACGCCGCCGGTGGCGTGCGGCTCGTCGGGACCGCCCGGCGGGAGCTGATCTGCCAGGGGCGAGGACTGTTCAGACGTGTGCGACATGTCTCCATGCTCGCGGCGCCGGGCGGGGCGCGCCAGACAGGTGAGGCGTTCCTTCGGACGGGGACGCCACGACACCCGGTCTCGCTGTTGCCAGGATTGTTCAACAACAGCTACCGTCTCCCCCAGCGCCTCGTGACGCCCGTCACCTCGCCCGGCGCCCTCGACGAAGGTGACCACCGTGTCCCACGCAGACATCCCCCACGCCGGGCCGGACGGCGCGACCCCCTCGGGCACCGCACCGAAGACGGACTCCCGTGCCGCGAGCGCCACCCGGCGCACCGCACTGCTCGGCGCCATGTTCCTCATGGCCACCTCGGCCATCGGCCCCGGCTTCATCACGCAGACCGCCACGTTCACCGTCCGGATGGGCGCCGCGTTCGCGTTCGCCATCCTGGTCTCGATCCTCATCGACATCGCCGTCCAGATGAACGTGTGGCGCGTCATCGGCGTCTCCGGCATGCGCGCCCAGGAGCTGGCGAACCGCGTCCTGCCCGGCCTCGGCTGGGTCCTCGCCGCGCTCGTGTTCCTCGGCGGCATGGTCTTCAACATCGGCAACATCGCCGGCACCGGCCTCGGCGCGAACGCCATGCTCGGCGTCGACCCCCTGATCGGTGGCGGCGTCTCCGCGCTCATCGCGCTGCTGATCTTCCTCTCCAAGCGCGCCGGCGTGGCCCTGGACCGGATCGTGGTGGCGCTCGGCGCCGTCATGATCCTGCTGATGCTGTACGTGGCCATCACCTCCGCCCCGCCCGTGGGCGAGGCCCTGCGCCAGTCCGTGATGCCGGAGGAGGTCGACTTCTTCGTGATCGTCACCCTCGTGGGCGGCACCATCGGCGGCTACATCACCTACGCGGGTGCCCACCGCATGATCGACTCCGGAGTGAAGGGCGTGGACGACGTCCAGGACATCACCCGCAGCTCCGTGGCCTCGATCCTCGTGACCGGCCTGATGCGCGCCCTCCTGTTCCTGGCGATCCTCGGCGTCGTCGCCTCGGGGGCGGTGCTGTCCAAGGACAACCTGGCCGCCTCCGCCTTCCAGGCCGCCGCCGGCGACATCGGCCTGCGCATGTTCGGCATCGTCCTGTGGGCCGCCGCCGTCACCTCCGTGATCGGCGCGTCGTACACCTCGATCAGCTTCGTCACCCGCTCCACCACCAGCGCCCGCACCCGCAACCTGCTGACGGTCGCCTTCATCGTGGTCTGCACCGCCCTCTACCTGGCGCTGCGCCAGGCCCCGCAGACGCTGCTCGTGTTCGCCGGCGCGTTCAACGGCATGATCCTGCCGGTCGGCTTCGCCGCCCTCCTGTACGTGGCCTGGCGCCGCCGCGACCTGCTGCACGGCTACCGCTACCCCGGGTGGCTGCTCGTGATCGGCGCGCTCGCGTGGATCGTCTCCGTGTTCATCGCGGTGCGCGGGTTCATCCCCATGGTCGAGATGATCACCGGTGCCTGAGATGACCACGACGACGCCGCTGCCGCCGCTGGACGGCGCCACGACCCCCGCGCAGGCCCGCGAGCGGTTCCGCGCGGGGCTCGTGCGGCCGACCTCGGGGATCGCCGACGGCTACGCGCAGGCGAACCTCGTCTCGATCCCGCAGGACCACGCCTACGACGTCCTGCTCTTCGCCCAGCGCAACCCCCAGGCCCTGCCGCTGCTCGGCGTGTTCGAGGCCGGCGAGGTCAACGGCCCCGCGCTGGACGGCGACGTCCGCACGGACGTGCCGCAGTACGTGGTGTACCGCGACGGCGTCGAGACGGACCGCCCCACGGATCTGCTCGACGTGTGGCGGGACGACCTCGTGACGTTCGTGATCGGCTGCTCGTTCACCTTCGAGTCCGCCCTGGTGGCCGAGGGCATCCGGATGGCCCACCAGGACGCCGGTGTGAACGTGCCGATGTACCGCACCACGCGGCGCTGCGCCTCGGCGGGCCGCCTCTCGGGCCCGCTCGTGGTCTCGATGCGCCCCATCCCCGCCGACCGTGTGGCCGACGCCGTGCGCATCACCTCCCGCTACCCCGCGGTGCACGGCGCGCCCGTGCACGTGGGCGACCCGGCCGGCCTCGGGATCACGGACCTGTCGGCACCGGACTTCGGCGACGCCGTCGAGGTCCCGCAGGGCCACCTGCCCGTGTTCTGGGCGTGCGGGGTGACGCCGCAGGCGGCGATCATGGAGTCCCGCCCGCCGCTGGCCATCACGCACGCGCCCGGGCACATGCTCATCACGGACCTGCCGGACCGGATGTTCCAGGTCCCGTGACCGTCAGGGCCCGGGCAGGCGGTCAGTCCCCCACGGCGGCGAGGTGCGCCAGGACGAACTGCTCCGCCTCGTCCAGGTAGTCGCCGAACATGGCGTGCACCGCGGGGAGGTCGCCGGCCAGCAGCCGCTCCACGATCCACCGGTTGCGGTCCGCGAACTGCACGTGCAGGCGCGTCTGCTCGTCCATGGGGTGGAACGCCAGGCGCACGCGGGCCTGCACCGACGCCATGAGCCGCGTGAGCTCGGGGGCGCCTGCCAGGTCCACGATACCGACGTGGACGCGATGGTTGGCGTCGCCCAGGACCCGCGCGGGGGTGTCCGGGCCGCCCGAGAGCAGGTCCTGGGCACAGCGCAGCTGGCGGGCCGCGCCGGGGGTGAGCTCGCCGTGTTCGAGGGCGCCGAGCTGGATCACCCGACGCGTGCGGTACAGCCCGCGCACGTCCTCCGGACCGGGCGCCGCCACGAACACCCCGCGGTGCGGCCGGCGCTCCACGAGGCCCTCCGAGGCCAGCATGGTGAACGCCTCGCGCAGGCTGTTGCGGCTGACCTGGAGCTCGGCGGCCAGCGCCACCTCTCCCAGCCGCTCCCCCGGCACGAGCCCGGCCGCCGCGATCCGCTGCCGCAGCTGTGCGGCCGCGGCCACGGGGGCCGGAGCCGGGGCGGACTCCCCGCCGCCGACGCCGGGCGCGAGGCCTTCCCCGGTGACACCGCCGCGCGCCGGCACCGTCACGCCCCCAGCCGGGCGATCGCCTGGCCGCGCGTCACCGAGGCCGGGGTCTCGGCCACGAGGAGCTGGATCCGGCCCGCACGCGGGGCACGGATCGGCGTCTCCATCTTCATCGCCTCCACGATCGCGACCGTGTCGCCCTCGGCGACCTCGGCGCCGTCCTCGACCTTCCACGAGGCCAGGGTGCCGGTGACCGGCGAGGCCACGGCGCCGTCGTCGACGGACTTCCCGGCGCCCGCGGCGTCGGCCGGGGCCGCGGCACCCGCGCCGCCGCCTCCGAGGAGGGCCGCGTAGAGATCGGCGGGCAGGCCCAGGCGCACGGCGCGGCCGTCCAGCTCCACGGTGACGGCGGTGCGGCCGCCCGCGGGAACCTCGGCGCCCAGGTACGGGGACTCGGCCAGCGGCTCGGCGAACTCGGACTCGATCCACGTGGTGAAGACGCCGAGGCGGTCCCCCGAGGTGAAGGCGTCCTGCTCGAGCACGGCGCGGTGGAACGGCACCACGGTGGGCACGCCGTCGATACGCAGCTCGGCCAGGGCGTCGCGGGCGCGGGCGATGGCCTGGGCGCGGTCCTCGCCCCACACGATGAGCTTGGCGAGCAGGGAGTCGTACTCGCCCGGCACCACGGAGCCGGTGCGGACGCCGGAGTCCATGCGGACCCCGGGGCCGGTGGGGGCCTCGAACGCGTCGATCGGGCCGGGCACGGGCAGGAAGCCGTACGCCGGGTCCTCGGCGTTGAGGCGGAACTCGAGGGCGTGGCCGCGCGGCGTCGGGTCCTCGGGGATGCTCAGCGGCTCGCCGGCGGCGACGCGGAACTGCTCGCGCACCAGGTCCACGCCGAAGACCTCCTCGGTGACCGGATGCTCCACCTGCAGGCGGGTGTTCACCTCCAGGAAGCTGATGAGGCCGTCCGGGGCCACGAGGTACTCGACCGTGCCGGCCCCGGTGTACCCGGCGGCGCGGCAGATCTCGCGGGCGGAGGTGTGGATGCGCTCGCGCTGCTCGTCCGTGAGGAACGGCGCCGGGGCCTCCTCCACGAGCTTCTGGTTGCGGCGCTGCAGGGAGCAGTCGCGTGTGCCGAGCACGGCCACGTGGCCGTGCTCGTCGGCGAGGACCTGGGCCTCCACGTGGCGGGGGCGGTCCAGGAAGCGCTCCACGAAGCACTCGCCGCGGCCGAACGCGGCGACGGCCTCGCGGACGGTCGCCTCGAACGCGTCCTCGACGTCGCCGAGCTCGCGCACCACGCGGATGCCGCGGCCGCCGCCGCCGAAGGCCGCCTTGATGGCGATCGGCAGGCCGTGCTCCTCGGCGAACGCGCGCGCGGCGGCGGCGTCCGGCACGGGGCCGTCCGAACCCGGCACGAGCGGGGCGCCCGCCTGCTGGGCGAGGGAGCGGGCGGTGATCTTGTCGCCGAGGGCGCGGATGGCGTCCGGCGACGGGCCGATCCAGGTCATCCCGGCGTCGATCACGGCCTGCGCGAAGTCGGCGTTCTCGGAGAGGAAGCCGTAGCCCGGGTGCACGGCGTCGGCGCCGGCGCGGCGGGCGGCGTCGAGGACCGCGTCGATCTTCAGGTAGGTGTCCGCCGAGGACGCGCCCGGCAGGTGGAAGGCCTCGTCCGCGACGGCCACGTGCAGGGCGTCGGCGTCCGGATCCGAGTAGACGGCGATCGAGGCGATGCCGTGGTCGCGGGCGGCGCGGGCCACGCGCACGGCGATCTCGCCGCGGTTGGCGATGAGCACCCGCGTGACGGGGCGGGCGGCGGGGGTGGTGGTCATGCGGGGGTCTCCTCGGAGGGCGATGCGGAGTCGACGACGGTCTCGGCGCCGGGGCGGGGATGGGGGACGAAGCGGACGCGGGCGCCCGGCGGCAGCTGGGCCGCCAGGCTGAGGTCCGCGCGGGCCACGACGCCGATCACCGGGTAGCCGCCGGTGACCGGATGGTCGGAGAGGAACAGGACGGGCTCACCCGAGGGCGGCACCTGCAGCGCGCCGCGCACGGCGCCCTCGGACTTCAGCTCGCCCTCCCGCACGCGCTCGAGCGGCGCGCCGTCGTCGGGGGCCGTGAGGCGCACCCCGATCCGGTCGGTCTGCTGGCTCACGTCCCAGTCCTGCGTGAACAGGCGCTCCAGGCCCGCCTCGCCGAACCAGTCGTCGCGGGGGCCGGGGACCACGCGCAGCACGGCCACCTGGCCGGGCGCGGGCATGGGGCGCAGCGAGGTCTCCGGGTCCCCCACCATCACGACGCCGGCCTCCGCCGAGGCGGGGGCGCCGGCGGCGGTCGGGCTCGCGGCGGAGGCGCCGGCGGCGCCCCTCGCATCCGGGCCGACGCGGCGGGCGAGGCGGTCCCCCGCCGTCAGCGGGGCGGGGCCGAGCCCGGACAGGGTGTCGGTCGAGCGGCTGCCGAGCACGGGCGGCACGTCGATCCCGCCCCGGAGGCCCACGTACACGCGCAGGCCGCCGACCGGCTCGTCCACCGTCAGCGTCTGGCCGTCCAGCACGACGAACGGCGTGCGGGCGGGCACCCGGCGCGTGGCGCCGTCGGCCGCGGTGATCGTCCCGCCGGCCTCGGCGCCGGCCAGGGCCATCACCTGGTGGCCGTGCGCGGTGAGGGTGAGGCCGCCCAGGGCGGTCTCCAGCACCGCCTCGCGTGAGCGGTTGCCCACGAGCCGGTTCGCCTGGCGCGCCGCGTCCCGATCGGCCGCGCCGGACACGACGACGCCGAGGTCGCCCAGGCCCGGGCGGCCCAGGTCCTGGACCAGGGTCAGGAGCCCCGGGTCCACGACGGTGACGCCGCGGCGGCCGGCCACGGACGGGAGGCCGGCCGCGGCGTCGGCGGGCGGGGTGGCGTCGACCGCCGCGTCCGTGCCGGAGGTGACGGACGCCGTCGGGCGCACGGGGACGTAGCGGACACGGTCGCCGGGCTGCAGCAGGGCGGGCTGCTCGCGGCCGAGGTCCCACAGGGCCGCGGTGGTGTGCCCCAGCAGCTGCCAGCCGCCGGGCGAGGTGCGCGGGTAGACGGCAGAGAAGGCCCCGGCGACGGCGACGGCGCCCGCGGGGACGGCCGTGCGGGGCGAGCTGCGGCGGGGCGCCTCGAACGGGGCCGCCTCGGAGGCGCAGTACATGAACCCCGGCGCGAAGCCGCCGAACGCGGCGAACCAGTCGGCCTCGCTATGGGCCCGGATGACGCCGTCGACGCCGAGCCCGGTGAGCCGGCCGACCTCGGCGAGGTCCTCACCGTCGTAGACCACGGGGATCTCGACGACGCGGCCCCCCGTCAGCTCACCGGCGTCGGGGGTGAGAGTGCTGACCCGCGGTGCGGCGTGCTCGGCGGCGGCCTGCGAGGTGAAGGTCACCAGGACGGTCGCGGCGGCGGCCATGACCTGGCGCTGGCCGCGCTCCGGGTGGGCCGTGAGGTGGGCGTGGACGGCCATGACGTCCTCGAGCGAGGCGCACTCGACGAGGAAGCCCTGGGTGCCGACCCAGCGGATCGGGCGGGCCGGCGGCTCGGCGGCGGGGTGATGTGGGGCGCTCATGCGAAGGCCTTGATGGCCACGCCCGCGCCCTCGAGCGCGCGGCGCACGGCCGCGGCCATGGCCACGGCGCCGGGCGTGTCGCCGTGCAGGCAGATGCTCTCGGCGTCGACGCGCACGTCCGTGCCGTCCACCGCCGCGACGACGCCCTCGGTTGCCAGGCGCACCATGCGGGCGGCGACGTCGTCCTCGTCGTGGAGGACCGCGCCGGGCTCGCGGCGGGAGACGAGCGTGCCGTCCGGGTTGTAGCCGCGGTCCGCGAAGGCCTCGGCGACGCCGCGCAGCCCCGCGGCGGCCGCCTTGTCCAGGGCGACGGAGCCGGGCAGGAGCAGCAGCGGGAGGTCGGAGCCGAACGCCTTGACGCCGTCGACGACGGCCTGGGCGTGCGCCTCGTGACGGACGATCGTGTTGTAGAGGGCGCCGTGCGGCTTCACGTAGCGGACCTGGCCGCCGGCCGCGCGGGCGAGCGCGTCGAGGGCGCCGATCTGGTAGAGGACGTCGTCGGCCAGCTCGGTGGGCGTGCAGTCCAGGAAGCGGCGGCCGAAGCCGGCGAGGTCGCGGTAGCCCACGTGCGCGCCGATCGTGACGCCGGCGGCGACCGCGTCACGGCAGGTCTGGGCGATCCCCGAGGGATCGCCCGCGTGGAAGCCGCACGCGACGTTGGCGGAGGAGACGGAGGGCATGATGGCGGCGTCGTCCCCCATCGTCCACGAGCCGAAGGACTCGCCGACGTCGGAGTTCAGGTCGATCTGCGGCGCGTGAGACACAGTGCAGTCCTCTCGGATCGGGCCCGGCTGAGGTGCCGGTCACACAATCTTGAGGCATGAGGGGGGATTGTTCAACAATCCTCGGCGCGTCCTCCTGGCGCCCACCCGCGCCGCACACCCCAACGCGGGTTGAGTTGTCGCGGGTGTCCCAGCCCGGGACCCGCGACAACTCAACCCGCGTTGCGGACCGGGCCGAGCGGCCTCACCGCAGCGGCGTGTGCTCCGGGTCCACGCGCTCGCCCTCGCGCACGGGCCCGGGCGCGGTGCCGCCACCCCACGGGTCCCCGCCGAACGCCTCACGCCCGTGCTCGCTCAGCCAGCTCGCCAGCTCCGGGCCCGCGGACACGATGCCCGTCGGGTTGATGTCCTCGTGCACCACGTAGTAGTGCTCCTTGATCTGCGCGAAGTCGATCGTGTCGCCGAAGCCCGGGGTCTGGAACAGGTCGCGCGCGTAGCCCCACAGCGCCGGCATCTCGGTCAACCTGTTCCGGTTGCACTTGAAGTGCCCGTGGTACACGGGGTCGAACCGCACCAGCGTGGTGAACAGCCGCACGTCGGCCTCGGTGATCCGCTCCCCCATCAGGAAGCGGCGCGTCGTCAGGCGCTCCTCGAGCCAGTCCATCGCGGTCCACAGCCGCTCGTACGCAGCGTCGTACGCCTCCTGCGAGCCCGCGAAGCCACACCGGTACACGCCGTTGTTCACCTCGGTGAACACGCGCTCGATCACCTCGAACATCTCGTCCCGCTCCGGCCCGGCGTCGGGGATCAGCTGCGGGGCGCCGTCGCGGTGGAACGCGGTCCACTCCGTCGAGAGGTCGAGGGTGATCTGCGGGTAGTCGTTGGTCACGACGCCGCCCGTCGGCACGTCCACGATCGCCGGCACCGTGATGCCCCGCGGGTAGTCGGGGAACCGCGTGAAGTAGTTCTCCTGGATCCGCTCGGTGCCGAGCACGGGGTCCTTCCCGCCCTCGTCGAGGTCGAAGGTCCAGGAGCGCTCGTCGTGGGTCGGCCCCGGGGTGCCCAGCGAGATCGCGTCCTCCAGGCCGAGCAGGCGCCGCACGATGATCGTCCGGTTCGCCCACGGGCACGCCCGCGCCGCCACGAGCCGGTAGCGGCCCGCCTCGACGGGCCACGCCTCGGCCCCCTCGGTGAGCCCGCCGCCCACGCGGCCGACCGTGGACGGCTCGGCCACGGGCAGGGCCCGCACGGCCTCCGGGTCCGCCACGATCCGGTCCGCGATGTAGTTCGTGTCCCGCGTGAACTCCGCCCCGGACTGCACGTAGTTGCCCGTGAGTCCCTCGCGCGTGTCGATGGTGCCGCGGTCCGCGGCCTGGCCGGTCTGCTGGTTCTCCATACACTCGAGCCTATGACGACGACCACCGCCACACCCGGCCCCACGCCCGCCCCGCTGGTGCGCTGCGTGACCGCCCAGAACCCCTCCCCGATGACCCTCGCGGGCACCAACACGTACGTGGTCGCCGCACCGGACTCGGATGCGGCCGTCGTGGTGGACCCGGGCCCGGAGGACGACGTCGCCGCCCACCTCGAGCGCGTCCGTGCGGCGGCCGAGGGGCGCCGGATCGCGCTCATCCTGGTGACGCACCGGCACGCCGACCACACCGGCGGGGTGGACGCGTTCCACGCGGCCACGGGCGCCCCCGTGCGCGCCGCGGACCCGGACTGGTGCCGCGGCGGGGCCGCCGTCCTGACGCCGGACGAACGGATCGACGTCGCCGGCACCCCGGTGCTGGCGTGGCACACCCCGGGCCACACCTCGGACTCCTACTCGTTCGCCGTCCCGGACGCGGGCGCGCACGGCGCGGTCATCACGGGCGACACCATCCTCGGCTCGGGCACCACCATGCTCGACCACCCGGACGGCACCCTCACCGACTACCTGGCCAGCCTGCGCCGCCTCGAGGCGGCGGGCCCGCTCACGGTGCTGCCTGCGCACGGGCCCGTGCCGGAGCCGCTGGACGTCGTCGCCCGCGACTACCGGCACCACCGCGAGGGCCGCCTGGAGCAGATCCGCGCCGCCCTGGCCGCGCTGCCCGAGACCGAGGCGGCGACGATCACACCCGAGGACCTGGCCCCGCGCATCTACCCCGGCCTCACCGGCACCGTGGCCCGCGTGGCCGTCCAGACGGTGGCCGCGCACCTGCGCCACCTGCGCGAGGGCTGAGCCCCTCCGCCGCGGGCCCGGTCCGCACTACGCTGACCTCAGACCCGTCCCCTCGACCCCGCGGAGGCACCCCATGACCATCCTCGTCGGCTACGCCCCCTCGAAGGCCGCGGACGCCGCTCTGGACACTGCCCTGGACATCGCCCGCTCCACCGGCGAGCACGTGGTGGTGGTCAATGCGGGCCCCGGCGGCGAGCACCGCACCAAGTCCCTCGTCACGGAGGAGCAGCAGCGCGGCGTGCAGGCCCGGTTGGACGCATCCGGCGTGACGGCCGAGTTCCGTCAGTACGCGCGTGGCCGGTCCACGGTGGAGGAGATGAAGGACGTGGCCGCGGAGCTGGACCCGTCCATCGTGGTCATCGGCGTGCGCCGCCGCGGCGGCTTCGGCAGGTTCGTCATGGGATCGGTCTCGGACGAGCTGCTGCAGGAGATCGATCAGCCGGTGCTGTGCGTGAAGGAGTACCGGCAGTACGGGGACCACACGCCCGAGGCCGTGAGCCACGTCGCCGAGACGGACCCGGGCACCCACGGCCTGCCCGCGTCCGAGCCGATGGCCGAGCGGCGTCGGCTCACGCCCGTCGATCCCGGGGACCCGACGCTCGAGCGCTGAGCGCTCCCGCCGGGCCTCAGTCCTCGTCGTCCTGACGGCGGCGCGTGACGGCGTCGTCGAGGGGGCCGGCCGCCTGGGAGCCGGTGCCGCTGCGCCGCCCGGCCTCGTCCGCCGCCGCGGCCTCCGCCGCCTGCTTGGCCTGCTGGGCGCGCCGCTCGGCGAACGCCTCCTCGCCCGGGCCGGCGAGTTCGCGGTTGCGCTGCACCGCCGTCATCGAGCCGGTGTACAGGCCGGAGTGGTCGCCCACGCGGGTCAGCGGTGTGGTGAGGGTGTGCGGGCGCGGATCGGCGCCGTCGACGCGCGGCAGCGGCGCGGTGCGCGGGCGCGGCTCGCGGGCCGCCACCCCGGAGCCGTCCGGGCCCGGCTCACCCGTCCGGTCGCCACCGCGGGCCCCCGCGTCGGAGCCTTCGGAGGCGGGCGCCGCGTCGTCGTGGGCGGGGTGCCGGACCACCATGCGCTGCACCACGATGCCCTCGGGGTGCTCGTGGCGCAGGAAGGCCACGAGGTCCTCGCGCACGAGGCAGCGCAGGTCCCAGAGGTCGCCGGAGTTGCGGGCGGAGACCACGGCGCGGATGCGCACGACGCCGCCGGTCGCGTCGGTCACCTGCAGCGCGTGCTCGCGCCCGTCCCACAGGTCCGTGGACTCGAGCAGCTGCGCGAGCCGTGCGCGCAGCGCGTCCATCGGCACCCGCCAGTCCACGTCCAGCTCCACGACGCCGGAGACCTCGGTGCCCACGCGCGTCCAGTTCTCGAACGGCTGCGTGGTGAAGTGCGAGGACGGGTAGACCACACGTCGCCCGTCCCAGAGCTTGACCACCACGTTGGACAGGGTGATCTCCTCGACGGTGCCGAACGCGCCCTCCATGTCCACCACGTCGCCCACCCGGATCGCGTCCGTGAAGGCGAGCTGGAAGCCGGCGAACACGTTGGTCAACGTGGACTGCACGGCCAGGCCGGCGATCACCGAGATCACACCGGCGGAGGCGAGCAGACCGGCCCCGAGCGAGCGCACCTCGGGCACCCCCAGCAGGACCACGGCGACGGCCACCACCACGATCACCGCGTTGAGGATGCGCCGGATCAGGATGGTCTGCGTCCGGATGCGTCGCTCGCGGCGGTGCTCGACGCTGGTCTCCTGGTAGCGGCCGAGGATCCCCTTCTCGATCACGCCGACCAGGCGCCACGCGGCCCATGCGCCCGCCGCGGCCACGGCGATGAGCATCAGGAACGACGCCGGCCGGTACCAGGTCTGCTCCTCGGCCATGACCCCGAGCCAGATCCGGGAGGCCAGCAGGCCGGCGGCGACGGCGGCCGGCAGGCTCAGCCGCGCGGCGCCCTGCTGGAATGCGGGGCGGCGCACGAGCACGACGCGTGCCACCTGCAGGGCCAGGTACACGACCGCCGCGCCGATGGCGAACGCCATCAGCACGGTCAGCAGCGTCCCCCATTCCACGCCGAAGGCCCGCGTGGTGGCGGCCGCCCCGTCCTGGATGTCCCCCTCCACCCCGGACGGCACGGTCTCGCCCGCTAGGAGGCGGTCCAGGACGGTCAGCAGGGGCGGGGTCGCGAGGGCGGGCAGGACGGGGAGGACCATGACGACAGTCTGACACCCGCCCCCGGACGCACCCCGGAGAAGAGCACAATGGAGCCTGACCGTCCGCGCGGTCCGGGCCCGGCCGTCGTCGCGCCCCGTCCCGCCGGCCCGCCGCCGCCCCTCTGGAGGAATCCGTGCTCTCCGTCACCGACCTGCGCCCACTCGACACCGCCACCGCGGACCTGTCCCGCATCATCCCGCGGGCGAACGTGGACGTGTCCTCCGTGGTGCCGGTGGTCGCCCCGATCATCGAGCGGGTCCGCCACGGCGGCGAGCAGACCCTGCTGGAGCTGGCCGAGCGGTTCGACGGTGTCCGTCCGCCGGCCCTGCGCGTGCCCGCGGAGGCGCTCGAGGCCGCCCTGGCCGGGCTCGACCCGCGGGTGCGCGCCGCCCTGGAGGAGTCGATCCACCGGGCCCGGCTCGTGCACGACGCCCAGCACCCCCAGGACTCCACGGTCGAGCTCGGCGAGGGCGCCGTCGTGGAGAACCACTGGACCCCCGTGGGCCGCGTGGGCCTGTACGTGCCCGGCGGCCGCGCCGTGTACCCCTCCTCGGTGGTGATGAACGTGGTGCCCGCGCAGGCCGCCGGCGTGGGGAGCCTCGCGGTGACCTCACCCCCGCAGCGGGACCACGGCGGCCTGCCCCACCCCACCGTGCTCGCCGCGTGCGCGCTGCTGGGCGTGGACGAGGTCTACGCGGCCGGCGGCGCCCAGGCCGTGGCCATGCTGGCGCACGGCGTCCAGGACGACGACGGCGGGTGGCTCTGCGCGCCCGTCGACCTGGTGACGGGGCCCGGCAACGTGTACGTGGCCGCCGCCAAGCGCGCGCTCCAGGGCGTGATCGGCGTGGACGCCGAGGCCGGGCCGAGCGAGATCGCCGTGATCGCGGACGGCACCGCCCGCGCCGACTGGGTGGCCGCGGACCTGATCAGCCAGTCCGAGCACGACCCGCTGGCCGCCTCCGTGCTCATCACCGATTCCGAGGACCTGCTCCGGGACGTGCAGGCGGCGATCGAGGCGCAGGTGCCCGGGGCGTTCCACGAGGATCAGATCCGCGAGGCCCTCACCGGCCCCCAGTCCGGCGTGCTGCTGGTGCGGGACATGGACCAGGCCGTGGAGGTCTCCGACCGCTACGCCACCGAGCACCTCGAGATCCAGACGCGCGACCCCGAGGCCCTCGTGGGGCGCATCCGCAACGCCGGCGCCGTGTTCGTGGGCCCGCACGCCCCCGTGCCGCTGGGCGACTACTCGGCCGGGTCCAACCATGTGCTCCCCACCTCGGGGACGGCCCGGCACTCCTCCGGTCTGAACACGGTGACGTTCCTGCGCCTGCAGCAGCGCATCCGCTACACGGAGACCGGGCTCAAGGAGGTCGCGGACGGGATCGGCGTGCTGGCCGAGGACGAGCGCCTGCCCGCGCACGGCGCCGCGATCCGCGCCCGCTTCGCGTGAGGGGGCGGGCGTGAGCGGCGTCCGCATCGACGCGTGGCTGTGGGCCGTGCGGCTGTACAAGACCAGGTCGGCGGCCACGGCGGCCGTGCGCGCAGGCCACGTGCGCATCGACGGCGAGCCCGTGAAGGCGGCGACGCCCGTCGTCGTCGGGAACCGGGTGCGGGTGCGCCAGGACGGACGCGAGCGGATCCTGGAGGTCACGGGGCTGATCGCCAAGCGGGTGGGCGCCCCCGTGGCCCGGCAGCAGTACGTGGACCACTCCCCGCCGCCCGTGCCGCGTGAGCTGCTCGCGGTGCCGTACCGCGAGCGGGGCGCGGGCCGGCCCACCAAACGGGACCGCCGGCAGCTGGACGCGCTGCGCGGCCGCGACCGACGCTGAGCGCCTCCGTCCTCCCCGCGCCGTCATCCGCCGTCGTGATGGCGGCCTCATGCGGAGGGTGCGGTCAGCACCATCCGGAACGGCTTGTCGTTGTCCACCGTGACGGTGAACGTCATCGGCCCCGCCTCATCCACGGGGGGAGTCGCCGCCGACCAGCCGCCGCACAGCGCCTCCGATCCGGCCATCCAGGTCTTCGTTCCCCCGCCACCCCGTGAGGTCAGGATCTCCGTCTCACCGGTGGCATCCGAAGGACACAGCACGATGACCCGAAGGACCGCACCCTGTTGAGCGTCCACGGTGATCTGCTGTGTGCCCGTCCCGACCGCCTCCTCCAGGACGGACTCCTTCTCCGGGTCGAGATGGTCCGCATCCGGATGCCGGCGCGTGTACTCGACCAACGTCATCCCGTCCTCCTCGAACAGCGCGGCGGGGAGTGCTTCTTCACCGGCGGGTGACGACGCGGACGAACCGGTGGCGGAGGCCGACCGGGTTGCCGAGGGGGCCGCTGACGTCACGGTGACGGAGGACGCCGCAGCGGTGGATGCCTTCGCGGTGGAGGAGACGCTGCCCGGGGAAGCGGAGCATCCCGAGATGGCGATACCGAGGAGAGCCGCGACGACCACGGCGGCCGACAATGCCGCACGCTTCTTCTCGATGTCCATCCGCATGATCCGATCCCTCTCAGAGAACCGATTGCGGGGCCGCGGGCTGCGGTCTCGAGCCCCCCTCTCGAGTGGCTTGATCCTGGCTGGCGATGCGCGGTGTGTCAAGCATCACATCGGGCAGCTCGGATGACGCCGCGCGACCGCCGCGCTTTGACCACCCCACGGACCCCTCCGTAGGCTGATCCCCAGAATCACGAGTTCCCGTCATTCACGGCCCTGGCCGGCGGGACGGCAACCCTCTCACGCAGTAGTGGGGTGCTCCAGGTGATGATTCGGCCCCTCGGACACCCCGACGGGCAAGTACCGCGCCTCCGCGGATCCGGGCGATCCGCGTTCCCGCCGTCTGCGGAGCCGCGCCAGTCATCGGAAGAGGACGCGCGCCATGACCCTGACCCACGAACCCCACACCGCCGCGTGGGACACCGACCTGTCCCTCGGCAACCTCCGCTCCGGCCTCTCGGCATTCCCCACCGGGGTCGTCGCGCTGGCGGGCCTCGCCGACGACGTCCCCGAGGTGATGGTGTCCTCGTCCTTCGGCGTGGGCATCTCCTGGGAGCCGGCCCTCGTGTCCTTCTCCGCACAGAACAGCTCCCGCACCTGGCCGCGCCTGCGCCGGGCCGGGGCGATCGGCGTCTCCCTGCTCGCGGCGGACCAGACGCCGCTGTGCCGTCAGCTGGCCGCCCGCGAGGGCGACCGCTTCGCCGGTCTCGACGTGCACCGCAGCCCGCACGACGCCCTGCTGATCGGGGGCTCCTCGCTCTGGCTCGAGACGCGGGTGCACGCCGAGGTCCCGGCGGGCGACCACACGGTGGTGCTGCTGGAGGTGACGGCCTTGGCGGATCACACGGACGCCGCTCCCCCGGCCGCCCTGCACCGCAATCTCTTCCACGGCCTGCGCGCGCTCTGAGCGAACTCCAGGTGAACAATCGGGCCCCTGGTTCCCGGTCGGCGAGATCCGTGCAATGATGGAGCCTGAAGTTGATCAAGCTGTATCCCGCCATCTTCACTGCTCGTCAGCCCGGCATCGCCGGCGTCGATGAGTGTTGGGCAAGCGGTTCAGTCTCGCCGCTTCACCCGCGTCCCACATCCGGGCCGCGGTCCAACACCGCCACCGCACCGCGGGGGCACATCGAAAGGACACCATCATGGCTGTCGGTACTGTCAAGTGGTTCAACGCTGAGAAGGGCTACGGCTTCATCGCCCCCGAGGACAACTCCGCGGACGTGTTCGTGCACTTCTCCGCCATCCAGGGCGGGGGCTTCAAGGAGCTCCAGGAGAACGACCGCGTCGAGTTCGAGACCCAGGACGGCCCCAAGGGCCTCCAGGCCGCCAACGTGACGAAGCTCTGATCTTCGCCTGACGCACGGCTTCCGACGCCCCCGGTCCGTATGGACCGGGGGCGTCGTCGTGTGCGCTTCCGTGCGTCCCGCACGCCCGCGCACTGCGCCGCACTCCGCCGTACGCCCGTTCGACCGCGGCGCTGCGACATCACCGCAGGGCTGCACTGCGGTGATGTCGCTGAGGCGCGGTCCTCCGCGGTGGGTCTCGTCCTGGCCCTGCGCGTCAGGCCGCGCCCCGCCGGCCCACGTGGCGACGCAGCAGCAGCACCACGCCCAGGGCCAGCAGATACCCGGCCGCGACGACCGCGAAGCCGGCCCGGTAGTCGCCCGTGACGTCGCGCAGCACGCCCATCAGCAGCGGGCCCAGGGCGAAGCCGGCGTACATGCCCATCGAGTTCGCCCCGGTCGCACGGCCGAGCCGCTCGGCCGGCACCTCGCTCAGCAGGCCCGCGTTGATCACCACGTTGGCGCCCAGCACCGTCAAGCCGTGCACCGCGGCGCCCACCCACAGCAGGGCCGGCAGGTCCAGCAGGTCCGCGGCGAGGAACACCACGACGCCGGCCACCGCACCCAGGCAGATCACGGCCAGCAGGGTGGTGGGCCGGTCTCCGGAGCTCATCCGCCGGCTCCACCCGATCCGGGAGAGCACCCCCACCACCCCGGACACGGCCGCCGCGGCGCCGCCGGCCACGAGCGTCATTCCCAGCGTCTCGACCGCGAAAAGCGGCAGGTAGGTGTTCGTGGCCTGCATGCCCAGGCCGGTGAGGAACGCGATCGCCGCGAAGAACCAGACCGTGGCCGGCAGGGGCGAGGTGTCCCGCCGTCGTCGCCCGCCGACGGGGCCGGTGGCCGGCGGCGGCGCCCCGGGCAGCGGCGGGGCGGCGACCAGGGCGAGCACCCAGAGCGCCCCGATGAGCACCGCGGCCCCCAGCGCGGCGCCCGTCCAGCCGAGGGCGAGGGACGCGGCCGGGAAGAACAGGCCGCCGACCAGCTGGGCCGCCTGCACGCCGGACTGCTTCACCCCGACCCACCCGATGCGCCTCTCCGGCGGCACCACGGTCCGGATGATCCGGTTCGTGGTGGGGTTGGAGATGGCCTGCGTGACGCCCGCCACGGCGGCCGCCGCGTACAGCACGGGCAGGGACGGGGCGACGGCGCCGAGCACGAGCGCCGCGGCGGTGCCGCCGAAGATGATGCTCAGCTGTGCGCGGGCGGACAGGCGGTCGGCGGCCCGGCCGAGGCCGAGCGAGGTGACGGCGGCCGCCGCGAACACGACCGTCATCACGGTGCCGAGCTGGCCCGAGGTGACGTCGAGCCGCTCCATCACGACCGTGGAGGAGGCGGAGACGCCGTAGTTGAACAGGGGCCCGGCGCCCATCGCCGCCAGCAGCACCCACAGCAGGGCCGCGGAGGGGCGGCGAGCGGCGGGGGCGGGCAGGGTCACGGCCCCAGGCTACGACCCCTCACGCGACGAGGCGGGAAATCTATCTCATGGGCGCCCGGGGGCGTCGTGTGAGGTGGATTTCCCGCCTCGAAAGCGGGGGTGACTGCGGGGGTGGGTCAGCCGACGCGGCCCTCGCCGCGGTGCTCGCCCTCGACGCGGCCGGTGGTCCCCCGCTGGGTGACCTCCTCGCCGTCCTGGCGCTCGGGCCGCTCGCCGGCCTCCGCCGGCAGGCCCTCGTTCTCGTCGGTGGGCGTCTCGCCGGCGGTGGCGGCGGGTGCCGGATCCTGCGGGGCCCGACGACGGCCGCCGTGCGGGGACAGCGACTCACCCTCACCCAACGAGCTGACGCGCGGCATCGGCGACGTCGTCAGCGGCACGGACTCGGTCTGCCGGGCGTCGACCAGCGTGGAGCCCGTCCCGGAGATGGGGGAGCCCTGCACGGGGGCGCCGCCCGCCTCGCGGCCCGGGATCAGCAGCTCGGAGCGCCACTCGGGGTCGCGCTCGGTGAGGTAGTCCACGCGGGCGTGCTCGCCGAAGTGGTCCGCGTCCGCCTCCTCCCAGTCCATGGCCCAGCCGGCGGGCGGGTCGTTGAGCAGCTCGTCCGTGCGCAGCCAGTGGTAGATGGACGCGTACGAGCGGGTGCTCAGGTGGTCCACGCGTCGGCGCAGCATGCGGGTGTTCAGCTGGGACGGATGCGTCAGACCCATGGACGCCATGATCTGCACGGCCTCGCGCACGGTCAGGCGGTGGTAGTTGAAGACGCGGTTGCCCTTGTCCTCCACGTCGAGGGCGCGCATCAGACGCGGGTCCTGCGTGGCCACCCCCACGGGGCACTCGTTCGTGTGGCACTTCTGCGCCTGGATGCACCCGGTGGCCATCATCATCGCGCGGGCGGACATGGTGAAGTCCGCGCCCTGGATCAGACGCCTGACGATGTCCGAACCGGTGGCGACCTTGCCGGCCGCGCCGAGCTTGATCATGTGGCGCAGGCCGGTGCCCACGAGCGCGTTGTGCACGAGCATGAGGCCCTCGGTCAGCGGGGTGCCCACGCGGTCCGAGTACTCGAGCGGGGCGGCGCCGGTGCCGCCCTCGGAGCCGTCCACGATGATGAAGTCGGGGGCGATCCGCTCCTCCCAGATGGCCTTGGTCATGGCCAGCACGTCCACGCGGGAGCCCACGCAGAACTTGATGCCGATCGGCTTGCCGTCCGAGAGCTCACGGAGCTGCTCGACGAACCTGACCATCTCGCGCGGGGTGCGGAACGCGGAGTGGGACGCCGGGGACAGGCAGTCCTTGTCCATCGGGATCTCGCGGGCCTCGGCGATCTCGGGGGAGATCTTCTCCTTGGGCAGCATGCCGCCCAGGCCGGGCTTCGCGCCCTGGGAGATCTTGATGGTGATGCCCTTGACCTCGGGCAGCAGCGCCTTCTCGGCGAACTTCTCCGGGCTGAAGGTGCCGTCCTCGTTGCGGCAGCCGAAGTAGCCGGAGCCGATCTCCCAGAACAGGTCCGCGCCGTTGCCGCGGTGGTACTTGGTGAGGCCGCCCTCGCCGGTCTCGTGGATGAACCCGCCCAGGCCGGCGCCCTTGTTCATGGCGATCACGGCGTTGGCGGAGAGGGAGCCGAAGGACATGGACGAGATGTTCATCAGCGAGATGTCCACGGGCCGGCGGCAGTCCGGGCCGCCGATCCGCACCGTGGGGGGCTCCTCCGGCGGGTTGACCGGGGCGGTGGAGTGCAACAGGAACTCGTAGCCGATCTCCGAGGTGTCCCGCTCGGTGCCGAACGCCTTGTGGCTGTCCAGTCCCTTCGCACGGGCGTAGACGATCGAGCGGGTGTCCCGGTCGAACGGCTTGCCGTCGAAGTTGCGCTCGATGAAGTACTGCTGGATCTCGGGGCGGATCGACTCCAGCAGGTACCGCATGTGGCCGAGCACGGGGTAGTTGCGGAGGATCGCGTGCCGCTTCTGGGTCATGTCCCACACGGCGAGCACGAGCAGCGCCACCAGGAGGACCGCCAGCACCCACCACGCGCCGCCGCCGATGGCGGCCACCAGCACGACGACGAGCGCGGCCAGCGAGAGGGTCGCGACGATCAGGAGTCTGTTGTTCACCCGACCATCGTGCCCTATATCACTCGAACGTTCATCCTCGCTGCACTGTGTCGAAGTCCCACGTGTGGGGCAGGGGCGTCCGGGCCGACGGCAGGGCCACGCTGCGCCGCCACTCGTGCAGCCACTCCGGCAGCGTCGGCTCCCCCGCGAGGTCGTGGCCGGCCGCCGCCGCGATCGCCCGGACCTCGTCGTTCTCTACGGGGCGGCCGTCCTTCTTGCGCAGGCGCGTGCAGATGTACGCGCGCACCGCGACGTCGCCGTCGACCACCACGCGCTGCTCGAACCACACCGCGCGCTCATCCAGGCCGATCATCCGCGTCTCCACGTCGAACCGCTGCCCCAGGGTCACCGAGCGGCGGAACGCGATCTGCTCGGCCTGCACCACGGGCGTCCAGCCGCGACGGCGGATCTCGTCCCACAGGCCGGTGCGGACCATCGCGTCGAAGCGGCCGAGGTCGAACAGCCCGAAGTACTGGCCGTTGTTGACGTGCAGGGCCATGTCCACGTCCGTGGGCAGGGCGCGCATCGGCAACGTCGTCGGCTCCCAGAGTCCGGCGCGCGGGCGGCGGCGGGCGCGGGCGACGACCCAGATCGTGCGGGGGATCAGATGCATCAGAGGTTCCTCCTCGGGGTCACAGGACCCCCTCGGTCAGATGGTCCGGCGTGCCGAACCGGTGGGCGGTCACGGACACGGCCTGTTCGTGCAGGAACGGCAGCAGCTCCACCTCGCCGGCGCTCACCACGGGGCCAGCGTAGACCGCCACGTCGGGGGTGTCGCCGAGCGCCGCGTGGAGCGCGCGCCGCGCCGCCTCGGCCGCCTCCCGGTCGCCGGCCCAGTCGGCGACGAGCCGGATCCGTGCGTCGCCGCCGCCCTCCGCTGCGGGCGGGACCAGGGCCAGCCGCCGGGCGCGGTCGTGGAACGCGGCGTCATCCTCGACGACGACGTCCACCGGCGCGGCCGTGCCGGCACCCTCCGTGCGGACGGACCGGACCAACTCCTCCACCCGGCCGCGCACGGCCTCGGCCGAGAGCCCGTCCGCGTCGGGCCCCTCCGCGGTGGGGGTCGGGCGCAGGCTCACGGTCATGGGCGCCCCGGCGCGCAGGCCGGCGGAGACGATGCGCAGCAGGTGGTCGGCGGGCCCCGAGTGCCGGCGCACGAGGACCGGGGTGGGGACGTGACGCAGCACGTTCCGCTCGGCCTCGAGCGCGGAGACGTCCGTGGCCACCCCGAACACGGTGGTCCACGCGTGGGTGTCGAGGGCGCGGGCGGTCTCGAGCCAGGACGCACCCGCGCCGTCGGCCTCGGCCCCGGGCCGTCCCTCTCCCCCGGCCCACGTGGGCGCGTCCTCCCAGTCCACGAGGCCGTGCAGGTAGTGCGGCCCGCCGGCCTTCGTGGTGGGGCCGACGACGGAACGCTTCCAGCCGCCGAAGGGCTGGCGGCGCACGATGGCCCCGGTGATGCCGCGGTTCACGTAGAGGTTGCCGGCGCGCACGCCGCGCAGCCACACGTCGATCTCCTCCCGGTCCAGCGAGTGCAGCCCGGAGGTGAGGCCGTAGTCCACGGCGTTCACGATCCCGATCGCCTCCTCGAGCGTCTCGGCCGTCATCACGGCCAGCACGGGGCCGAAGTACTCGGTGAGGTGGGCGTCGGCGCCGGGGCGGACGCCGGAGCGGATGCCCGGGCTCCACAGGCGACCCGTCTCGTCCAGCGGCCGCGGGCGCAGGGCCCACCGCTCCCCCGGGCCGAGCTCGGTGAGCCCGCGGCGCAGCTTCTCGCCGGGGGCCTCGATCACGGGGCCCATCTCGGCGCGCGGGTCCGCGGGGTGCGCCACGTGCAGGGACGAGGCGGCGTCCAGCAGCTGCCGGTGGAAGCGCTCGGAGGTGGCCACGGAGCCGACGAGCACCACGAGGGAGGACGCCGAGCACTTCTGGCCGGCGTGACCGAACGCGGACTGGACCACGTCCTTCGTGGCCAGGTCCAGATCCGCGGACGGGGTCACGATCACGGCGTTCTTGCCGGAGGTCTCGGCGAGCAGGTGCAGGTCGGGGCGCATCCCCTTGAACAGCCGTGCGGTGTCCCAGCTGCCGGTGAGGATGAGCCGCTCGACGGCCGGGTCGGTCACGAGCGCCGCGCCGACCTCCGCCTCGTCCTCGTCCGCCAGTGTCACCAGGCGCACGAGGTCCGCGGGGTCGTGCCCGGCGAGCGGGCCGCCGTCGTCGAACAGGCCCGAGTCCCGCAGCCCGGCCACGATCAGCTCCCACGCGACCGCGCCCGTCCGCTCGGACTGCGGGGCCGGCTTGAACACCACGGGCGAGCCGGCCCCGAGCGCGGCGAGGACGCCCCCGACCGGGATGGCCACGGGGAAGTTCCACGGCGGGATCACCAGGGTCAGGCGGACGGGCACGGCGCGAGCGCCCTCCACCGCGTCCAGGCCGCGGGCCAGGCGCGCGTAGTAGTGCGCGAAGTCCACGGCCTCGGAGACCTCGGGGTCGCCCTGGTCCAGGGTCTTGCCGGTCTCGGCGGCGGCCACCTCCAGCAGGCGGGCCCGGCCGGCGTGCAGGGCCCGTCCGACGGCGTCCAGCGCGTCGGCGCGCTCGTGGCCGGTGAGCGCGCCCCAGCGGGCGCCGGGGTGGGCGGTGGCGGCGATGGCGGCGCGGGCGTCGTCGGCCGTGGTGGCGCGGTGGGCGCGGACGGTGTCCGTCCCGAGGTCCGAGCCCGGGACGGCCGCGAGGATCCGGCGGGCCCACTCCCGGTTGCCGGGCAGCGCGGGGTCCGTGTCCGGGGTGTTGGCGAAGCCGTCCACGGGGGCGGGGGTCGGCCCGTCCTCCCCGCGGGACCGGTCCTGGAGGCGGTTCGGACGGGGCACGGCCGCGTCCAGGTGGCGCAGCGAGGCGCGGAAGCGCTCCTCCTCGCGGGCGAACAGGTCCGCGTCCGCGTCCAGGTCGAACACGGCGGACATGAAGTTCTCCGGGGAGGCGCCCTCCTCGAGGCGGCGCACGAGGTAGGAGATCGCCACGTCGAACTCCTCGGGCCGCACCACGGGCGTGTAGAGCAGCAGGGCGCCGACGTCGGCCCGGACGGCGGCGGCCTGGCCGGTGGCCATGCCGAGCAGCATCTCGAACTCCACCGCGGCCGGGTCGAGCCCGCGGCGCTCGATCAGCCGGTGGGCCAGGGCGACGTCGAAGAGGTTGTGCCCGGCCACGCCGATGCGCACGTGGGCCAGATGCTCCGGGGTGAGCGCGTAGTTGAGCACGCGCTTGTAGTTGGTGTCCGCCTCCTGCTTCGAGCCCACCGTGGCCAGCGGCCAGCCCGTCAGGGAGGCCTGCATCCGCTCCATGGGCAGGTTGGCGCCCTTGACCACGCGCACCTTGACCGGGGCGCCGCCGGCGGCGACGCGGCGCGCGGCCCACTCCTGCAGGCGCACCATGGCCGCGAGCGCGTCCGGCAGGTAGGCCTGCAGCACGATGCCGGCCTCGTAGTCGCGCAGGCCCGGCTGCTCGAGCAGGGCGGTGAACACGTTGAGCGTGAGGTCGAGGTCGCGGTACTCCTCCATATCCAGGTTGATGAAGGTGTCCCGATCCCGGGCGAGCTCGAACAGCGGGGTGAGCCGCTCGGTGATGTCCGCGACGGCCTCGTCGAACGCGTAGGGCGCGTGCGGGGCGGTGGCGGCGGAGACCTTGACGGACACGTAGTCGACGTCGTCGCGGCGGATCAGCGCGGCGATGCCCTCGAGTCGGCGGTCCGCCTCGCCCTGACCGAGGATCGCCTCGCCCAGCAGGTTGATGTTCAGCCGGGTGTGCTCGTCGCGCAGGGCCGCGATGGCCTTGCCGAGCTGCCGGTCCCGCGCGTCGACGATCAGGTGGGAGACCATGCGCCGCAGCACGCGGCGGGCCGTGGGGACGGCGATGCGCGGCACGAGCGGGGCGGCGCGGCCGCCGACGCCGAGGACGGCGCGCAGGGCCGGGGGCAGGAAGCCGGGGGCGCGGCCGGCGAGCTCCCGCAGCGCCCGGGCGGCGATCGCGGGGTCCTCGGGGCGGACCACGTGGTCCACGAAGCGCACGATGAAGTCGAGGCCGCCCGGCTCCTTCAGGGCGCCCGCCAGCTGGCGGGCCGCGAAGTCGGCCTCATGGTCGCGGGACTCGGCGAGCCAACGCCGCACCTGCGCGACGGCGTCGTCGGCGAGGGCGTGCAGGTCGGCGGGGTCGGGGATCCCGCCGGTCGCGCCGAGGACCCGGTCGAGATCGTCGTGGTCCTGGGCGGAGAACATCGCGGTCATGGCCGCACTCTGCACGTGTGCCGGGTCACAGGTCAAACCGCCGCGGCTTCCTGTCAGACGCCTATGCTCGATGGACATCCCCTCGCCGCGCGCCCGCGCGTCGCCGCCGTCTTCCCAGGAGCCCGTCCGCCATGGCCGCCGCCGACCCCGTCCCCACCGACGCGCGGGAGCGCCGGGACGTCGTCGTGCCCGTGCCCGGACCCGAGGATCCGCCCGAGCGGGCCTGGCTCGTCCTGCCCCACCGCCACCCGGTGCCGACGCTGCTAGACGAGACGCGGGACGCCGTCGTGGGCCTGGCCGAGACGCTCGCCGCCGTGCTGCCGGTCACCGTGCTCGCCCACCCGCGCGACGCCGGGGCGGCGCGGCTGGTGCCCCCGGAGGTGGACCTGCTGCGCGCGCCCGTGGGCTCACCGCTGCTGGGCCGCACCGGGCCGAGCTTCATCCGCCGCCCCGAGGGCCTGGCCGCCGTCGCCTGGCGCAGCGCCGCGGGACTGACCGGGACCGGACCGCTCGACGGCGCGGCCGCGACGGCCGTGGCGGAGGCGGCGGGACTGCCGCTGCTCACGCCCCTGCTGTGCGCCCCGCGCGGGGCCTGGGTGACCGACGGCGAGGGGACGGCCGTGGTGGCCGCGGACCCCGTGCTGGACGGGCGGATCAACGGCGCGTGGACCCCCGGCCAGGTGGCCGCCGAGTTCGCCGCCCTGCTGGGGATCACCCGGGTGCTGTGGGTGCCGCCGGCACCGCGGCCGGACACCGGGCCGTGGGGCGGGCCCGGTCACCTGGCCTCGTGGGTGCGCCTGCAGGGCGACGGCGAGGCCGCCGTGCACTGGCGCGGCGACCGGTTCCACCCCGAGCACCCGTACGCCGCGGCGGCGCTGCGCTTCCTGCAGGGCGCCGACGACGCCGCCGGCCGGCCCCTGCGCGTGCGCACGGTGACCGGGGCGGCGCAGCCCGCCGAGTACGACCCGGCCGAGCGGGGCCCCCGCTCCCTCCTGGACACGCTGCCGCTGGGCGCTGCGGTGCTGCGGCCGGCGTTCGAGGACGCCGCGGGCGAGGAGGCCGCGGCCGCCGCGTGCGCGGCACTGCACCCGGGGCTGCCCCAGCTGTCGTTCCCCGCCCCGCCGCTGCTGCGGCTGGCCGGCGCGCTCAACGACCTGGTGCTGCTCCAGCCCCGCCCGTGACCTCGTCGGTCGCGGGGCCGTCGTCGTCCCCGCCGTCCGTCGGGGCGCGGTCCTCGTCCTTCCCGTGCGCGTCCGAGCGCCAGGCCGCCGGGCGCAGCCGTTCCAGGAGCGAGGACTGACGGCGCTCCATCCCCTTCAGGTCCGAGGCGATGAGCGCGTTGATCCAGCGGGCGTTCGGGTCGGCGTCGATCAGCACGGCCTTGGCCAGCAGCGTGCAGGGCAGCGCGAGGATGGCGCCGAGCGGGCCGAGGACCCAGGCCCAGAAGAGCAGGGAGAGGAAGCTGACGGTGGGGATCACGCCGATCGCGTCGCCGGCCACCTTGGGCTGGATCACGGACTGCAGCACGAAGTTCAGCACCGAGTAGCTGACCACCACCCACAGGAAGTCGGACCAGCCGCCCGCCGCCAGGCCCAGGACGGCCGGCGGCAGCAGGCCGATGATGAAGCCGATGTTCGGGATGTAGTTGGTGAGGAAGCTGAGCACGCCCCACACGAGCGCGAGCGGCACGCCGATCAGCATGAGGGCAATCACGTCCAGCACCGCCACGATCAGGCCGAACACCGTGGTGACCACCCAGTAGCGGCGCACGCCCTGGGCGAACTCGACCAGGGCGTGGCCGAACTCGTGGCGGGCGGTGCTGAGCAGGCGGACGCGGCGTTCGACGTCCATCGAGTCCATCGCGAGGAAGAACATGCCCATGATCACGGTGACGAGCAGGCCGAAGACCGCGTAGACGTTCGTGGCGATCTTCGTGACGGCGCTGACGGCCGTCCCGGTGACGGCACTCATGTCGATCGAGGCCAGCTGCTGGGACACCATGTCCGGGGTCACGCCGCGCTCGTTGAGCCAGTGCGAGACGTCCAGGACGATCTGCTGGAAGCGGTCCGCGTACTTCGGCAGCTCCGCCACCAGCTCGAGGCCGGACCACACCATCATGCCCCCGAACACGGCCATCACCGCGACGACCAGCAGGACGGTGGTGGCGGCCCCGAGCACGGGGTGCAGGCCCCGGCGGATGAGCCAGGCCTGCAGGGGGTAGGCCACGATCACGAGGTTCAGCCCCAGGAAGACGGGCGCCGCGATGGAGGCGATCCCCTGGAAGAACTGCACCACCAGCACCAGGCCCGCGAGCGTCAGGACGATCACCAGCATGCGCGGCCACATGCGGTGGGGGCGGCGGATGTCCCAGTCGGAGGCGGGGCTGGACGAGGCGGGCGGCGGGGTCACCCCCGCGGGCTGTGCGGCGCTCACGCGGGCAGTCTATGCGCGGGCCGGACGGGGTAGGGTCGGGACCAGTCCACATCGACAGGGGAGCGCCCGCGCGGCGCTGAGAGTGCGGTCCGCCGCAGACCCTCGAACCTGCTCCGGTCCGCACCGGCGAAGGAAGTCGAGTCTCCCGGTCGACGTCGTCCCGGGATTCCGGTGGCGGCCTCGTCCCGGCCCCTCCGCCGTCCCAGAGGAGAACCGCCATGTCCCGCACCCCGCACCGCGCCCTCGCCGCCCTCTCAGTGGCCGCCCTCGCCCTCACCGGCTGTTCGGTGTCCGGCTCGTCCGGCGACGGGGCGTCGTCGTCCGCCGCCGGCGCCGGCGGCGAGCCGACGACGGTGACGATCATGACGCACGACTCGTTCAACCTGCCCCAGGAGCTCGTCCAGAAGTTCGAGCAGGAGTCCGGCTACACCCTGAAGACCACGGCCCCCGGCGACGCCGGCAGCGTGGTGAACCAGCTCCTGCTGGCCAAGGACGAGCCCACCGTGGACGGCGTCTACGGCGTGGAGGACCACTCGGCGCACCGCCTCGTCCGCGAGGGCGTCGTCGCCGAATACACCCCGCAGGACCTGCCCGCCTCCGCGCAGGACCGGATGGTGGAGGACCGCATGACCCCGGTGGACCAGGGCCAGGTGTGCTTCAACACGGATCCGGCATGGTTCGAGGCCCACGACGTCGAGGCCCCCACCTCGATCGACCAGCTCGACGACCCCGAGTACGCGAAGCTGACGGTCGCCACCTCCCCCGTGGCCTCCTCCCCCGGCCTGGCGCTGCTCGCGGCCACCACGGAGAAGTACGGCGACGACGGCTGGCAGGACTGGTGGCGGGGCCTGATGGAGAACGGGGGCAAGGTCGCCGACAGCTGGTCCGACGCCTACAACTCGGACTTCTCCGGCGGCGAGGGCAAGGGTCGGTTCCCGGTGGTGCTCTCCTACTCCTCCTCCCCCGCGTTCGCCCCCGAGACCGAGGTGATCGAGGACTCCTGCACCCCGCAGGTCGAGTACGCCGGCGTGCTCGAGGGCGCGAAGAACCCCGAGGGCGCGCAGGCGTTCGTGGACTTCATGCTCACCGAGGAGGTCCAGTCCGCCCTGCCCGAGTCGATGTACATGTACCCGATCGACGAGTCGGTGCAGCTGCCCGAGGAGTGGGCGCAGAACGCGCCGCTCGTCGAGGACGCCATCACCCCGGACCCCGCCCGCATCGACGAGCGCCGCGAGGACCTGCTGAAGGAGTGGACCGCCCTGTCCGAGGCCTCCCGGCGCTGATGTCCGCGCTCACCGAGGTCGCGGCCCCCGGCACGGACCTGCCGCGCCGGCGGGCCCGCGGCCGGGGGGACGGGCTCGGCCCGTGGTGGCTGGTGGCCGCCGTCCTGCCGGTCGCCTTCCTGCTCGTCTTCTTCGCGTGGCCCGTGGCGGCCATGCTCTGGCGCGGGATCGGCGGCGACGCCGACGCGTTCACCGGCGCCGTGGACCTCACCGCCTTCGGGGAGACCCTCGCCCGCGAGCGCACGTGGCGCATCCTCGGCCAGACGCTCGGCATGGCCGCCGCCGGCACGGTGGTCTCGGTGGCGCTCGGCCTGCCGACCGCGTTCGTGCTGCACCGGCGTCGCATCCCGGGGCGGGCCGTGCTCCGCGCCCTCGTGCTCGTGCCGTTCGTGCTGCCCACGGTGGTGGTCGGCGTCGCGTTCCGCGCCCTGCTCGCCCCCGGCGGACCGCTCGGCTTCACCGGGCTGGACCAGACGACCACCGCCGTCGTGCTGGCCATGGTCTTCTTCAACGTGTCCGTGGTGGTGCGCCAGGTGGGCGCGCTGTGGAACGCGCTGGACCCGCGCCAGACCGAGGCCGCCCGCACCCTGGGCGCCTCGCCGTGGCGGGCGTTCCGCACCGTGACGCTGCCCCAGCTCGCCCCGGCGATCGCCGCGAGCGCGGCGCTGGTGTTCCTGTTCTGCGCGTCCGCGTTCGGCATCGTCCAGACGCTCGGCCGGCCCGGCTACGGCACGCTCGAGTCGGAGATCTGGGTGCAGACCTCCGTCTACCTGGACCTGCGGACCGCGGCGGTGTTCTCCGTGCTGCAGTTCGCGGTGGTGCTGGCCGCCGTCGTGGTCTCCGGCGTGACGGCGGCGCGCACCCAGCGGGCGCTGCGCCTGCGGGAGACGCCGCCGGCCCGGCTCACGCGCGCGGACGCGGTCCCGGTGGCCGTGATGCTCGCGGTGGTGGCGCTCGTGGTGGCGCCGATCCTGACGCTCGTGGTGCGCTCCTTCCACACCCGCCACGGCTGGGGGCTGGGCAACTATCGGCTGCTGTCCACGAGCGCGGGCAGCGGGTTCGTGGGCGGGTCGACGCCGGCCCAGGCGCTCGAACAGTCCCTGCGGGTGGCCGTGGACGCCACGCTCGTGACGCTCGTGGTGGCCGTGCCGCTGGCCCTGCTGCTGACCCGGCCCTTCCGTTCACGCGCGGCGCTGGTGGCCCAGCGGGCCCTCGACGGCGCCCTGCTCCTGCCGCTCGGGGTGTCCGCGGTGACCGTGGGCTTCGGCTTCGTCGTGTCCCTGCGGGCCGCGTTCCCGGAGCTGGCGGCCTCGGGCGTGCTCGTGCCACTGGCCCAGGCGGTGGTGGCGCTGCCGCTCGCGGTGCGGGCGCTCGTGCCCGTGCTCGCGGCGGTGGACCCGCGGCTGCGAGAGGCCGCGCGCACCCTCGGGGCGGGCCCGTGGCGGGTGCTGGCCACGGTGGACGGCCCGTTCCTCGCGCGCGGCGTGGGTGTGGCCGCGGGCTTCGCGTTCGCGGTGTCCCTGGGCGAGTTCGGGGCCACGAGCTTCCTGGCGAGCCCGTCCGCGCCCACCCTGCCGGTGCTGATCGCCCGGCTGCTGGGCCGGCCGGGCGCGGACAACTACGGGATGGCGCTCGCGGCGGCCACGGTGCTGGCCGTGCTGAGCGCCGGGATCATGCTGGTGTGCGAGCGGCTGCGCCCCCGGGGCCCGGCCGGGGCGGGAGGTCTGTGATGACGCCGACGACGACGGGGGCCTCCCTCCGGCTCCGGGACGTGGCGATCCGCTACCCGGACGGCTCCACCCCCGTGCGGGGGACGGACCTGGACGTGGCCGCCGGGGAGATCGTGGCGCTCGTGGGCGCCTCCGGCTCGGGCAAGTCCACGATCCTGCGCGGGATCGCCGGGCTCGAGGACGTCGTGGCGGGCACGGTGGAGCTCGACGGGCGGGACGTGGCCGCGGTGCCGACGCACCGCCGGGGCGTGGGGATGGTGTTCCAGGACGGGCAGCTGTTCCCGCACCGGACCGTGGGCCGGAACGTGGCGTACGGCCTCGAGTCCGCCGGCTGGGACCGGGCCCGGCGGCGGGCACGCGTGGCCGAGCTGCTGGACCTGGTGGGCCTGACCGAGCTCACGGACCGGCCTGTGCAGCGGCTCTCCGGCGGGCAGGCCCAGCGCGTGGCGCTGGCCCGGTCGCTGGCCCCGGCCCCGCGGGTGCTCCTGCTGGACGAGCCGCTGTCCGCGCTCGACGCGGACCTGCGCCGGCGCCTGGCCGAGGACATCCGGACGGTGCTGCGGGCGGCGGGGACGACCGGCGTCGTCGTCACCCACGACCTCGCGGAGGCCGCGGTGATGGCCGACCGCACCGTGCGCCTGGGCGCGGGGGGACGCATCGCGGCGGAGGAGGACGGCCCGGCGGTAGCCTCTCAGGCATGACCCCGCCCGCACCCCGCCCCCGGCTGACCGCCCAGGACGTGGTGGACGCCGCCGTCGGGATCCTGCAGGACTTCGGCATGGGCGACCTGTCCATGCGGCGCGTGGCCGCGGTGCTGGGCGTGCAGGCCTCCGCGCTGTACTGGCACGTGCCGGACAAGCAGTCGCTGCTGGCGCGGGTGGCGGACCGGATCGTCGCCGAGGCGGAGGAGACCGTGCGCGCCCGCCGCGTCACGGACCTGGCGGGCCGCGCCGAGGCCGCGGAGGCCGCCCTGCTGCGGCACCGGGACGGGGCGGACGTGGTGCTCTCCGCCCTCGCGCTCGGGCTGGGCGGCCTCGGCCTGCACCGTCTGCTCACCGAGGCGGCGGACACCCCGGAGGACGGGGAGCGGGCCCTGGCGCTGCTGCTGGGCACCGTGTCCCTGCGGCAGCAGCGCGCGCAGGCGCAGGCGCTCGGCGTGCCGACCGGCCCGGACGTGCAGCGGCACCGCACGGACCCGCTCTGACGCCTCGTCCGACGCGGCCGCGCGGGAGGCCGAGGAGAGGAGACCTGCCTCCTCACAGGTGCGCTCGGTAAGGTCGCCCAGAGCAGAACAGGTCGGGACGGGTCGTCCCCTTCGTCCACGGCGATCCCGCCCGACCGCCGCAGGACCAGCATGGCCCGCCGGACCCGGCTCACAGTTCCGGCGCGGTCCCCTTCGACACAGCCGGCGAAGCCATGGGAGCACGGATCAACCACCCGCGGACGGTCGTGGACCGGACGCTGCATCACGACGTCGAGCCCGCACACCCCGCGGCGCTCGTCGACGTGGGCTGGGACTTCCGTGGCCCGGGCGCCAAGGCGGAGGAGCAGCACCGCCCGCTGCGCGTGGTCCGTGCCCGCCGGCCTCGGGGCACCCCGCGGGACCGGAACGGCGTCGACCTCACGCGCACCGGCCCCGTCGTCCCCCGCCCCTCCCCGCCGCGCACCCGGATCCGCCGGGACGGCGTCCGCGTGGTGGCCAGCCCGCTGGCCATGCTGCCCGGCGTGGACCACGGCCCCGCCCTCCGCCTGGACCTGCATCCGACGACGGGGGGCATCGTCTACGTGGCCCGCGAGCTCGAGCTGCGCGAGCTCGGCGACGACGTCCGCGGCCACGTCTACACCGGGATGGTCGGGACGGCGCATCTGAGCGCCTTCTGGTCCACCGTCACCGTCGACCTGCCGCCGGAGCGCCCGGTGATCGTGCGGCTGCGCTCGGACCGGGACGCCGAGCTGCTCTCCCTGCTCGAGGTCCTCGCCCCCGTGGACACGCGCGTGGTCTCCTACCGGCTCGACGAGTCCCCCGTGGGCACGCAGCGCTCCAGCTACCTGCTGCCGGACGTGGACCCGGAGACGGTCGCCCAGACGGGCGCGGCCCGGATCCCGCTCGAGGCCATCGAGGCCGCCCAGGAGGAGGAGGACGCGCTGCGCCGCTCCTCCGGCGTCTTCCTCTCCCGCCGCCGCACGGACCGCTTCCTGCGCCGCAACCTGCCCGGGGTGACCCACAGCCTCACGTTCGCGGACGAGGCTGACGTGACGGACGTGTACGTGGACGGCTCCGTGCTGCGCGGCTCCCGCATCGGCGGGGCGGCCGCCGTCGCCGGGCCGAGCATGTGGGCCGTGCAGGCCGTGGCCGGGGCCACGATGCCGCTCGAGGTGGAACTCGAGGCGCTCGTGCTGGGGCACGTGATCTGCGCGTGGGCGGGCACCCCCGGCGGCCGGGTCACCATCCACTCGGACTCGCGCGCCGCGCTGGCCCTGCTCAACGCCGCCCGCCGCGAGCGGCTCACCCTCGGCGGCGCCCGGGGCGAGCGCATCCGCCGCACCCTGCGGCGCCTGCTGGCCGCCGTCGACCTGGCGCAGGCCGCGGACGTCCAGGTGGACACCACGTGGGTCAAGGGCCACGTGGGGGTGCACGGCAACGAACTCGCCGACGACCTCGCCCGGGCCGCCGCCCGCCACGCCAGCGTCGGCACCCCCGAGGGGGACCTGCCCGAGCGGATGGGGCAGCTGATCCAGCTCCGCGTCGAGGACGACGCCGCCGGCTGACCCCGGCCCCCGATTCCCCGTCCTCCGCCCCAGCCTCTAAGGTGGGGCTGTGGAAGCGACAGTGGAACAGATCACAGCGGCCATCACGGCCCTCAACGACAAGTACTGGTACGTCGTGATGGCGCTGCTCTTCGTGGCCGGGGTGTGGTTCACCATCCGGACCGTGGGCGTGCAGGTGCGCATGCTCCCGGAGATGCTGCGGTCGGTGACGGCCAAGTCCCAGACCGGATTCGAGAACGACGGCGTGAGCCCGTTCCGCGCCTTCACCATCTCGGCGGCCTCGCGCGTGGGCACCGGCAACGTGGCCGGCGTGGCGATCGCGATCGTGATCGGCGGCCCGGGCGCCGTGTTCTGGATGTGGCTGCTGGCGATCATCGGCGGCGCCACCGCGTTCGTCGAGTCCACGCTGGCCCAGCTGTACAAGCAGAAGGGCGCGGACGGCTACTTCGGCGGGCCCGCGTACTACATCCGCGACGGTCTGGGCGCGAAGTGGCTGGCGGCCGTGTTCGCCGTCGCCATCACCGTGACCTACGGCTTCGTGTTCAACGCCGTGCAGTCCAACTCGATCTCCGAGTCCGTGCAGGCCAACTGGGGCGCGTCCTCCACCACCGCGTGGATCGTGGGCCTGGGCCTGGCCGCCCTCACCGGCCTCGTGATCTTCGGCGGCGTGCGCCGGCTCTCGGCCGTGACCAACGTGCTGGTCCCCGTGATGGCCACGTTCTACATCTTCCTGGCCCTGATCGTGATGGTCGTCAACATCACCGAGGTCCCGGGCATGATCGCGCTGATCGTGGGCCACGCCTTCGGCCTGCGCGAGGTCGCGGGCGCCGCCGTCGGCATGACGATGGTGATGCAGGGCGTGCGCCGCGGCATGTTCTCCAACGAGGCCGGCATGGGCTCCGCCCCGAACGCCGCCGCCACCGCGGCCGTCTCCCACCCGGCCAAGCAGGGCTTCGTGCAGTCCCTGGGCGTCTACTTCGACACCCTGATCGTGTGCTCGGCCACCGCGTTCGTCATCCTGCTCTCCAACCCGGCCTACGGACGCGGGGAGGCGCTCGGCATGCAGGTGACCCAGGGTGCGCTCCAGCAGGCCGTGGGCGCGTGGGCCGGCCCGGCGCTGACCGTCATCATCTTCTTCCTGGCCTGGTCCTCCGTGCTGGGCAACACCTACTACGGCGAGGCCAACATCCGGTACCTGGCCGGCCGCCACGCGGGTCCGGCCATCACCGTGTTCCGCGTGCTCGTGCTGGTGTGCGTGGTCGGCGGCGCGCTCGGCTCCGTGGCGCTGGTGTGGAACCTCGCGGACACGTTCGCGGCCCTCATGGCGACCATCAACCTCGTGGCGATCATCCCGCTGGGCGGACTGGCCGTGAAGCTGCTCCGGGACTACGAGCGCAAGCTCAAGGCGGGCATGGATCCGGGCTTCCACCTCTCCGACCTGCCCGAGGCACGGAACGTGGCCCTGTGGCGGGACGAGCCGAAGACCTCCCCGCTCCAGGACTGACGCCCCCGCCCGCGCGTTTCGAGGCGGGATATCGACCCCATCTGGCTGCCGCGGGCGGCCGTGGGGTGGATATCCCGCCTCGATGCATGAGGAGGCCCGGTCTGGACACCGTGCGGGGGTCGACGCCTAGGTTGAGGCGCACCCGACCGGCCACGCACGAGTGGCCGGCACGACGTCCGAGGAGGACACCATGGGCATCCTCTCCAGCCTCACCCGCACTCTCGGCGGCGGTGGCCGCCGCTCCAGCCGACCCACCATCGGTGCGCACATCGGCCGGTCCCCCGGCTTCGGCCGGCAGGCCCGCTCTCAGGGACGCCGGTCCAGCGGCCTGGGCGGTGCCCTCCTGGGCACGCTCGGCGGTCTGGCGCTGCGTGAGCTCTCGCGCCGCGGCGCCGGGGGCACGACGCGCGGGCGCAGCTCCGGTGCGTACCGCGGCGGCTTCGGACCCTCGGCCCGGTCCACGGGCGGCCTCGGCACCGGCCTGCTGGGCGGGCTGCTCGGCGGGGCCCTCGCCTCCCGCGGCCGGTCCGGTGCCGCCGGCCGACGCACGGCGGGTGGCCGCCGGACCGTGGGCGGCGGCTTCTGACCGCTGCGACGGCGCGGCGTCGCAGCTGAGCGGCATCACCGCGGAGCGGACACGACCACGGGGCGGGCACCGACGGATCGGTGCCCGCCCCGTGGTCGCGATGGGCCGGTGGCGTGCTCGAGGCGTCTGCGCCGCGGCTCAGCCGAGGCCGGCGACGCGGCCCAGGATGAACACCAGGACGCCGATGACCACGAGGGCGATGATCAGCCCGAGCACGATCTTGCCGGCCGAGCGCTCGCCGGTCTGCTCCACGTCCATGCCCGGGTTGCTCGGGCCGACGCCTGCGCCCTCGGCTGGGGGCGTGTCGCCGTCGAACGCGACGCCGGAGGTCTCGTCCGTCGCCTCGCGTGCGCGCCGGGCGTCCTGGGGGTCGGGGGTGTGCGGGGTGGCCATGGCCGGCTCCTCTCGTCTCAGCGGCACGGGTGCGTGCCGCTGGCCCTCACGGTAGGCCCGGGGCAGGGGGTCCTGACCAGGGCGAGGCGACGCCCGCCCCAGCGCTTTCGTGGCCGAAACGGCGCGCCCCGAGCCGCTTTCGTTGACGAAACGGCGCTCCTCCAGGCCGCCGCAACGGATCCCGTCACACTCTTGATCGTTGGATGTCCAAGCAATAGCGTGATCGGCGTCACGTCCCCGCCGTCCGGAGGAGCCCCCATGCCCGAGGCCTACATCATCGACGCCGTCCGCACCCCCGTGGGTCGCCGAGGGAAGGGGCTCGCCGGCGTACATCCCCTCGATCTGGCGGCCGCGCCGCTGCGCGAGCTCGTCGCCCGCCAGGACATCGACTCGGCCGAGTACGACGAGGTCATCCTCGGCTGCATCGACCAGCTCGGCCCACAGGCCATGGACGTGGCGCGCAACGCCTGGCTCGCGGCCGGGCTCTCCGAGGACGTCCCCGGCACCACGGTCGAACGCCAGTGCGGCTCCGGCCAGCAGGCGGTCCACTACGCCGCGCAGGCCATCATGAGCGGGACGGCGGACCTCGTCGTCGCCGGTGGCGTGCAGTCCATGTCCGCGATCCCGCTCTCCCGGTCCAACACGGCCGCCCGCGATCTCGGCTTCCCCGACCCGTTCACCGGCTCCGAGTCCTGGGCCGCCCGCTACGGGGACGAGGAGATCTCCCAATTCCGCGGGGCCGAGATGATGGCCCGGCACTGGAACCTGGACCGGGACACCCTGGAGGAGTTCGCGGTGCGCTCCCACGAGCGCGCGCTCGCCGCCCAGGCCGACGGTCGCTTCGACCGCGAGATCCTGCCCCTCGCTGGCCTCACCGCGGACGAGGGCCCCCGCACCCCGGACGCCGCGAAGATCGCCTCGCTCGACCCGATCGTCCCCGGCGGGCTGCACACCGCGGCCACCGCGTCCCAGATGTCCGACGGCGCGGCCGCCCTCCTGCTCGCCTCCGAGGAGGCCGTGCGCCGCCACGGCCTCACCCCGCGAGCCCGCATCCACCACCTCTCCGCCCGCGGCGCCGACCCCGTCATGATGCTCTCCGCCCCGATCCCGGCGACGGCGTACGCGCTCGACCGCATGGGCCTGACCATCGACGACATGGACCTCGTGGAGATCAACGAGGCGTTCGCCGCCGTCGTGCTGGCCTGGCTGACCGAGACCGGCGCGGACCCGGCGAAGGTCAACGTCAACGGCGGGGCGATCGCCCTGGGCCACCCCATCGGCGCCACCGGCGCCCGCCTGATGACCTCGCTGCTGCACGAGCTCGAGCGCAGCGGCGGCCGCTACGGCCTGCAGACCATGTGCGAGGGCGGCGGCCAGGCCAACGTCACCGTGATCGAACGTCTCTGACCCGTCCCCCGGAGGTTCCCATGCGAGGCCAGATCACCCACCCCACCGACACCGCCGCCCACCCCTCCCCCGCCCCGGAGGACACGATCGGCCGCGTGTTCGCACGCGCGGTCGCCCGCTCCCCGCAAGCCGTCGCCCTGCGCTTCGAGGACCGCGACTGGACCTACGCCCAGCTCCGCGACGGAGCGCACCGCGTGGCCCGCCGCCTCCAGGACACCGGCCTGCCGGCCGGCACCCGGGTGGCCGCCTACGCCACCAACTCGGACGCCTACGCGCTGCTCTTCCTGGCCTGCGTCACGGCCGGCTACGTGCACGTGCCCGTGAACTTCGCGCTCAAGGGCGGCGAGCTCGCGCACGCCCTCGAGGACTCCGGCGCGGAGCTGCTGGTGGCCGACGCCGGCATGCTCGAGCGCGTCGACCAGGTCCGGGCCGAGGGCCGCGCGTCGGCTCTGCGGCACGTGTGGACCATGCTCCCCGCCGGCCACGCCGAGCCCTCCGTGCTGGAGACCGCCCGGGACGAGACGTTGGACGCCGCCGCCCCGGAGGCGGAGGTGTCGGCCACCGACCTGGCCCAGCTGCTCTACACCTCCGGCACCACCTCCACCCCCAAGGGCGCCATGATGTCCCACCGGGCGCTCGTGGCGGAGTACCTCTCCTCGATCATCGCGCTGGACTTCACGGCCGAGGACCGCCCCCTGGTGGCCATGCCGCTGTACCACTCGGCCGCGATGCACGTGTTCCTGCTCCCCTACCTGAGCCTCGGCGCCACGGTGCGACTGCTCGCCGCCCCGGACATCCCCCGGATGCTCGAGCTCGTGGAGACCGAGCACATCGGCTCCCTGTTCCTGGCGCCCACCGTCTGGGTGCCGCTGGCGAACCATCCGGACCTGGCCACGCGCGACCTCTCCTCGCTGCACAAGGCCCAGTACGGGGCCTCGATCATGCCGGTGACCGTGCTGCAGCGCCTCCGTCAGAGCCAGCCGGGCATCGGCTTCTACAACTGCTTCGGCCAGTCCGAGCTGGGCCCCCTGTGCACCGTGCTGCGCCCCGAGGAGCACGACGCGCGGCCGGCCTCATGCGGCCGCCCCGTGTTCCACGTGGAGGCGCGGGTGATGACGGCCGACGGCGCCCCCGCCGCGCCCGGCGAGCCCGGCGAGATCCAGTACCGCTCGCCGCAGCTGCTCTCCGGCTACTGGAACCGCCCGGACGCCACCGCGGACGCGTTCACCGACGACGGCTGGTTCCGCTCCGGCGACCAGGTCACCCAGGACGCGGCCGGCTACATCCAGGTGGTGGACCGCATCAAGGACGTCATCAACACGGGCGGCGTGCTGGTCGCCCCGCGGGAGGTCGAGGACGCGATCTACGAGCTCGACGAGGTGGCCGAGGTCGCCGTCATCGGCCTGCCGGACGAGCGCTGGATCGAGGCGGTGACCGCCGTCGTCGTGCTCAAGGAGGGCGCCGAGCTGACCGCGGAGACCGTGCGCGCCCACGTGAAGGAGCGGCTGGCGGGCTTCAAGGTGCCCAAGCGCGTGGACTTCGTGGCGGAGCTGCCGCGGAACCAGTCGGGCAAGCTCCTCAAGCGCGCGCTGCGCGCCGAGCGGACGCAGGAGGCCCGGTGACGCGCACGCAGAAGCCGACCTACGACGTCGTCACGCCCCTGGACGTCGACTACCTGGACGCGTTCGGGGAGGCGACGGACGAGGACCGCGCGCACTGGGACCGCGCCCGTGCCTACGGCCGGGAGGTGCTCGAGCGGATCGACGGGCACTGGGACCGGGCGGAGTACCCGTTGGACCTGGTGGCGCGGGCGGGCGAGCTCGACCTGCTCACCGACGGGCTGGAGGTGCCGGGGCACGCGGTGATGTCCCCGTTGGCCGCGGGCCTGGTGGCGATGGAGATCTCCCGCGCGGACGGGTCGATGGCGGCCGCGGCGGCGGTGCAGGGCGGGCTCGTGCTGCGCGCCCTGGTGCACTGCGCGAGCCCGGAGCAGAAGGAGCGGTACCTCGAGCCGGTGGCGCGCGGCACGCTGCCGGGCGGGTTCGCGCTCACGGAGCCGCTGCACGGTTCGGACTCGGTGTCCCTCGAGACGTCCGCGCGGCCCGACGGCGCCGGCGGCTGGGTGCTGAACGGCGCCAAGAAGTGGATCGGCAACGGGGCCGCCGGGGGCATCACGATCGTGTGGGCGCGCGACACCGAGGACGGCCAGGTCAAGGGGTTCGTGGTGGAGCAGTCCACGCCCGGCTACGAGGCCGAGGTGATCACGGGCAAGGGCGCGCTGCGGGCCATCCACCAGGCGGAGATCACGCTGACCGACGTGCGGGTCGGCGACGACGCGCGGCTGCCGGGCGTGGCGACGTTCAAGGACGCCGCGCGCGTGCTGGTGGCCACCCGCGTGAACGTGGGCTGGTCCGCGCTGGGCCACGCGACCGCCATGTTCGAGGCCGCACTCGCGTACGCCCGGCAGCGCGAGCAGTTCGGCAAGCCGCTGGGGGCGCACCAGATGGTGCAGGAACGGCTCGCGCAGATGCTGGACGAGGTGACCGCGATGCAGACCCGCTGCGTGGCCGTGGCCCGCCTGCAGGCGGCGGGGCGGCTGCGCGACGAGCAGGCGTCCCTGCTGAAGTACGCCTGCACGCGGGGCGCGCGGCGGGTGGCGCAGATCGCCCGCGACATGCTCGGCGGCAACGGCATCCTCCTCGAGCACCGGGTGATGCGGCACTTCGCCGACGTCGAGGCGCTGCACACCTACGAGGGCACCGAGTCCGTGCAGGCGTTGATCCTCGGCCGGGACCTGACCGGGATGAGCGCGTTCGCGTGAGCGCCTCCCTCAGGGCGCGGAGACGACCCCCACGCCCACCCGGGGCAGGCTGCGGTCCACGACCAGCTCCAGCCGACGTTCGTGGAACCGTGCGCCGAGCAGCTCCTCGAGGTCCTCGACGAGGTGCACCGCGATGGTCTCGATGACCGCCGCGGTGTCCTCTCCGTCCCGCAGGATGCAGTCCACCTCCAGCGCGGGGGCGGAGGGGGTGCCGGTGATGGCGAACCTGGCCTCAGCGACCTCGGGGAACACGGTGACGGCCCGCGCGGCACTCATGGCCAGGCGGGCGCAGCGCTCACGGAAGGCGGCGGGCTGCGGCGCCGGGGACTCGAGTATGGGCGGGACGGCGGACAGGGTCCGCCCCATGGCCTGGGGGGCCTCCAGCGTTGCTGTCATGACATTCCTCTCGCCGCGGCCCGGGCGCCCCCTCACAGAGATCGCCGTGACCTGGAAAATGTTAGTCTAACTATGCGTTAGGAAGACTAACCAAATTTTCGGGGTGACGTGAACAGGGAGGTTCAAGAGCGCATGGGTGAGGAGCACACCACGCTGACCAGCACGGATGGCGAACCGACGTCGGGCTACTGGTACACCCGCGGCGCCCGTGAGATCGAACCTGTGGACGTGCTCAACCTGCTGCGACGCTACCGGGAGGCCGAACGGCGCATGCGCGCCCGCACCCGGGACAGCATGGGGATGGGAGAGACCCACCTGTCAGCCCTGCGTTACCTGCTGCGGGCCGACCGACGCGGCCACAAGGTCCGTCAGCGGGATCTGGCCAGCGCCCTGGAGATCACCCCGGCCTCCGCCAGCGCCCTGGTGGACCGACTGGTCCGAGACGGCTACGCCCGACGGGCGCCCCACCCACAGGACCGCCGATCCGTGGTGGTGGAGCCGACGGCCAAGACGGACCACGAGGTCCGCGCCACCCTGGGCGCCATGCACCGCAGTATGCTCGCCGCGGTGGAGGGCCTCACCCCGGTCGAGCTCGCCGGCGCGGCCGCGTTCCTGCGGGCCCTGATCCGCAGCGTGGAGGAGCATGACGAGGACGAGGCGGACCAGCCCGCGTGAGGAACAGACTCAGCGGAACAGGTCCCAGACGCTGAACGTGGTGCGCTTGTAGACCGCGTTGTAGGCGGCGCGCTTCGGATCGCGCACCCACCCCATGCCCGGCCGGCCGTCCTCGCGGCCGGCACCCGCGCACCGCACCCGCCAACCCCAGGAGCTGACATGAGCACCGCACCCACCCCTTCTTCCTCCGACGACGCCCCCGCCGTCCTCGTCGAGACGCGGCCCGGCGTCGTGCGGCTGACGCTGAACCGGCCCGCGAAGGGCAACGCGCTCGGACTGACGATGGCGCGCGAGGTGCTCGCGGCGATCGCCGCGGCCGAGGCGGACGACTCCGTGCACGTGCTCACGCTGACCGGCGCCGGGCGGATCTTCTGCGGCGGCGGGGACGTCCAGGCCATGGCTGCCGCGCCTGCCGGGCCGGAGCGGCGCGCGATGATCCAGGAGCTCGGCGAGGCGGCGGGCGAGGTCGCGGTGGCGCTGACGGGCTCTCGCCTGCTGGTGCTGGCCGGCGTCAATGGGACGGCCGCCGGGGCGGGGCTCGGGCTCATGCTGGGCGCCGACGTCGTGCTGGTGCGCGAGGATGCGCAGCTGGTGACGGCGTTCTCCGCGCTCGGGATGACGCCGGACACGGGCGTGTCCTATTGGCTGCCGCGGGTGCTCGGGCCGGTGCGCGCGACGCAGCTGCTCCTCGGCGGTCGGCGCCTGACCGGGACCGAGGCCGTGGAGTGGGGCCTGGCGACCGAGGCGGTGGCCGGCGACGCATTCGCGGCACGTCTGGCGGAGCTCGAGGACGAGCTGGTGGCCGGTCCGGCGCACACCTACGGGCCGACGAAGGCGCTGGCGCGCGGGGCCGACGTCGAGGCGCTGCGCGCGCACGTGCGGCAGGAGGCGGCGTCGATCGCGGCGGCGTCCGAACACCCGGAGGCCGTGCGGCGGGTGGAGGCGTTCGCGGGCCGGTGAGGGGCGGGCCGCGGCCCGGGCCGTCAGTGGCCAGGCCGGCGGCGCGCCTCCACCGGGCCGACCCCGGTCAGGCGCGCGAGGGCGTGGAGGTCACTTGAACATCTTCAGGACGTCACCCAGGCCGACCGTGGTGCGCCGGTAGACGGCGTTGTAGGCGGCGCGCTTCGGATCGCGCAGCCAGCCCATCCCCTTGCGGCCGTAGCCGGGGATGACCTTGCGCCTGATCGCACGCTTGGCGCGGCCCGTGGTGCGGGCCTTGATGGACTTCTTCAGGCTGGGCTTGCGGAGACCGATCTTCATGGGGCGAGCGTACTGGGTGGGGTGGACGGGGTGGCTGTGCGGCTCGTCAGGACCTGCCCCTGGCAGGGCTGTCAGGCACTTCTGTCGTCCTCCTGGACGGTGTGCAGGAACCACCCCAGCGCATCGAGGAACGCCTCCTGCGCTGCGGCCGGCCGAAGGGTCTGCGGCGTGATGCTCGGGCGCCGGCGGAGAGACTCAGGGCCGAATTCCAGCCCGGGGATGAGATTCAGACGTCCCCGGAATTCGTCGAGAAGCGCCTCGTCCGTGAAGGGAGGCCACTTCGCCAGGTGATAGAAGACGACCTCGACGCCGTACGTCGGGTACATGATCACCGGCCAGATGGCGCGTGCTGACGTGCGCGGGACGACCAGGAAACAACCGCCGGCGGCATTGTCCGCGAATTCCGCCCGGCCACCGCGCTCGACCCAGCCTCGTTGGACCTCGATCATTGCGCGGGCCGATTCGGGATCGTTGTGGTCGTGAAGTCGGTCGACCCAGCGGTCCCGCAGCGCAGGGTCGTTGCCCGGGGCCGCGAGCGACCGGGGATCCGTCAGGTCGATGTCGACGTCGATGAGCTCGGCGAGCTGCTCCGCCAGCAGCCGCTGGCCGCCGTCGGCACGTCCGTCCTCGGAGAAGCGCACGCCTTCGGCCGCGAGGACGTCGTGCGGATCGTCCGTGCGGTGGGCGTCGGGCCACCGGAAGGACGGAGAGACGGTGCCTCCTGCTTGCAGCACACGATGAGCGTGCGGCAGGGCAGTCCGTGCGAGGTAGGTCCCCACGGGGACCGGATGGCTTCCGATCAGCCGTGCCAGTTCGCCGTAGGAGGTCCAGGACCCGGCGGGAATGGCCGCGACGGCATCCGACAGCGTCTGCCAGGCCGTGTGAGCGACCCCGGAGGCGGCCTCTGCTGAGGGTCCCGGCCAGATACCGACGATCCGGTCCGCCAGCCGCTCGGCGCGAGCACGGATCTGCGCGGGACCCCACACCGGCTCAGCGGAGATCTCCTGGTTCATGCGGATGCCGCTTTTGGCCAGCTCCGCACGCTTGACCGCGAAGGGCCCATTGCTCAGCTCGCTGTTGTACCCGGTGAGGGTGAGGTTGCCCAAGGTGTGCAGGAGCTCGGTGTGCACCTCTCGAAGGTCCTGGTGCGCCTCAAGCTGGTCGGCCAGAGCGCGCTCCCACTCCTCCGTGAGCGTCTGCGGCATGACGTGCTCGATGGTCGCACTGTCGAGGTCCACCGGCTCCTTGCTGCCGTAGGACTCCTCGATCCACCGGAGAATCAGCTTTCGGTGGGCCGCTCGGCCCGTCGTGTAGAAGGGTGCCGTCATCACGGCCTGGCGGACCTGGTCGTCGGAGGCGAAGTGCTTCCGCCCGCTGGAGAGGAACCGGTGCAGGGCATCCGCCGGGTCGTCCTGACCCTGGATGTCGGCCGTGGCCGCGAGCAAGGTGGTGTTGAGACCGTCGGAATAGCGGCCGAAGACGAGGCGTCGGACCAGGTACGACTCGAGGTAGAGGAGCGCACGGGCCAGTTCGTCCGAGTCGATGTCCCCCAAGGACCGGCGCTCCATCAGGTGCAGTGTGATCGGGAACGTCGTCGTCGTGCGCCAGGCGCGCAGGCGTGCCAAGCGGAAGCGCACTGCGTCGTCCCGCTCCTTCTCCGGGCGGAGCATCACGTCGTAGAGACGCCCCAACGCCAGGAACCGCTCGACTTCCGCCCTGACCTGCGACTCGTCCTGCAGGTCACGCATGCGACGCTGCTGCCCCGCGTAGATCTCCGTCTGGCGGACCTTGGGATCCTGTTGCACCAGGTCAAGCCAGAACAGCGTCTCCAGTTCCTCATTGGAGAGCAGGTTCTGCAACGGGAGCCACAGGGTGGTGTAGACCTCATCCGCCCGGGTGGGCAGCTGCATGAACAGGTAGTTCCTGAGCAGGTCGCCCTGGGTGAGCTTGAGGCCGGTGTTGTTCAGCGACTCGAAGATGCGGTGGGCGTTGTCGTTCTCCCCGGTGGTCACGGACACGATCGACAGGCCGGCAACGACGGCGGACTCGACCTCCGCCAAGGTCAGCGGCTCCTCTTCACCGTCAGCAGGGGGATGGCTCAACCCGAGCAGCTTCGTCAGGAAGAACTGGTGGGCTTCGCTGATCCTGGAGCCTTCGGCAGCGTCCGGGGCGTGCTCGATCCGTCCGCGGTAGGCGCCACGGTCGGCCTGGGTGGGCAGGACCTTGTAGCGGAGATCGCCGTCCTCCCACTTGTTGACCAGGTACTTCTCGTTGACCCGATCGGCGTGCATGGGGCCTTCGTGCTCAGCCCGGTGGTCGCGGACAGCGGCGAGGAGGAGCGTCAGCGTCGTCAGCCGCTGCTGCCCGTCCACCACGAGCCACCGCTGGACGCCACCGGGCCCGTTGTCCCGGAAGCCGGCGAGAACGAGGGAGCCGATGAAGTGGGTTGCCGAAGGGTTGTCCCGCCGATGGTCGGCGACATCCACGACGTCCTCCCACAGTCGCTGCCACTGCGGGCGGCCCCAGGAGTACGTCCGCTGATAGAGCGGGACCGTGTACTGGTAGGAGCCCCCGAGGAGTTCCTGAAGGGTGACTTCACGCGCGGTGACCATGTGACGAGCTTAACGGGGGCTCTCGCTGAGGAAAGACCGCCGGTCCAACCGGGTCCACGGCCAGACCCAGAGCGAGCGGGCCCAGACAGTGACACGGACGTGAACGTGCCCGGCACCACACAGCCGATCCTTATGTGGCAGTATCACGCGAGAACGCCTAACGGTCAGGGGAGCCGACACCGTGAGGCGCGTCGTCCTGACCACCGCCGCACCGGCTGGGGCCAAGCAGGGAAAAGCGGGGAGCGTGACGCAGTGAAGCGTGCAGTGGCCCTGTCTGATCGCGGCAGTGGCGATCCGACCGCCCGATCCACGTCATATCTCTCCCGTCTACACCAGGAGGGCTGAAGATGGCGATGCCTCTCTCCGACTACCAAGCGAAGTACTTCGCCCACGAGCTGCAGCGCAGCTACGCGAACGATCACGTCGGCAAGCTGGCCGGGCTGCTGTTCGACGCGCAGGTCGAACCCAAACCGCATCAGATCGATGCGGCACTTTTTGCACTCCAGACGCCGTTCCTGCCGGGTGTGATACTGGCGGACGAGGTTGGCCTGGGCAAGACGATCGAGGCGGGCATCGTCATCTCGCAGTACTGGGCTGAACGCAAGCGGCGTATCTTGATCATCGCGCCCTCGAGCCTGCGTCAGCAGTGGAAGGAGGAGCTGTACGAGAAGTTCCTCATCCCGTCCTCGATCCTCGACGCCAAGTCGAAGGACGCGCTACTCGCGAAGACCGACACTCGTGCCGCTGAGGTGCTCATCTGCTCGTATGAGTTCGCCCTCCGCCACGAGACCTCATTACTGAAGTCGTGGGATCTGGTGGTGGCTGACGAGGCGCACCGCCTGCGTAGCTACTGGAACGGGAAGGCGAAGATGGCCGAGGCCGTTTCGCACGTCGCCCGCAGCGCGCACAAAACCGTTCTGCTCACGGCGACGCCGCTGCAGAACAAGCTCGAGGAGCTGTACGGCCTGGTGTCGATCTTCGACCCAGACTACTTCTACTCTCTCGACGCGTTCCGCGAGCGGTACATCAAGAACCGCGACCTGACGGGCGACGACGATCTGGTCGAACGTGTGGCAGCGATCTCCAAGCGCACGCTCCGCAAGGACGCCAATAAGTACATCCGGTTCACCGAGCGCATGCCGATCACAGTGGAGTTCACCCCGTCACCCGATGAAGAACGCCTGTACGACTTGGTGAACGACTATCTGCAGCGCGACGAGCTGTTCGCCTTCGCGGGCTCGCAGCGCCACCTTTCTGCCCTGATCATTCGCAAGCGTCTCGGTTCCTCAACGTATGCCGTTGCGAGCACGCTGGAGAACATCGCGAACCGTCTCGCGGACGAGGTGGCCGCGGGCAAGCTCCGTGACAATCGCGGCGGGCTGTTCCTGGCCGACTTCGAGACCGGTGACGAACTCGAGGAGGAGATCGTCGAGGAAGCCGAGGAGACGACGGCTCCGGCATCGAGTGCGCAGCTCGACGAAGAGACCCTCAAGCGTATGCGCGCCGAGGTGGAGGAGCTTCGCGAGTACGCGGCGCTGGCGCGGTCGATCACTGACAATCAAAAGGCCGTCAAGCTGGGTGAAGCGCTCGACATGGGCTTCGAGCGACTCCGCGAGCTGGGTGCCGCCGAGAAGGCGATCATCTTCACTGACTCGACGAAGACACAGGAGTACATCGCCCGCACGCTGGCCGACGCTGGTCGCGGCGAGGGCGTCGTGCTGTTCAACGGCTCGAACACGTCGCCCGAGCAGACGGCGATCTACCAGGCGTGGCTGACGGCAAACCAAGACAGCGACCTGCTCACTGGCATCCCTGCTGTCGATCGCCGCAAGGCGCTCGTGGACTACTTCCGCGAGCAGGGCACGATCATGATCGCCACCGAGGCAGCGGCTGAAGGTATCAACCTGCAGTTCTGCTCGATGCTCGTCAACTACGACCTGCCGTGGAACCCGCAGCGCGTCGAGCAGCGCATCGGCCGCGTGCACCGCTTCGGCCAGAAGCACAACGTCGTGGTAGTGAACTTCAGCAACAAGGGCAACATCGCCGAGCAGCGCATCCTCGAGCTGCTGACCAACAAGTTCCAGCTGTTCTCGAGTGTGTTCGGCGCCAGCGACGAGGTGCTCGGCGCTGTGGAGGATGGCCTCGACTTCGAGAAGCGGATCAGCGACATCCTCACCCGCTGCAAGACAGCCGGCGAGATCGATGCAGCGTTCAAGCAACTTGAGGATCAGTTCGCGGGCGAGATTTCGAAGGAAATGGCCAGCGCCAAGGCCAAGGTCTTCGACCACCTCGACCCGCACGTGCAAGATCGCCTCAAGGCGTATGACGAGCAGTCCGGTGACGTGCTCAACAAGTTCGAGCGTCTGCTGCTGGCGATCACCCAGCACGAACTGCGCGATGTCGCGACGTTCGAGGGCGACGGCCGCACGTTCGTGCTGAATCACGCGCCGACTGACGATGCGCCGACGGGCCGCTACTTCTTCAAGTCAAAGCCGCTCCCGAACGCCCACCAGTATCGCTACGCCAGTCCGCTTGCGCAGCACGTTACGGACACTGCCAAGGCGCACGAGACTCCCCAGCGCGAACTGACCTTCTCGCTTGGTAAGTCAACGAGGGTCAGCAACGCTGTCAAGGCGCTCGAGGGCAAGAGTGGCGAGCTGACGGTCAACCTACTGACCTTCACGATGCGAGCACGCGACGAGGACATCTCTGAGTCGTACATGCTCGCCGGCGGCATGACCGACGACGGCCAGTACCTGGATGAGGAATACGTCGCCGACATCCTCGACCTCGCCTGCCAAGGCGTGGGTGAGCGACCGGTCACGGTCGATATCTCCAGGGTCGAGCCACATCTCGAAGCGCGGCTCGGTGAGCTGGAGAAAGAGGTCCAAGGGCGCAACTCCCGCTACTACGACCAGCAGGAGGAACTGCTCTACCGCAACCAGCAGGACCGCAAGGCCGAGCACGAAGGCAAGATTCGCGAGTACCGCGCCAAGGAGAAGGAAGCCCGCAAGGCGGCGAAGAAGACGGACGATCCGATGGAGCAACTCAAGCTCAAGCGCGAGGCCCGCAAATGGGAGCGCCGGGCGGACGAGGCCGACGACGACTTCCGTGACGCACGCCGCAAGCTGCAGGCCGAGATCGACGAGAAGCTCGACATGATCGAGCAATCCCTACAGGGCACCCAGGACACCGAGCACCTGTTCGCGATCCGTTGGCGCATCGTCGCGTAACGGTCAGCGTTCACAAAAGACATCACAATTGTTACACTGAGGAAAGAGAAATACCCGATGAGCGAAGAAATCCACGAAACACCATCCACCACCCCGAACTTCCAGACTGAGCTGGCAGCGCAGCTTGCCGAGCTGATGCCCGAGGTCATTGCCGACGGCAAGGTGGACGTGGAGAAGCTCAAGGAGCTGCTGGACGGCGACACCGCCGATACCAGCGAGCGCTTCGGGCTGTTCTGGCCGGGCAAGAAGCGCGCCCTGCGTGCCGCACAGGAGCCGACGACGGCGACGTTGCGCCCCGACTTCGAGAACTCGAAGGACTGGGACACGACGAAGAACGTATTCATCGAGGGCGACAACCTCGAGGTGCTGAAGATCCTGCAGAAGCACTATCACGCCAAGATCAAGATGATCTATATCGATCCGCCTTACAATACGGGTAAGGATTTCGTCTACCCGGACAACTACAAGGAAGGTCTCGCGACCTACCTCGAGTGGACGAAGCAGGTCAATGAGGAGGGCAAGAAGCTCTCAACCAACGCGGACATCGAAGGGCGCTACCACTCCAACTGGCTCAACATGATGTACCCGCGACTCAAGCTCGCGCGGAACCTGTTGACCGAGGATGGTGCGATTTTCATCTCCATCGACGACTCCGAACTGGACAACCTGAAGCGCGTCGCGAACGAGGTGTTCGGCGAGAACAACTTCGTCGGATCGATGGTCTGGGCAGCCGGTCGGAAGAACGACTCGAAATACATCTCGTCGTCACATGAGTACATCCTGTGCTACGCGCGAAGCATGAGCGCGTTGGCGAGTACTGGCGTGACCTGGCAGGTTCAGAAAAAGGGTCTTGAGCATATTCAAGCTCAGTACGGAAAGCTTCGACGCCAGTACGGCGATGACGACGTTGCAGTCGAGAAGGCTCTCAAGAAGTGGTACTCGGGTCTGCCGGATTCGGAGCCAAGTAAGCGACATCGGCACTATTCGTCTGTCGACAGCCGCGGAATCTACTTCCCGAGCGATCTTCGAAAGCCGCAGCCGACTTCAAGGTCGCGTTACGACATCCTTCATCCGGTTACTGGGAAGCCGGTCAACATGCATCCGAATGGTTGGTCATTCGCGCCGGAGCGCATGGAAGAGCTCCTCGCCGATGATCGCATCAGGTTCGGGGTCGATGAGTCGACTCGCCCCACGCTGAAGGTTTACCTTGGCGAAGCCGACAAGGAGGCGGCATACAGCGTCTTCTATCAGGATGGGCGAGGCGCCTCGAAGCGCTTGAGCGAGTTGATGGGCGGAGCCGTCTTCGACTTCCCGAAGGATGAGAATGTTATTGAGTCGCTCATCGAAATGGTGACGAGCGGTGACGATCTTGTGTTGGACTTCTTCGCAGGCTCTGCGACGACCGCGCATGCCGTGATGGCGCTCAATGCGAAGGACGGTGGAGCTCGCCGCTTCATCCAGGTGCAGCTCCCGGAGCCAACGCCGGAGAAGTCGATTGCTCGCGCGGAGGGTTACCGCACGATTGCCGAGATCTCGCGTGAACGTATTCGGCGGGCTGGCGCAGCGATCGCAACGGAGCACAAGGAGAAGCTGGGTCAGCGCGAAGCTCCACTTGATTTCGGTTTCCGCGCCTATGCCCTGGGGGAGACGAACTTCTCGAAGTGGAATGTCTCGAGCGACGTCGATCGGACTGAACTCGAACAGCACCTCTTCGATCTGCGCGAGTCGAGCAGTGCCGACGAAGCCTCTGCCGATGACCTCCTTTCAGAGATCCTCCTGAAGCAGGGCTACTCGCTGACTGAGCAGATCGCTCCTGTCGATGTGCCCGGCCTCAATCTGCGCTCGGTGGGTGACGGCATCGTGCTCGCCTACCTGGACGAGCACGTCAAGCCGACGCTCGAGCAGTTGCGTGCCGTGGTCGATGCCGACCCTGCTCGCCTGATCATCTTGGAGGATGCGTTCCAAGGCGATGACCAGCTCAAGACCAATCTGGCTCAGCTCTGCAAGAGCAAGGGCATCGAGCTGTGGACGGCCTGATCATGGGAGACAACACAGCGAGTAGCGGATTCAAGTTCGACGCCAGTCAGCCCTATCAGCTCGAAGCGATCAAGTCCGTCGTCGACCTGTTCGATGGTCAGCCGAGGGACGCCGAGAAGCTGGAGACGATGCTGCGCGGCCAGGTCGCCGCTGTCGACGCGACGGAGAACACCGCGCTCGACCTCGACCTTGCGCAGGAGGTCGGTGCCGTCGGTAATCGCCTGGTGCTCGATCGCGACACGATGCTTGCCAACTTGCAGCGTGTGCAGGACAAGAATGGGCTCGAGGTCGCCTCGAAGCTCTTCGACGACTCTGCGCTCGACTTCGATATCGAGATGGAGACGGGTACAGGTAAGACGTACGTGTACCTCCGCACCATCTTCGAGCTGGCCGCACAGTACAACTTCACGAAGTTCGTCATCCTGGTGCCGAGCGTCGCGATCCGCGAGGGCGTGAACACGAGCATCCGGCTCATGCGTTCGCACTTTGAAGATCTGTACAGGAAGCGCAACATCACCTTCGACTCGTCCGTCTACAGCGGTAAAACGGCCGAGGAGGTGCAGTCGTTCGCGACGTCGACCAACGTGCAGATCATGGTCATGACGATCGACTCGATCCGTGGCAAAGCGAACACACGCATCATCCACCAGACGCGCGACAAGCTGAACGGTCTCAAGCCGATCGACTACCTGAAGGCCACGCATCCGGTCGTCATCATGGACGAGCCGCAGAACATGGAATCCCTGCTCTCTCAGTCGGCCGTGAGCGAGCTCGACCCCGTGTTCACACTGCGTTACAGCGCGACGCACAAGAAGCTCCGCAACGTCGTCTACCGGCTCGATCCGGTCGATGCGCACGACCTCGGCCTGGTGAAGCAGATCGTGGTCGCCGACGTGCAGCAGCAAGGTGCGGACGCGACGCCGTACATCAAGCTGGTCGAGGTCAAGAACGACAAAGGCTGGGTCGCCCGGCTGGAGCTGTCCTGCCGCAAGGCCGACGGTTCGCTCGAGCGGCGCGTGGTGAACGTCAAGCAGAACCAGGAGCTGTCCGATCCTCGCCTGACGAACAACGCGAACTACGACGGCTGGCGCGTCAACGAGATGAGCATCGAACCCGCGTACGTCGACCTGACACTGCATGGCTACTTGTACCAAGGTGAGAGCATCGGCGGATCGTCGGGTGCGATCTACAAGGAGATGATCCGCGAGACGATCAAGGAGCACTTGCGTAAGGAAACGCAGTTGCGCGCCAAGGGCATCAAAGTGCTCAGCCTGTTCTTCATCGACAAGGTGGAGAGCTTCCTCGGTAACGGCTCGAACAACAACGATGCAAACGGCCAGTTCGTGCAGTGGTTCGACGAGCTGTTCCGTGAGGAGCGCGCCAAGTCACCGCAGTGGCAGGAACTGCTTCCGCAGGATCCGGCCGAGCTGCGTCGCGGCTACTTCTCTGTCCTCAAGGGCAAGAAGGGCGCGGCGGACAAGTTCCAGGACACGTCCGGCACCACCAAGGCCGACGATGACGCGTACGAGCTGATCATGCAGCAGAAGGAACGCCTGCTCGACGAGAACGAGCCGACGCGGTTCGTGTTCAGCCACTCTGCCCTGCGCGAGGGCTGGGACAACCCGAACGTCTTCCAGATCTGCACCCTGCGCGAGATGGGCGCCGAGACGGAGCGACGCCAGACGCTCGGACGTGGCCTGCGTCTGCCGGTCACGAAGAGTGAAGGCGGCTACGAGCGTGTGGCTGATCGAGGCATCGCGACGCTGACGGTGGTCGCGAACGAGTCGTACAAGCAGTTCGCCGACGCACTCCAGAAGGAATACAAGGACGCGGGTGTCGAGATCGGCCGCGTGCGCAAGGCGGAGTTCTCGAAGATCCCGCTGCAGAACCCCGACGGGTCGCTCACCGATGAAAACCTCGGCTACGAGGGCTCCGTGTCGATCTGGGAGCACTTGCTCGCACAGAAGTTCATCGATAAGGACGGCGTCGTGCAGCCGAAATTCCAGCCGAACACGCTCGATTTCAGCCTCAACTTGCCTGTCGACTTCTCGTGGGCCGAGCCGTTCGTCGTCGAGCTGGTCGGCCGCGCCAGCATCGGCACGTATGTCAAACCGAAGAGCAAGCGACACTCGCGCAAGCTCAACAAGGAGCTGTTCGCGAACCCGGAGTTCGAGAGGTTCTGGGAGACGATCAGCCGCCGGACCACGTACCGCGTCGAGGTGGAGCGCGACAAGATCATCGAGAACTCGGTCAAGGCGATCAAAGAGGCACCAGACATCGAACCGCTACGCATCCAGGTCACCCGCGCGGGCGTGAAGGTGCTCCGCGGTGGCGCGAAGGGTCAGGAACTCGGGTCACGTCAGCAGGAACTCCGAGGCAGCTACGACCTGCCCGACATCATCGGCGAGCTGCAGGAGGCCACGTCCCTCACACGCAAGACCATTGTCGACATCCTCGTCGGCAGTGGCCGGCTGGACGAGTTCATCGCGAACCCGAACGACTTCATTGCCATGGCCAGGCGCCTCATGCAGACCGAGCTCGCGAAGCTCGTCGTCGACGGCGTTCAGTACGAGAAGATCGCCGGCTCCGTCTACGAGCTGCGTGAACTGCGCAAGGACGGCGAAGAGGAGAAGGAGCGTTTCCTCGACCAGATGTACAAGCTGGAGAACGCAGACAAGTCGAACTTCGACTACGTCGTCTACGACTCCGACCCAGAACGCCAGTTCGCGGAACTGCTCGACGGCCGCGAGGACATCAAGTTCTTCATGAAGCTGCCTGACAAGTTCAAGATCGACACCCCCGTTGGGCCGTACAACCCGGACTGGGCGATCGTGAAGCACGAGGACGGCGAAGAACGGGTGTACATGATCCGAGAGACGAAGAGCACGGAGGACGAGATCAAGCGCCGGCCGACGGAGAACGCCAAGATCAAGTCTGCTGAGAAGCATTTCGAGGCCATCAGCGTGCCGAACTACGCGGTGTCGGTGCCTGGCAGCTGGAGGCTGTGACGTCTCGCCCAGGAGCCTTGCCACGGTCAACTTCGGCAGCGCCATGTGCTCGCCCGCGGTCTCGTTGGAGGCCGTGGGCGAAGCGGCGGATCGGGACCTCGAAGATGCCCCGCGGGTCGTACAGTAAGGCGAGGTGCGACGGAAGAGCCGGCCCGTGCGGTCCGCGATCACGCTGGGCAGCGTGGCCGGCAGGCCGTCTTAGCCAGCTCCCGCATGGCCTCCCAATGGGGGCATGAGCTCCTCCACGCGCCGAAGGATTGTCGGCGGGAGCACCACCATGCCGTACTGGTTCGGCTTGTAGACCCCGCGCAACTGGTCCGCGATCCCCCAGACGAAGTCGGTGAGCGAGGCGGGGGTGGTGAAAGTCCGGAGCTGACATGGGGGATTTCGGCGAGCAGGGTGGAGCTGGCTGCAGCGTTCCACGGGAGCACCACATGGTGGAGCCTGGGTATCAACGGGTTCAACTGCCCCGGGGCCTCGGGTCTCCCGGCCACCCCTGGACAAGCAGAAACCCCGGCGATATGGCCTGGGCCAGGGATCGTTCCGGGGTCTTCGCCCGCAGATTCAGCACGCGGCGGCCTGAGGCCTGGCAGCTGAGTCGCGCCCCCGGAATGGAGGGGCCGGCATCCGCCCCCCGTCACCCCTCCGACGCAGCCGCCTCCCTGCGGCCCCACTTCTCGTCGGCGATGACGAGCATCCGCTCCCCCAGCGCCACTACCTGCGCGAGCGCATCCTCCGGGTCGGAAAGAGGCGTGCTGTAGATGCCCACGTAATCACCCACGTATCCGCGCGCCTGGTAGGGGAAGTCGGTCCCGTAGAGCTTCTGCATCTTCGACGCTCCGCCATGACGAGAGATCGAGAAGCGCCCCTCGGACTCCAGAGCCACCGCCGCCTGCCATGCTTGGCGGAGCGCCTCCCCCATGCACGCGGCGGCGGGGCCCGCCTCCTGCTCCTCCGGAGAGATCGTGAACCCGACCTTCGCCTGGAACTGCGGAGGAACAGCCGCTCCGGTGCGCTCCACCTGGCCGAACACCCACCCGTCCGTCGCGGTGATGTTCAGGCACGGCCAGTTACGCCCCGTCGTCCCAGCCTCGACCTTCAATCGCTCGTGCTTGACGGGCAGCAACACATGGAGCGCTCGACGCGTGACCGCCTTGGCCCCCGGATCGGAAGCCATGACTCGGACGTCCCGCTCGAGACGAGCCACCAACGGGTTCACGTCCATGAGACGGCCCAGCAGGTCCGACCACGTCACAACGGCCCAGTCACGCTGCTTCGTGGTCGCCTCCCGCACGTCCGGAGCGGCCGCGTCAGGGACGACCATGACTCGGCATGCCCCCTCGGCCAAGGCGGCGTAGCGGCCCAGCTGCTCGGCTGTGGCCTGGTGGTCCACCTTCACTTCCACGATGACTTCCTGCCCGGACACCGTGCGGAACCGCTGGTCGATGCGCTGATCCTCGCATATGAAAGTGGCGGGATCCGCTGGATCCAGAGAGAACCCGGTCAGTTCGCTCAGAGCGCGGGAGTACTCCTCTGGATGGGCGGCGCCCAGGGCCGTCAGGAGCCGGGTGGCGAGGGTCTCACTGGACCAGATCAGCGGATTCTCCGGGGTCGGAGTGGGCATGGCGCTCTCCCTTTCTTTGGTGGACGAGTATGAGACGAGGACACGGTGAATGGCGCTGTGGGCCGGGGTCGGCCGGCAGCCCTTCGCCGCTTCTGCCGGTGGCCTGTCCCTAAAATGAGGGCGCCCTGCGCCCGACTGATGAGCACCTCGATCGTCTCCGCCGCCGTCAGCTTCTGCGTGCCGGCCGCCAGGCCGCCGCCAAGCTGCACGATTGGGGCGTAACGGGTCACGGGGTCGTCCTCCTCGAAGGTCAGGTGATCGCTCGGCTCGGCTCCTTGGTGCGCAAGTTGAGTCCCGCATAGTGGTGTAGCGCCCGGTGGTCGGGCGTGTCGTCTCAGACGTGGACGCGGCCACCGTGTGATCCGTCGAGTCAACCTTCCACAGAATCCTCGAATGGAGTCATCACGATGACCGCTCCTCATATTCTCGACCCTGCCGGCCTGCTCGGAGAAGCCCTGTCTGAAGCGTCCCCGGACATGATGCGCCATCTGCTGCAGACCATGATCAACACCTTGCTGTCCGCGGATGCCGACGCGGTGGTCGGTGCCGAATGGGGCAAGCCCAGCTCCTCGCGCACTGCTCAGCGGAACGGGTACCGCCACCGGGACCTGGACACCCGGGTCGGCACCCTGGACGTGGCCATCCCCAAGCTCAGATCGGGCACGTACTTCCCGGACTGGCTACTTGAACGCAGGAAGAGAGCGGAGTCGGCGCTGATCACCGTGGTCGCTGACTGCTACCTCGCCGGGGTCTCGACCCGACGGATGGACAAGCTGGTCAAGACTCTGGGCGTCAACGCCCTGTCCAAGTCCCAAGTCTCCCGGATGGCCACCGAGCTCGACGAGCAGGTCGAGGCCTTCCGCCACCGCCCGCTCGGGGTGGCCGGCCCGTTCACGTTCGTGGCCGCCGATGCGCTGAGCATGAAGGTCCGCGAGGGCGGGCGCGTGGTCAACGCCGTGGTGCTGCTGGCCACCGGGGTCAACGCTGACGGCCACCGCGAGGTCCTGGGCCTGCGGGTCGCCACCTCGGAGACCGGGGCGGCGTGGAACGAGTTCTTCGCCGACCTGGTCGCCCGCGGCCTGGCCGGGGTCCGGTTGGTYACTTCTGACGCCCACACCGGACTCAAGGACGCCATCGCGGCGAACCTGCCCGGAGCGACGTGGCAGCGCTGCCGCACCCATTACGCGGCGAACCTGATGGGCATCACCCCGAAGAACATGTGGCCGGCCGTGAAAGCCATGCTGCACTCGGTCTATGACCAGCCCGATGCGGCCAGCGTGCACGCGCAGTTCGACCGGCTCCTGGACTACGTGAGCGAGAAGCTGCCCACCGTGGCTGAGCACCTCGACGCCGCCCGGGCGGACATCCTGGCCTTCACCACGTTCCCGAAGGACGTCTGGACGCAGGTCTGGTCGAACAACCCGGCCGAGCGGCTCAACCGGGAGATCCGCCGTCGCACCGACGCGGTGGGCATCTTCCCCAACCGGGCGGCCATCGTCAGGCTAGTGGGTGCGGTGCTGGCCGAGCAGACCGATGAATGGGCCGAGGGTCGACGCTACCTCGGTCTTGAAGTCCTGGCCCGCTGCAGGCTCACCACCGTGACCAACACCGGAGACGAGGTGGACCCCGACACCGAACTCACCCTCGGCCTCAGCGCCTGACCCCCATGAAGGATCAGACCGCTACACCATCACGAGGGGCTTGACCCGCTCGCTCGTGCAGCGGTCGGACTTCTTCGTGTCGAGGCCGGGTTACGCAGACAGGCTCGGAAAGCGAGATCACTTCAGTGCAACGGACCTGCTGCCTTCCGGGCCTATGGTAAGCAGTCGGCCACCGCGCTGGCCTTCATGGACCATCGGATCTACGCCGCAGACGCCGCAGCCGCGCGCGCCGTTCCGGCATGGGACGGCGAGGGTCCTCTTCGCATGGCCTTCTCCGGTCGACTGGACCCGATCAAGGGCCCTGAGTACGCTCTCGAAGTTGCCCATCGGGCACGCCGGGCGGGTCTGCCGGTAGAGATGGCCTTTCTGGGGACCGGGCCAATGCGCGAGACGCTGCAGGACCGCGCGGAAGGCTGGGTCCAGTTCCGTGGATTCCGTGACTACCGTACCGAGTGGCTGAACGACGTACGGGACACCGTCGACCTTATGCTTCTGCCCCACCTCCAGGGCGACCCGTCCTGTACCTACTTCGAGTCCCTGGGGTCAGGTGCACCGGTGCTCGGCTTCGCAAACGCCACGCTGAGCCCGCTTGTGCGGCGCCATGGCGTGGGCTGGGCGGTGCCGAGGGGAGACATCGACGGCATGGTGGAGATTCTGCGATCTCTCATCGATGACCCCGAGGCTCTCCTTCGTGCACGGCAGGCAGGTCTCGACCTCGTGGCGGCAAACGATTTCGAAACGACAACCCAGCGTCGCGCTGACCACCTGCTCCAGCACATCGGCCCCACTCTGCTCTAAGCGGCACTGCCCACCCTGGGGGCCTGCCCCGGAGAGGCTCGGGCCCTCAGCTGCCCACTCGCTGCCCGAGCATTCGAGCAAGGTGGACGGCCGCGTGGGCAGGCGTCGCTGCGCCACGCCAGCTGTCCTGGAACATTGCCAACACCTCGCGCAATGGCATGCCGATACGTGCAGCCCGCTTGGTCAGCTCCCACCGATGTGATCGCGCAAGTCCTCGGGCCGCCGCCGATGTGCCGTGCTCCGCATTGCGCAAGGCCGCGAACATGGACCGGACAAAACGGGGACTGTCATGCGCGAACCCCACTGCGCCCAGAGAGGTTGCCAGGCGCCTGACGGCAACGAGGGGCTCCTCCGTGTAGGTGAAGCCATATCGCGCCGCCAGACGGGTGAGGAGCTCGAAGTCCTCGTAGAAGAGGTCCTCGGCGTAGCCGCCCTCCTCGCGAAGAACAGCTGTGCGCATGAAGAACGACGCCGCCGGAATCCAGTTGGACCCGATGAGACAGGCGAGGGTGTCCTCGCTGCGCCGTGGCTCGTCTGGCCAAGGGAACTCGACTCGCGAGGACGGGTGGAGCACCGAGGAGTTCTCGTCGATCACCACTGCGTCGCTGTAGGCAAGAACGACATCATCTGGAGCGGCCCGCAGGAGATCCTCGTGGATCGCGATCCGATCCTCGCGCATGGTGTCGTCACCCGCGATGTAGGTGACGAATTCGGTGTCCACCTGGGATAGCAGCCGGTTGAGGGTCAGGTTCAGCCCTATATTGATGGCATTGGGATGGAACTCGAACGACGACGGGGCGTCAGCGAGCCAGCGCCGGATCACCTGGGCAGTGTCATCTCCTGGCGATGCGTCATCGGCTATCAGCACCCGGACCGGAGGGACGGTCTGCTGTCGAATGCTCTCCAGGGTCTCGATGACGTAGGGAGCGTGGTTATAGGCGACCACCAGAACGGTCGTGCCCGGGTTGTGTGGGCGCTCCGAGGAGCCCAGTCCCAGACCGATTCGTGGTTCAGTCTGTCGCCGGAAGACTCGATGGCGCGTCCACCCGTCGACGAGTCCCCAAGCCGTCGCCACGCGATCGACCGCGCCAGGCCAGTCGCGGGCCTTCAGCCCAGCGGCCATAGCGGCCGCAGCCGCGCCCGCGCGGGCCAGTTCTGTGGTCGGTGCGGAGCTCAATTCAGGCACCGCATGCCACGCGTCCCGCGCCGAAGTGGCCTCCGCAAGTGAACGTCCCGCCCGGGCCTGCGTGCGGACGCGGTCACGCCATGCGGAGGGTCGGGCGTAGATGATGCTCATGGCTCCGCAGTCCGTGATCGGCACGCCGGCGCGGTTGAGGCGGAAGGCCAGGTCGTTGTCCTCGCCACCGCGGACGAGGGCCGCATCGAACCCCCCGACGGCTAGCAGGACGTCCCGTCGGGCGGCGAAATTCCCGCCCATGAGGGCCGGCCCCATCGACCCCCGCCCTGCAGGGCGTGGAGGGACCGGCACGGTTTCGGCGGCCAGCATCTCGAGCTTCTGCTCCAAAGACTTGTCAGCGACGGCCGCGTCGTCCTTGACCACCACGCCTCCCGTCACGACTGGGAAGTCGTCCAGAAACTCGTGGGCGAGACGACACCAGTCAGGGTGGACGACGTCGTCGTCGTCGCAGAACGCGAGTCTGTCGGCCGACGCCTCGCTGATGCCACGGTTTCGGGCGAAGGCCGCACCGCGATGTTCCTCGGCGTCGACCACGCGGACGGTCACGCCATCAGGCAGGGGCCGGAGAGCGGCGACATAGGATCGCAGCCACGCATTTCCTCCGTTGTCGCACAGCAGGATTTCCCTCGGCGGCGCATCGGTTTGACGCAGCAGAGCCGTGATCTGGTCCTTCAGGGGCTGTCCGCTGCGGTGGCAGGGAATGATGATCGACAGCCGCGGTGACTCGAACATGGCCCTCCATCGTCGACTGGGTGTGTCCTGAGACCTCTTGCCAGACTAGTGGGATCTTCTCGGCCAGAGGCGTCGTCCGGCCCGCACGGACCGGCATCGCCCGGCCAGACGACGGTGGGTGAGCTGAAGCGCTCCCGATAGTGTGACCCCATGCACCTCCTCGTCACCGGCGGCGCCGGGTTCATCGGTTCGAACTTCGTCCACCACGTCGTCCGCGAGACCGGGCACGACGTCGTCGTCCTGGACAAGCTGACCTACGCTGGCAACCGGGAGAACCTCGCCGGCCTGCCCGAGGATCGCGTCACTCTCGAGGTCGGGGACATCTGCGACGCGGCCCTGGTGGACCGCCTGGTCGCCGAGTCGGACGCCGTCGTGCACTACGCGGCCGAGTCCCACAACGATAATTCGCTGAACGATCCCTCCCCGTTCATCCAGACGAACATCGTCGGGACCTTCGTCCTCCTGGAAGCGGTTCGCAAGCACGGCAAGCGGTTCCACCACGTGTCCACGGACGAGGTCTACGGCGACCTCGAGCTGGACGATCCGGCGAAGTTCACCGAGTCCACCCCGTACAACCCCTCCAGCCCCTACTCGGCCTCGAAGGCCGGCTCGGACCACCTGGTGCGCGCGTGGGTCCGCTCCTTCGGCGTGCAGGCCACGCTGAGCAACTGCTCCAACAACTACGGCCCGTACCAGCACATCGAGAAGTTCATCCCGCGCCAGATCACCAACCTGATCGACGGCGTCCGCCCCCGCCTCTACGGCCAGGGCGTCAACGTCCGGGACTGGATCCACACGGAGGACCACTCCTCGGCCGTGCTGCGCATCCTCGAACGCGGCGAGATCGGCCGCACGTACCTGATCGGTTCGGACGGCGAGAGGAACAACAGGGAGATCGTGGAGATCCTCCTCGAGCTCTTCGACCGCCCCGCGGACGACTACGACCTCGTCGCCGACCGCCCGGGCCACGACCTGCGCTACGCGATCGACAACACCGCCCTGCGCACCGAGCTCGGCTGGGAGCCGCAGTTCACGGACATCCGCGCCGGTCTGGCGGACACGGTCCGCTGGTACCGCGAGAACGAGGCCTGGTGGCGCCCGGCCAAGGACGCCGTCGAGGCCACGTACCGCGCCCAGGGCCAGTGAGGGGGGCACCACTGATGCGCATCACCGAGACCGCCATCCCCGGCCTGCTCGTCCTCGACCTCGACGTCCACGGGGACAACCGCGGCTGGTTCAAGGAGAACTGGCAGCGCGAGAAGATCCGCGCCCTCGCCGCCGAGCACCCCCGCCTCGCCTCGCTCGCCCCGGTGCAGAACAACATCTCCTTCAACGACGCCGTCGGCACCACCCGCGGCATCCACGCCGAACCGTGGGACAAGTACGTGGCCGTCGCCCACGGCCGGATCTTCGGCGCCTGGGTGGACCTGCGCGAAGGGCCGTCCTTCGGCGCCGTCGCCACCGTGGAGCTCGGCCCGGAGAAGGCCGTCTTCGTGCCGCGCGGGGTGGGCAACTCTTACCAGACGCTCGAGCCGGACACCGCCTACACGTACCTGGTCAACGACCACTGGTCCGCCGACGCGCAGGGCCAGTACACGTTCCTCAACCTCGCGGACCCGACGGCGGCCATCGCCTGGCCCATCCCGCTCGAGGACGCCGCGCTCTCGGACAAGGACCGCGCCCACCCGATGCTCGCGGACGTCACTCCCATGCCGCCCGCCCCGATCCTGGTGGTCGGCGCCGGCGGGCAGCTCGGCCGTGCCCTCGTGACCCGGGCCGAGGTGGCGGGCATCCCCGTGGAGGCCCACGGACGCGACACGTGGGACATGACCGATCCGGCCTCGTGGCCGCGGGAGCACTTCCGCGGCCTGCGCGCCGTGGTCAACGCGTCCGCCATGACCGCGGTGGACGCCGCCGAGACGCCCGAGGGCCGGGCCCAGGCCTGGGCCGTCAACGCGGCCGCCGTCGCCGAGCTCGCCCGCCGCTGCGCCGAGGCCGGCGTGCCCCTGGCGCACGTCTCCACGGACTACGTGTTCGACGGCGCCCTCCCCGTGGGGCAGGAGCACCCGGTGGACCACCCGCTCGCGCCGCTGGGCGTCTACGGCCAGTCGAAGGCCGCCGGCGAGGCCGCGGTGCGCACCGTGGCGCGGCACTGGATCGTCCGCACCTCCTGGGTGATCGGGGAGGGGAAGAACTTCGTGGCCACCATGGCCTCCCTCGCCGAGTGCGGGATCGACCCGGCCGTCGTCGCCGACCAGCACGGCCGCCTCACCTTCGCCGACGACCTCGCCGACGCCCTGCTGCACCTGGTCACCACGGACGCGCCCACGGGCACGTTCCACATGACCAACAGCGGCGACGTGGTCACCTGGCACGACGTCGCCCGGTGGGTCTTCGAGGACACCGGCCACGACGCCGGGCGCGTCTCCGCCACGACCACCGCCGCGTACATGGCCGGCAAGGAGGGCGTGGCACCGCGGCCGACGAACAGCGCCCTCGACCTCGGGCCCCTGGCCGCCGTCGGCTACACCGCCCCGGATCAGCGCGAACGCCTGCGGACGTACCTGAGGCGCTGACCGCGTCTCGCACGACGAAGCCCCCGCCGGTTCCGGCGGGGGCTTCGTGCGTGGGGGCGATCAGCTGCGCGCGCGGGCCTTGCGGCGTGAACGCCGCCCCTTCTTCGCGGACGAACCGACGCTCGAGAGGTACTTCTCGTGGGACTTGTGGTACGTGCTCTCGTACCCGTAGCCATAGGAGTAGCCGCCGCCGCGCTGGGAGCGCGCGACGCCGTTCATCACGACGCCTATCAGATGCGCGTCCACCGCGGCGAGGTTCTCCACAGCCGCCTCCAGGTGGTCCTTGCGGGTCCGCCCCTGACGCACCACGAGCACAGTCCCGTCCACGGCCGTGGCCAGGAGGGAGCCGTCCGTGACGGGCAGCAGGGGAGGGGAGTCGACGATGACGAAGAAGTCCTCCGATGCCAGCTTCAGCAGGGCCCGCATGCGCTTCGAGCCCAGCAGCTCCGACGGGTTCGGGGGCGTCCGGCCGGCGGGGAGCAGCGTGAGGTTCGGGATTCCGGTGGCCGCGAGGGCGTCGTCCGGCTGCACCTCACCGGCCAGCACCTCGGACAGGCCCACGTCGCCCGCCACCTGGAAGAGGTCGTGCTGCCGGGGCCGCCGCAGGTCGGCGTCCACCACGAGCACCCGTTCGCCGGCCAGGGCCAGGGCGCGGGCCAGGTTCGATGCGACGGTCGACTTGCCCTCGGAGGGGTCCGCGCTCGTGAACGAGACGACGCGGGGCGGCTCGTCGACGGAGACGAACTTGAGGTTGGTGCGCAGCGCCCGGATGGCCTCGCCGGCCCGGGGGTCGAGGTCCATGGCCTCCTCGCCCGTGCGGGTCAGGGACTCGTTCTCCGGGACGGCGCCGATCACGCCGGCGCCGGTGATCTCCTTCACGTCGGCGCGGCTGCGCACCTTCACGTCCAGGAGACGACGGAGCACGGCGATGGCGAGTCCCGCACCCAGTCCGGCCACCGCGCCCACGAGGACGTTGCGCCGGGTGTCAGGGCTCACGGGGGCAGAGGGCACGCGGGCATCGGACAGCGGCACGACCTCCAGCGGGCTGTTCTTGTCCACGTCCGCCGCCACGTCCGCCGTCGCCTGCAGTGCACTGTTCGCCAGCTGCGCGGCGGTCTCGGGATCGGTCGAGGTGGCGGTCACCTTGATCATGCTGGACTCGGGGACGAGCACCGCGGAGAGCGAGCCGTCGCCGTCCTGCCCCGTGTCCTGTGCCACGCGTTCACGCACGGCCTCGCTGTTGATCAGGGCGACGTAGGCCTGAGCCCGGCTCTCGGCGGGCAGGTTGCTGGTGATGAGGCTCTGATCTGCAGCCCGGGCGGCGAGGAACCCCTGAGATTCGGATGCGTAGATCCGGGGCTGCAGTGCGGAGTAGCCCCAACCCAACAGACCCCCCACAAGGGCTGCTGCCAGGAGCAGCAGGAGGTTGGCGCGCAGGAGGCGGAAGAAGTCGACGATCGTCACGGAGCACCTCGGGGGTCATGGACGGGGATGCGCGGGCCGTTGTGGCCAGGAAACGCACAGGTCCACGGTACCAACACCTACCGTGCGCTCTGAGGCCCCGAGGACGAGGCCCGCCACCGCGCTACGCTGAGCCGAGTATTGCCCGGCGTCCACGAAAGGTTCCGCACCATGCGCCCGAGCACGCCCCGTGACCGGACGGCTGCCCGCGCCATGGGGGCCGTCGCGCCACCCGAGGCCCGGCCTGCCCGGGGCCACGCCGCGCTCGGCCTCGTCCCGGACGGTCAGGCCGCGTGGACCCGCTCTCCGTGGAACCCGCTGGTCACGTCGGCCTCACCGCGGCTGTTCGAGGCCGTACTGGCGGTCGGCCTGGTGATGGAGGCGTTCACCGCTCCGGGCCTGCCGATCCCGTTCGCGGAGTTCTCCGCGATCCTTCTGCTGCTCCTGGCCTCGTTCCGGCAGCCCCGCCGGGACCTCTCGCATTACGGCGTGCTGGCCCTCGTCGCGCTGGCCCTGGTGGCGTATCTCGTCGCGGTGACCGTGCACAACGACCTTGATCCCACGCGTCGCGCCACCAGGATCACGCTCCTGATCCTGCTGATCTACGCCATCGCCAGCGAGCGGATCGACATCAAGGGCGTCCTCTACGGGATGACGGCCGGTGCACTGATCAACGTGCCCCTCTTCTACGCAGGCCTGGTCCCGGACACCTACGGCGGCTACCTCACCGGGTTCCTGGGGGACAAGAACGTCTCCGGTCTCTTCTACGCGCTCCTGCCCGTGCTGCTCGTGGCCACCCTGCAGCGCATGGGCCCGAAGCTCCTCGTGCTGGGCGCCGGCTCCGCCCTGACCTTCCTCACCGGCTCGCGGACCTCGATGGCCGCGCTGTTCTGCGCGGTCGCATGGATCTTCGTGAGCCCCTACCTGGGGCGGGCCCTCCGTATCGCACTGGTGGTGGTCATGGGCTGGTTCGTCAGCTGGGCCGAGGAGAACCTGGCCGACCTCGGGATCTTCGGCGACCGCACGGGCACGGACTGGTTCCGGGCGCAGATCCAGGCGGCGTCCGTGGAGAAGGTGGCGGAGACGTCCTTCTTCGGCCAGGGCCTCTCCACGGCATTCGTGGACCTGGACCACGTGTCCATGTTCTTCCACAACTCCTACCTGGGTCTCCTGGTCGAGGGCGGCTGGCCGTTCCTGATCGTGGTGGTCGGCGCCTACCTCTGGCTGTGCCTTCGGCCCTTCGCCCGGACGCACCGCTCGCCTTCCCGTGTCGCCGTCGAAGCGGCCGCCCTCATCATCCTCGTGGCCTCGCTCCAGCTGGGGGAGGTGTTCATCACGATCTTCGGCGCCATCGTGCTCGGTTGCGGACTCCTGCTGAGCGCCCAGGAGGACGAGGAGGACCATGGCGCCCCCGCGAAGGACCGGGCCCACCGCCGCAAGCTGGACCGCATCATCGAGCGGTCCCGACGCGCGGGCCGCTGAACGCGTCGAGCACCACCGGTGCTATCCTGTCCGGGTTGCCCAGGCGAGGGAGCGTGCGCTCCGTGATCGACGAGGCCGCCGCCGCGCGTCAGCATGCTGACCCGCTGCGGCACTGAAGCCCCCTCCTGGCCGCATCCCGCGCCGCCCCCGGCAGCGCGGCCGAGACCCCCACAGGAGGACGCATCATGTCTGACCAGCTCAAGATCAAGGTCACCCGCCGCACCGACTTCGGCAAGGGCGCCGCCCGCCAGGCCCGCCGCGCCGGCCTGATCCCCGCCGTCGTCTACGGCCACGGCCAGGAGCCCGTGCACCTGCTGCTGCCGGCCCAGGAGACCACCCTGGCCGTCCGCAACCCCAACGCCCTGCTGACCGTCGTGAATGAGGCCGGCGAGGAGCACCTGGTCCTGCCCAAGGACATCCAGCGCCACGCCATCAAGGACACCGTGGACCACCTGGACCTCATCGAGGTCCGCCGCGGCGAGAAGGTCATCGTCGAGGTCACCGTGCAGGTCGAGGGCGAGGTCGCCCCCGGCACCGAGTACGTGCTGGACTACGCCACCGTGCCGGTCGAGGCCGACGCCACCGACCTGCCCGAGGCCGTCACCATCTCCGTCGAGGGCCGCGAGGCCGGCGACCACGTGTACGCCCCGGACGTGCAGGTCCCGGCCGGCGCCACCCTGCAGCTCGAGGACGACATCGTCATCGCCACCGTCAACGAGGTCGTCGAGCAGGACCTCGGCGACGAGTCCGTGCAGGAGGAGCAGGCCGCCGAGTCTGCCGAGGGCGAGTCCGAGGGCTCCGAGGACTGATCACGCCATGACGACGGGGACCACGCTCATCGTCGGGCTCGGCAATCCCGGGCCCGAGTACGAGCGCACCCGTCACAACGTCGGCCAGATGGTGGCGGATGAGCTCGCCTCCCGCATGGGGGTCGGGTTCACCCGCCACCGGGCCGGCGCCGTGGTGGCCACGGGTCGCCTCGGCATCGGGGGACCGCGGGTCGTGCTCGCGAAGTCCACCGGCTACATGAACGTCTCCGGACGCCCCGTCTCCGCGCTGGCGTCCTTCTACGGGATCGGCCCCGAGGACCTCGTGGTGGTCCATGACGAGCTGGACATCCCGTTCGACACCCTGCGCCTCAAGCGCGGCGGGGGAGAGGGCGGCCACAACGGCCTGAAGTCCATCACCGCCTCGCTGGGCACGAAGGACTACGCCCGCGTGCGCGTCGGCATCGGCCGGCCCCCGGGCCGCATGGACGTGGCCGACTTCGTGCTGCGCCCCTTCACCAAGCCCGAGCAGGACGTCCTGCCCCTGCACGTGGACCGTGCGGCGGACGCCGTCGAGAAGCTCGTCACGGACGGGCTCGAGCCCGCCCAGCAGGCGTTCCACTGACCTCCCGCCCCGCGACATCCTCGACGGGGGTGCAGCCCCACGCTCAGGGGGTCGGGGTCACGGCACGGGCCAGGGCATCCGCGATGGTCTCCAGCGCGGGATCCATGATCCGGATCATCTCCGCGTACCCCTCCACCGGTCCGCGGAACGGGTCCACGACGTCGAGGGGCTGGGCGGTCGACCGCGCGAGGGCCCGGTGGCGGGCCGCCTCCGCCGCGAAGGCACGCACTCCTCGGCCCGCGGGGATCCAGTCCCGTCCGTCCCGCGCGTCCAAGATGCGGACCAGCGCCGCGAGCTCCAGTACGGTGAACACCCGCGCGACGGCCTGCGGCACCTCCCGCAGCGCGAAGCGCATGTGCTCCTGAGCCGCCGCCAACACGAGATCCGCCTCCGCGACCATGAACGGCTGCAACGCGGCGGGCCGATGGTCCGCGAGGCCGGCGACACCGGCCTCGGCGCCGAGCCGCACGAGCGGCGGGGGCACCGTCAGGGCCTGGTTCGGCTGGGAGCCGGCGCTGCCGACCTCCACCCGGCCGGGGACCAGAGCCGCCAGCCGTCCCTGCAGGGCCCGGCTCGCATAGGCCGATCGGCACACGTTGCCGGTGCACACGATGAGCACGGCGTCCGGCGAGGGGAGGGCCCGGCGCCCCCGCTGGGCAGGCGGAGACGGGCTCGTCGGCGCCGGGCGACGGGGGAACGAGATCAACCGCGCGCTGCTCCGCCGTCACGCTCGAGCCACGAGGACAGCGCCCGGGCCTGACGATCGACGACCTTGCCGACCATCGGCTCGGCCTTCGCGGCGAGCTTCGAGCCCACCAGCGGAATCCGGCAGACGAGGGTGCCGTCCACGGAGAACTGGGAACCCTCACCGGCGGCGGTCAGGCGGAGGGCGCCGTCCGCCGTCGCCTTGGCGGAGGGCACGGTGATGGTGGTGGTGCCGGCGCGGGAGCCGTCCGCGGCGGGCGCGTCCCAGCGCTCCACCTGCTCCACCTGGAGGGCGGAGCCGATGAGCTTGCGGGCCATGTCCGGGACACGGTCCGGGATGCGGTCCGCGGGCAGGGAGCGCACGGCGGTGACGGTCATCGGGCCCTCCGGGGAGCCCTCCACGGAGAACGAGACCAGGGAGCCGCCGAAGGACTCGACCACGGAACGGTGGAAGTCCTCGGACGCCAGGGCGGCCGCCACGGCCGACGGCGGGTGCGGGATGGACTGCTGAGCGGAAAAGGCCACGGTGTCTCCTCGGGGTCAAGTCGGACCGCGCCCGGCGGGCCATGAGAGGGCCGGCACCGGTTCGCCGACGGCGATGGGCGTCCATCCCTCACCTTATATGCTGGCCTCCGCGACCCGGGTCCCGTGCACGGCGCCGGGACCGGCCGCGCGACCCCTCGTGAACCCCCTGGAAGGTGTGTCCGCCATGTCGGCACTCTGGGCCGTGGCCCTCATCATGCTCCTGAGCGGGACGGCGAAGCTCCGTTCCGGCGAGGACGTGCAGGCCACGTTCACCCGACTCAGGGTGCCCCGCCCGTTCGCGGCCCCCGCCCTGGCGCGCGCGTTCCCCTGGCTCGAGCTGCTGCTCGCCGCCGCCCTCCTGCAGCCCTTCACCCTGCTGCGTCCCGTCGTCGGCCTGGTGGCCGTCGCCCTCTTCGCCGCCTTCCTCGCGCTCGTGGTCCGGGCCCAGGACGACGGCGTCTCGTGCGGCTGCTTCGGCGAGGCCTCGGCCGCCCCGATCTCCCGCACCACCGTGGTCCGCAACGTCGTCTTCCTGGCCCTCGCCGTCCTGGCCCTGGCCGAGGGGATCGTCTCGCTGGCGGTGCACGGCGCGGGCCTGGCCTGGCAGCCTCTCACCGCCTTCGGCGCCGGGGCGTGGGCGTGGGCCCTGCTCGTGTCCGTGCTGCTCGCGACCGCCGCGTTCCTGGCCGGGCGCGAGTCCGTCCCGGCCGCACCCGACGCCGCCCCGGCGACGCCCACGCCCGAGGCCCCGGCCGCCGTCGACCCGGCCGACGCCGCCGAGCCCGAACGCCACCCGTTCCCGGACGCCGTCGTGGTCGCGGACGGCGAGTACACCGGTCTGCACCGGCTGGTCGCGGACGGGGCCGTGGTGGCCCTGCGCCTGTCCACGGGGTGCGGCTCCTGTACGCGGGTGATCGACCGGCTGGACGAGTTCAAGGACGCGCTCGGGCCGGTCCGGCTGCGGGTCCTCATGCCCCAGCACGCCCCCGGCGCCGAGGGGGCGATCCACAGCGGCGCCGTCGACGCGTCGCTCGTGCTCGCCGACCCGGCCGGCGCCGCCTCGCAGGCCCTCGGTCTGCACTCGTTCCCCACCGCGGTGCTGCTCGGCACGGACCGGCTCACCGCCGGCGGCCCGGTGGGCGGCGCCGACGACGTCCTCGCCTTCCTCGAAGAGATCCGGGAGATCATGACCACCGAACTGCCCGCCGCCACGGACGGCTCCACCGCCACCCCGGAGGTCCGCGCATGAGCGCCCCCGAGACCACCCCCGTCCTCGCCCCGCTGCTGCCGCGCCTGCGCTCCGAACGCGCCATCGAGGCGGCCGCCGCCTCCGCCGCCCGGCCGCTCGAGTCCCGGGGCGTCGAGCTGGAGATCGGCCTGCCCGACGGCGCCCGCGCGCCCCTGCTGACCGTCCTGGCCGAGGCGCTGGCCGAGGGCCACGGCGAGCGCGCCGCCGTCCTCGTGGTCACCGCGACCACCCGCGAGGCCGAGGACCTCGTGACCGACCTGGCCGCCTGGGCCCCCGCCGGCGCCGCCGCGCTGTTCCCGTCCTGGGAGACGCTGCCCCACGAGCGCCTGTCCCCGCGCTCGGACACCGTGGGCGCGCGCCTGGCCGTGCTGCGCCGCCTCGCCCACCCCGAGGAGCACGCGGAGGGCCCGCTGCGCATCGTCGTCGCCCCCGTGCGCGCCGTGCTGCAGCCCCTCGTGGCCGGGCTCGGCGAGCTGAGCCCCGTGACCCTGCGGACGGGGGAGGAACGGGACTTCGACGGCGTGGTGGCCGCGCTCGCGGACGCCGCCTACTCGCGCGTGGACATGGTCAGCCGCCGCGGCGAGTTCGCCGTGCGCGGCGGGCTGATCGACGTGTTCCCGCCCACCGAGGACTACCCCGTGCGCATCGAGTTCTTCGGCGACGAGGTGGAGCAGATGCGCTGGTTCTCCGTGGCGGACCAGCGCTCCCTCGAGGACACCACGGAGGACGGCTCGGGCCACCCCTCCGAGCTGAACGCGCCCCCGTGCCGCGAGCTGCTCATCACGGACCACGTGCGCCGGCGCGCGAAGGAGCTGATCCCGGCCATGCCCGCCGCCGCGGACATGCTGGACCGGATCGCCGAGGGCGTGGCCGTGGAGGGCATGGAGTCCCTCTCCCCGCTGCTGGCCGAGGCCATGACGTCGCTGCCCCGCATGCTGCCCACCGGGTCGCTGACCGTCCTCGTGGAGCCCGAGCGCCTGCGCGGCCGCGCCGACGACCTGCTGGCCACCAACGAGGAGTTCCTCCAGGCCGCGTGGGCCGGCGCCGCGCAGGGCGCGGTCGCCCCGGTGGACGTGGCCGGGGCGGACCAGTCCGCCGCGGGCGGCTTCCTCACGGTGGCCGAACTCCGCGCGGCCGCGCTCGAGCAGGACCAGGGGTTCTGGTCCGTCACCGCGCTGGTCTCGGACGCTGAGCTGCTGCCCGACGCCGCCACCCTGCGCGCCACCCTCGGCGTCCCGCAGACGTTCTCGGGCGACATCGAGGCCATGGTCGCGCACACCCGCGTCCGGCTCGCGGAGGGGTGGCATGCCGTGGTCCTCACCGACGGCCCCGGCTCCGCCCGCCGTCTCGCCGAGCTCACCACGGAGGCCGGCCTCACGGCCTCCGTGGCGGACGGGCCCCTGCCCGCGGACCTCGCCCCGGGGCGGGTCTCCATCGCGACGGCGCCCGTCGGCTCCGGCTTCACGTTCCCGGACGCGCAGATCGCCCTGATCACGGAGCATGACCTCTTCGGCCGGCACCGCACCGCGGGCACGCGCGCCCCCGGGGCGCGGCTGGCCCGGAAGCGGCGCAACGCCGTCGACCCGCTGACCCTGCAGCCCGGCGACCACGTGGTGCACTCCCAGCACGGCATCGCCCGCTTCGTGGAGCTGCAGCGCCGCAAGGTCACCGGCGGCCCGCGCACCGCCCCCGGCGCTGAGGAGTCCTATCGCGAGTACCTCGTGCTCGAGTACGCGCCCTCGAAGCGCGGCGCCCCCGGCGACCGGCTGTTCGTGCCCACCGACCAGCTCGACCTGATCTCCACCTACGTGGGCGGGGAGACGCCGTCGCTGTCCAAGATGGGCGGCTCGGACTGGGCGCAGACCAAGTCCAAGGCCAAGCGCGCCACCCGCGAGATCGCCGGCGAGCTCATCCGTCTGTACTCGGCCCGCATGGCCTCGCGCGGCCACGCGTTCGCCCCGGACACCCCGTGGCAGGGCGAGCTGGAGGAGGCGTTCCCGTTCATCGAGACGCCGGACCAGCTGACCACCATCGAGGACGTCAAGAAGGACATGGAGGCGGCCGTCCCCATGGACCGGCTCGTCTCCGGCGACGTCGGCTTCGGCAAGACCGAGGTGGCCGTGCGCGCCGCGTTCAAGGCGGTGCAGGACGGCAAGCAGGTGGCCGTCCTCGTCCCGACGACGCTGCTCGCCCGCCAGCACCACCAGACGTTCTCCGACCGGTTCGCCGGCTTCCCCGTGAAGGTGGCCGCGCTCTCCCGGTTCCAGACCGCCAAGGAGTCCAAGGAGGTCGTCGAGGGGCTCGCGCACGGTGAGGTGGACGTGGTGATCGGCACCCACCGGCTGCTCTCCGACCAGGTGCAGTTCAAGGACCTGGGCCTGGTGATCGTGGACGAGGAGCAGCGCTTCGGCGTCGAGCACAAGGAGGCGCTGAAGAAGATGCGCACCAACGTGGACGTGCTCGCCATGTCCGCCACGCCCATCCCGCGCACCCTCGAGATGTCCCTCACCGGCATCCGCGAGACCTCCACGCTGGCCACCGCCCCGGAGGAGCGCCACCCGGTGCTCACCTCGGTGGGCCCGTACTCGGACCAGCAGGTCACCGCGGCCATCCGCCGCGAGCTGATGCGCGAGGGTCAGGTGTTCTACGTGCACAACCGCGTCACCACCATCGACAAGGTGGCCAAGCGCATCGCCGAGCTGGTGCCGGAGGCGCGGATCGCCGTCGCCCACGGCAAGATGAGCGAGGCCCGGCTCGAGCAGATCATGGTGGACTTCTGGGAGCGGAAGTTCGACGTGCTCGTCTCCACCACGATCATCGAGACCGGCCTGGACATCGCCAACGCCAACACCCTGATCGTGGAGGACGCCCACCGCTACGGCCTCTCGCAGCTGCACCAGCTGCGCGGCCGGGTGGGCCGTGGCCGCGAGCGGGCGTACGCGTACTTCCTGTACGACCCGCAGAAGCCCCTCGGCGAGGTGGCCCTCGAACGGCTCAAGGCCGTGGCCACCCACAACGAGCTCGGCGCGGGCATGCAGCTGGCCATGAAGGACCTCGAGATCCGCGGCGCCGGCAACCTGCTGGGCGGGGAGCAGTCCGGCCACATCGCCGGCGTGGGCTTCGACCTCTACCTGCGGATGGTGGGCGAGGCCGTGGCCGACTTCAAGGGCGAGGAGGACACCGCGCCCGCCGAGGTGAAGGTGGAGCTGCCGGTCAACGCCCATCTGCCGCACGACTACGTGCCGGGGGAGCGGCTGCGCCTGGAGATGTACCGCAACCTCGCCCAGGCCGCGGACGACGCCGCCGTGGACGCCGTGGTGGAGGAGCTCAAGGACCGCTACGGCCCGCTGCCGGAGCCGGTGGAGGCGCTCGTCGCCGTCGCCCGGTTCCGCAACCGGGCCCGAGCCGCGGGCGTCACCGAGGTGATGCTGCTGGGGCAGAACGTGAAGTTCGGCCCCGCCGCGGACCTGCCGGAGTCCCGCCAGATGCGCCTGACCCGCATGTACAAGGGCGCCCAGGTCAAGCCGGCCCTGAACGGCGTCCTCATCCCGCGTCCCAAGACCAAGCCGGTCATGGGTCAGGACCTCGTGGACGTCCCGCTGCTCGAGTGGGCGCAGCAGGTGGTCGATGCGATCTTCGCGCCGGAGGGCTGAGCCGGGTCAGGCCGTCCGCACGCGGACGAGGACGCCGTGCGCCTCGAGCATCTCGAGGAAGGCGTGGACGTCCGCGGCGACGTCGGCGGGGGCGAGGCCGAACGCCTCCGCGACCTGGACCGTGACGTCCGTCGTCGACAGCGGTGCCGGCGGATCCGCGACCAGGTCGTCCTCCGGGGTGCGGCCGCCCACGAGGACGTCCCAGATCACGCCGCCCGAGGTGCTCAACAGCAGTGGCTGACCGGCCTCGAGCGTCATGACGACGGCCTGGCCGCCGGCGATGCGGGCCCACGCGATGTCGGGGGCGAGCGCCCAGCCCTCGGTGGTCTCAACGGTCACGGCGCACCGCCTTCGCCCAGGCCCAACCGGCGAGTGCGCCGAGCCGGGCGCGCTGCTCGCGCCACAGGTCCGCACGGGTGACAGGCCGGCCCAGGCGCATCTGCAGATGGGGGCGGTTCACCGGGATCGTGCGGGCCACGAGGACGGCCCGCTCCCGCACCGTGGCGGCCGACCGCCACCGGGTGCGGAACAGCTCGAGACCGCTCTGGCTCTCGTGAAGCGCCGCGAAGAGGGCCAGCTGCCGGGTGTCGACGCCGTCGGCGGCCTCGCCCGTGGCGACGTGCCAGGCCGCGCCCGCGTCCAGCCGGTGGGCTTCCTCGCGCAGGGCGGCCCAGCTCTCGGCGGTGAGGGACTCCCGGATGTGCCGGACGTCGAGGCCACCGCGGAACGGGTCGCGGGCCGCGTGGACGATCACGACGAGCCGCTGGTGGCGCGGGCTCGGCACCGGAACGGGCCGGCCCGCGATCACGAGGTGGGCGTGCTCGATCCACAGGGCGTCGAAGGCCGCCTCGGGGGACGCGCCGAGGCCTGGGAAGAGCCGATGCACGTCCACATACCCCAGCTGGTCGTGCCAGAGCGTGGCCGCGTGCTGGAAGATCGACCCCTCCGAGAAGTCAGCGACCGGTTCCCAGGCGTGGGCGTGCAGGAGCTCGATGACGGCGGTGGCATCGGCCGGATGGACCAGCAGGTCCACGTCCGAACTGCGGCGGTGCTCCGGGTAGACGCCGGGCTCCGTGGCGTAGCCCTTGACGTGCAGGCCGCGAATGCCGACCCGGTCCAGCAGATGCGTGATGCGGGCGTGGGCGAGGCGGACGCGGACCTCGAGGTCCAGGGATGGCGGGGCGGCCGGTCGCTGTCCCGTCGCTCGTTCTCCCATGGCCGCGAGCTTAGTCGACCCAAAGGAGGGCCCGGCGGTGACTGTGCCGGATGCCCGGTGCAAAGTTAAAGGGGGTTCAGGTGGATTCGTGGACTGACGGCGCGAGACCCGCACGCTCCCGGGTGCTCCGTGTTGACGTGCCATCCATGAACGCGTGGCAGGACTCGCGATGAGCTGCGCGACCTGTCTAGATCCACCTGCAGAGTTCCATTCTCATGTTCACCGAGCATGCCGTTCCCGGCGATCGTCCCCCTGCCGCAGGGCATCCCAGACCTGGACTGGTTGCGCTAATGGGCGCGGATCGCGGGCTTCATCGGTCTTGTTGACTGCATCGCCCGCGGTCGGCTCAGTCGCCGCTCGCTCTGGTGCGGACGCGGCGGTGGAAGGTGGCCCTGCTCGTCACCGCCGCGGTGTGCGTCTTCCTCACGGGCCCTGCACCTCCATGGCGGGCTTGGCGTGCGCCGTCCTGTGGCTCTGGTCGACGCCGCAGATGGGGGTGGCGTCGTGCTCGTCCTCGCCATCCTCGGCGCCTACGCATTCTTAGGCTGCGCCTGTCCGCCCCCCGGCTGCGCACCCCTGCGCGTGGCAGTGGAGGCGGCCCCGTCCCCGATCTCTGACGCCGGCCGGTCAGGCGCCCGTCGGCTCCTCCTCCACGAGGTCCCCGTCGAGGGCCCGGGCGATCTCCCACGCCAGCAGCTCGACGATCGGCTGCGCGGTCTGCGCCATGGCGGCGTAGCCCTCGGCGGGGCCACGGAACGGGTCCGGCAGATCCGCGTCCGGTCGCTCCCCGTGGGCGATCAGGCGGGAGCGCAGCTCCGCCAGCGCCGTGACGAGCGCGGTGACGCCCGCGCCCGGAGGGACCGACGCGGCGAGCTCCTCGCCGTGGTCGCGCAGGAGGGTGCCCATGCCGAGGATCGTGAAGGTCCGGCGCACCGCCGCGGGGTCCTCGCGCAGCACCTCGTCCTGGTGGTCGTCCGTCGCGGTCAGGACGAGGTCCTGGTCCGCCAGCGAACGCCCGGTCAGCTGCTGCGGTCGATGCTGCGTCAACGCGGCGCGGACTCGGCGGCTCGGCGCGAGGTCGAGCAGCGGGCCGGGGACGGTGAGCGCCTGGTTCGGTTCCGTGCCCGCGCTCGTGACCTCCGCGCGGCCCCGGTCGCCCAGCAGGGCGTTGAGCTGCGCCTGCAGCGCGTACTCCACGTAGGCGGAGCGGCAGATGTTGCCCGTGCACACGACGAGGACGCGGGCGCTCGGCAGGGGGCCGGGGACACGGCCGGCCGGCGTCGCACGCTGCCGCGGCGTGGCGGGGTCGGCCGGGTGGGGGCGGAATGCCGGGCCGAGCCGGAACTCGGCGAGGCGATCCTCCCGCGCCGTGGAGGCCGCCGGGGCGTCGGCGTCGCCGCCGTCACCCGCCGGGTGGCCGCCGTCGCGGGCCGGCACCTCGGGCTCCTCCGGCGTCGGCGGCAGGAACGGATTGCGGATCGGGGGGCGATGATCCCTGCTCATGGGTGTGTCCTCTCCGAGGCGGTCGTGACGCGCGGCAGCGCGGACGTGACGGGGTGCGGGGGCTCCACGTGTCGCAGGCGGTGCACCGGGTGCCAGCGGCGGCGCGCCCCCGTGAACGGCTTGGACAGGGGGGTGGCGAGCAGGGCGAGGCCTGCCAGCCAGCTGAGGGCGAGCGCGAGGGCGAATTTGGCGGCGTTGTCCTCCACGCCGTGGCGCGTGACCCACATCAGCACCCAGCCGTGCAGCAGCACCACCACCGTGCCCGTCCGGACCAGGGCGGTGATGGCGCGGCGCAGGGCCTGACCCGTCCCGGTGCGTCGGGCGAAGGAGCGCAGCAGTCCCTCCACCGTGGAACCGAACACGAGCACCATCCCCGCGGACATCAGGACGCCCACGGCGGGGGTGAGCACCGGCGTGCCGAAGCCGCCGAACTTGATGTTGGGCGGCTCCAGGCCCAGCCGGACCGCGACCAGACCGAGCAGCACCAGGCCGACGCCGATGAGCGTCCGATGGCGCCGCACGTGCGGCTGGACGCGGCGACGGAACGTCTCGCCGCTGAGGACGAACAGCAGGCACGGCAGGGCCAGCCCGACGCCCAGAGGCGTGCGGGCGATCGCGGAGTCCGGCACGAGGTGGGCCCACGCCAGCCCGGCCAGGCCCACGGCCCAGGCGACGGCGGACGGGAAGCGCTCGAGGAATCGGCGCAGCACCGTGGTGAAGAACAGGACGGAGATGAACCAGAACGCCCACCACGGGGGCTCTTGGTCCGCGCCCCCGTACCAGCCGGTGATCATCAGGCGCCTCAGGAGGTCGGGGTCGTCGGCGAACCACGCGAACGCGGCCACGGACATGAGCGCCGCCCACACCAGGTACGGCACCATCAGGCTCCGGAAGCGGCCCCGCACGTCCGTGGCCCAGGGGCGGCCGCGCGTCCAGAAGTAGCCGGTGAGGAAGAAGAACAGCGGCATCCGCCAGATCTCCAGGTACCGGCTGAAGGTGAGGTCCGTCAGGTATGCGTGACCCAGCACCACCGCCGCGATGGAGACAAGCCGAAGGGCGTCCACCCCCGTGTTGCGGGTGGACGCCCTTCGGCGCGCGGCGGCCGGACGACCGGTGTCAGCGATCCTCGGCTCCGGGACGGCTCAGCGGTGCGCGGCGCCGGTCTCGACGGCGTGGGCGCCGGAGGCGGCGTGCTCGACGACGGGACGGGTGTGGATGGCGGTGGTGTCCACGGTGTCGCTGCGGCCCAGGAACGCCTTGGGGATCATGAAGGCCACAGTGGCCAGGGCCAGCGCGATCAGGCCGGGGATCCAGACCGACTCGAGCGACCAGAAGCCCATGGCGTAGAGGCAGCCGAGGAACGCGCCGAAGGCGACGATGAAGGCGATCAGGGAACCCCAGACGCCGCCCACGTTGGAGTGGTCGATGGCCTTGCCGTTGCGGATCACGTGATGCTCCTTCGGTGCGGTCCCAGCCGGGGCGGACGCCCGGCCGAAGTGATGCGAGTCAGTCGGATCCCAGGATAGCAAGCGCGGAGCTGGCCCCGATCCGGGTGGCCCCGGCCTCGATCATCGCCAGGGCGTCCGCGCGGGTGCGCACCCCGCCGGAGGCCTTCACGCCGATGCGCTCGCCCACGGTGCGGCGCATCAGCGCGACGTGCTCGACGGTGGCGCCCGCGGTGGAGAAGCCCGTGGAGGTCTTCACGAAGTCCGCCCCGGCCTCGACCGCGGCCTCGCAGGCCAGGACGATCGCGTCGTCGCCCAGCAGGGCGGTCTCCACGATCACCTTGAGCAGCGCCCCGCCGTCACCCGCGGGGCCGCCCGCGTGCGCGGCCTCGGCCACGGCGCGGACGTCCGCGACGAGCCGGTCGCGGTCCCCGGCGCGGGCCGCGGCGACGTCGAGGACCATGTCCACCTCGTCCGCGCCGGCGTCGATCGCCTGCCGGGCCTCGAAGGCCTTGACCTCCGAGGCGTTGGCGCCGAGGGGGAAGCCGATCACGGTGCAGGTCAGCACGTCCGAGCCCGCGAGCTCGGCGGCCACCAGCGGCACCCACACGGGGTTGATGCAGACGCTCTTGACCCCGGCCTCGCGGGACTCGGCCACGAGGCGGCGCACGTCCGCCTCCGAGGTGTCGGCCTTCAGGGCGGTCGCGTCGATGTACTTCGCCAGCTCGGCGGTGGTGAGGGAGACGGTCATGTCCGCCAGCCTACCGAGGCTCAGCCGCCCACGAGGGCCGTCACCTCGGCGCGCAGCGCCTCGAGCCGCTCGGCGGCCGCGGCCGGGTCGGCGTCCCGGGTGCCGAGGTAGCACTTGAGCTTCGGCTCGGTGCCGGAGGGGCGCACGAGGACGCGGGTGCCGGAGTCGGTGGCGAACAGCAGTGCGTCCGTCGGCGGCAGCCCGTCCCCGCCGGCGGCCAGGTCCCGGCGCACGGTGACCGGTTCCCCCGCGAGCGTGGCCGGCGCCTGCTGACGCAGGGCCGTCATGGTGCGGGCGATCAGGGACAGGTCCGCCACGCGGACCGAGACCTGGGCGCTGGGCATGGCGCCGGTGACCGCGTCGACGTCGGCCAGGGCGTCCATCAGGCCGCGTCCCTGCGCTGTGAGGGCGGCGGCCAGCTCCGCGGCCATGAGGGCGGCCGTGATGCCGTCCTTGTCCCGCACCATGTCCGGGTCCACGCAGTAGCCGAGGGCCTCCTCGTAGCCGAAGCCGAGGTCCGGGGCGCGGGAGATCCACTTGAAGCCGGTCAGCGTGACGTGGTGCCTCACCCCGTTCGCCTCCGCCAGGGCGGCCAGCTGCGGGGAGGAGACCACGGAGTTCGCGGCGCTGCGGCCGGCCGCGTGCAGGGCCGGCATCGCGTGCGCGCCCAGCAGCGTCCCGACGGCGTCGCCCGAGAGCATCCGCCACGTGCGGGCACCGTCCGCGTCGGTGACGGGCGCGGCCAGGGCCAGGCGGTCGGCGTCGGGGTCGTTGGCGATCACCAGGTCCGCGTCCACCTCGGCGGCCAGGGCGAGGGCGAGGTCCATCGCCCCCGGCTCCTCCGGGTTGGGGAACGCGACCGTGGGGAAGGCCGGGTCCGGGGCGGCCTGCTCGGCCACCACGTGGACGGGGCCGAAGCCGGCGTCCTCGAGCAGGCCCGGGACCACGGCGCCGCCCACCCCGTGCAGGGGCGTGTAGACCACGCGCAGGTCGCGGTGGCCGTGCCGGTCGTCGTCGAGCACGCCGAGGGCCGCCGCGCGGTAGGCCTCCAGCAGGTCCGGCCCGGCCACGGTCCAGCCGTCGTCGGCGAGCGGGATGTCTGCGGCCCACGCCGCGTGGTCGATGCGGGCGGCGATCTCCGCGTCCGCGGGGGAGACGATCTGCGCCCCGCGACCCGCCTCGTCCGTGAGCCGCCCGCCGAGGTAGACCTTGTAGCCGTTGTCCGCGGGCGGGTTGTGGCTGGCCGTGACCATCACGCCCGCGTCCGCGCTGAGATGGCGCACCGCGAAGGCGAGCACCGGCGTCGGCAGCGGGTCCGGCAGCAGGACGGTCTGCACGCCCGCGGCCGTCAGGACGGCGGCCGTGTCCGCGGCGAAGGCGGCCGAACCGCGCCGCGCGTCGTACCCGACGACGGCCAGCGGCGGGGCAGCGTCCCGTCCGACGCCGTCCCACAGGTGCGCGGCCAGACCCGCCGCGGTGCGGCGCACCACGAGCCGGTTCATGCGGGACTCGCCCGGGCCCTCCTCGGCGCGCAGGCCGGCGGTGCCGAAGACGAGCGGCCCGGCGAAGCGGGCGGCGAGCGCCGCCCGGGCGGCCGCGGCCTCCGGGCCGACGCCGGCGGCCGCGTCGAGCTCGGCGCGCAGGGTGTCCCGGTGCGCGGGATCGGGGTCCTCCGCCGCCCACCGCTCAGCCCGGGCGAGGACGTCCTCCGGGAGCGCGGCGACGTCGTCGTGCGGGGGATGCGCGGGCATCAGAGCCGCCCCACGATGTCCGCGAGCAGGCGCGCGATGCGCGGGCCGGCGGCCTGGCCGGCCTCGACGACCTCGGCGTGGGACAGCGGCGTCTCCGAGATGCCGGCGCCGAGGTTGGTCACCAGCGAGATGCCGAACACCTCCAGCCCGGCGTGCCGGGCCGCGATCGCGTCCAGCGCCGTGGACATGCCGACGAGGTCGCCGCCGAGGGTGCGCGCCATCCGCACCTCGGCGGGGGTCTCGTACTGCGGGCCGGCGAACTGGACGTACACGCCCTCACGCAGGGACGGGTCCACCTCACGGGCGATCGCGCGCAGCCGCGGGGAGTAGAGGTCGGTCAGGTCCACGAACGTGGCGCCGGCGAGCGGGGTGGCGCCGGTGAGGTTGATGTGGTCCGCGATCAGGACGGGGGTGCCCGGGGCGATCTCCGGGTCCAGGCCGCCGCAGCCGTTGGTCAGCACCACGGTGCGCGCCCCGGCGGCGGCGGCGGTGCGGACGGTGTGCGCCACGGCCTGGGCGTCGCGGGACTCGTAGAAGTGCGTGCGCGAGCCGAAGACGAGGGCGTGCGTGCCGTCCGGCAGTCGGACCGAGCGGATCACCGCGTTGTGGCCGGGCACCTTCGGGGCGTGGAAGCCGGGCACCTCGGCCAGCGGCACGGCGGCGACCTCGTCGCCGATCAGGCCGGCGGCCTCGCCCCAGCCAGAGCCGAGGACGACGGCGACGCGGTGCTCCGCCACGCCCGTCGCCCGGGCGATGGTGTCGGCGGCCGCGCGGGCCTCGGCGAAGCCCGGATGGTCGCCGGTCAAGGGGGAGTCGGGGGAGGGGATGCTGGTCTGGTCGGTCACGTCGTGGAGTCTAGGCGGTGTCCCGTGAGCGCGGGCTAGGACTTTCCCGTCCGCGGCGGACACAATGGAGCCCGTGACCGAGGAAAACAGCACCTTCATCCCGTCCCTGACCATCATCGGCGGCGGCCCCGGCGGCTACGAGGCCGCCATGGTGGCCGCGAAGCTGGGCGCCCGCGTGACCCTGGTCGAGCGCCAGGGGTTGGGCGGCGCGGCCGTCCTCACGGACGTGGTCCCCTCCAAGACGCTGATCGCCGCCGCCGACTCGATGCGCCGCGTGGGCGCCTCCGTGGACCTGGGCGTCGACCTCGGCGGGGGCGACGTCCACGCGGACATGGGCCGGGTCGGCCACCGCATCCTGAACCTGGCCCACGAGCAGTCCTCGGACATCCGCGCGGGCCTCGAGCGGGTCGGCGTCCGGGTGATCGACGGCGTGGGCCGCGTCGTCGGCCCCCACGAGGTGTCCGTCCGCGCCCTCGACGACGCCGACGCCGGCGCCGAGCCCGAGATCATCACCTCGGACGCGATCCTCGTGGCCGTCGGCGCGAGCCCCCGCGAGCTGCCCACCGCCGTCCCGGACGGCGAGCGGATCTTCAACTGGAAGCAGGTCTACAACCTCAAGGAGCTTCCCGAGCACCTGATCGTCGTGGGCTCCGGCGTCACCGGCGCCGAGTTCGCCTCGGCCTACAACCGCCTCGGCGCCAAGGTCACCCTCGTCTCCTCGCGCGACCGCGTGCTCCCCGGGGAGGACGCCGACGCCGCCGAGCTGCTCGAGAAGGTCTTCGAGGGCAACGGCCTCAGGGTGGTCTCCCGCTCCCGGGCCGAGTCCGTCGAGCGGACCGAGACCGGCGTGCGCGTGCACCTCTCCGGCGAGGGCGCCGAGGACACCCCGTCGATCGAGGGCTCCCACGCGCTGGTGGCCGTCGGCGGCGTGCCGAACACGGCGGGCCTCGGCCTCGACGACGTGGGCGTGAAGCTGACCGGCTCCGGCCACGTGCTCGTGGACGGCGTCTCCCGCACGTCCGTGCCGAGCATCTACGCGGCGGGCGACTGCACGGGCAAGCTCGCCCTCGCCTCGGTGGCGGCCATGCAGGGGCGCATCGCCGTCGCCCACCTGCTCGGCGACGCCCTCAAGCCGCTGCGCCCGCACCTGCTGGCCTCGAACATCTTCACCTCGCCGGAGATCGCCACCGTGGGCGTCACGCAGGCGCAGGTGGACTCCGGCCAGTACCAGGCGGACGTGCTGCGCCTGGACTTCCACACCAACCCTCGCGCCAAGATGTCCGGCGCGGAGGAGGGGTTCGTGAAGATCTTCGCGCGCCAGGGCTCCGGCACCGTGATCGGCGGTGTGGTGGTCTCGCCGCGCGCCTCCGAGCTGATCTACGCGCTCGCGCTCGCGGTCACGCACAAGCTGCACGTGGACGACCTCGCGGACACCTTCACCGTGTACCCGTCCATGTCCGGGTCGATCGCGGAGGCGGCCCGCCGCCTGCACGTGCGCATCTGACCCAGAGACGACTTTCGGTCGTGAGATAGGCCCTATCTCACGACCGAAAGCGTCCATTCCCCCGATGTCACGTTCGACAGTGCGGGCGGGGGCGCGGGGGGAGCGCCGGGGGCCGGCCGGGGTCAGCGTGCGGCGCGGCGCTCGCGGGCCGAGGTGACGGTGTCGAGGTCCGTGTGGCGGGTCTCGGGGGAGAGGGCCAGCGCGATGACGGTGATCGCCGAGGCGGCGGCCAGGTAGTAGCCGACGTAGGAGACGTCGAACTTCTGCACCAGCCAGGCGGCGATGAACGGGGTCAGCGCGGCGCCGAGGATGGAGGACACGTTGTAGGCGATGCCGGAGCCGGTGTAGCGCGTGTTCGTGGGGAACAGCTCGGGCAGCACCGCGGACATCGGCCCGAAGGTCAGGCCCATGAGCGTCATGCCCGTGGCCAGGAACGCCAGCATCAGCGGCACGTTCAGCTCCGCGCCCACGCCCATGTTCTCCGGCGAGAGCCACAGGCCGAACGAGAGGCCGAACACCACCATGAGCACCGAGATCACGATCAGGGTGGGGCGGCGGCCGAAGCGGTCCGCCAGCAGGCCGGAGACCGGCACGAACGCCGCGAAGAACAGGATGCCGACCAGCTGCAGCACGAGGAACTCGGCGTAGGGGACACCCAGGAAGCCGTTGGCCGGCTTGCCGATCGCGTAGGAGAGGATCCACGTGGTCATCAGGTAGAAGAGCACGTAGGTGGCGTACATGACGAAGGTGCCCAGGATCAGCTCCCACCAGTTGCGGCGGAACACCTCGCCCAGCGGCGCCTTCACACGCTGGTCGCGGTCGAGGGCGCGCTGGAAGACCGGGGTCTCCTCGAGCTTGACGCGGACGTAGAGGCCCACGGCCACCATCACGATCGAGAGCAGGAACGGCACGCGCCACACCCACGTGAGGAACGGGCCGTCGAGCACCGGGCTCGTGGAGTCGTGGCTGAAGCCGAGCACGAGCGCGAGGAACAGGCCGTTGGCCAGCAGGAAGCCGATCGGCGCGCCGAGCTGCGGCCACATGGCCGCCTGCGCGCGCTTGCCGTCCTTGGCATACTCGGTGGCCAGCAGGGCGGCGCCGGACCATTCGCCGCCGAGCCCCAGGCCCTGGAAGAAGCGCAGCAGCGTCAGCATGGCCGGCGCCCACAGGCCGATCTGGTAGTACGTGGGCAGCAGGCCGATGAGGAACGTCGCGATGCCCATGGTCAGCAGCGAGCCGATGAGCGTGGTCTTGCGGCCCACGCGATCGCCCAGGTGGCCGAAGACGACGGCGCCCAGCGGCCGGGCGACGAACGCCGCGCCGAAGGTGGCCATGGAGGCCAGCAGGGCCGTGTTGTCGTCGCCGCCCGCGAAGAAGATCAGCGGGAACACCGAGACGGCGGCCGTGGCGTAGATGTAGAAGTCGTAGAACTCGATCGAGGTGCCCACGAGCGAGGCGATGATGACCCGCGAGCGGGGCACCTCCTCCGCAGTGGCGACCGCGTCCGACGTGAGATCGGTGGGGGCGCCCGGGTTCGCGGGCGGGGTGGAGTGGGACATGGTGTCTCCCTGGTATGACGGGCACAGGGGGTCGCGAACGACCACGATGTGAGACGAAGATGCGTGTCAGGTTAAGCCTCGTCGCGCCGATCTGCGAGAGTCATGTCCCCGTCGTCCACCATGTGGAACCAGCCCACGACGCCGGCGCTCCCCGCCGTCGTCGCCGGCGGCTCACTCCGCGTCGGCGATGGTGGCGATCACCGTGCCGGCCGTGACCGTCTGGCCCGGCTCGACCTCGAGACCGCTGACCACGCCCGCGCGGTGGGCCGCGAGCGGCTGCTCCATCTTCATGGCCTCCACGACCACGATCAGGTCGCCCTCGGCCACGGTCTGGCCGTTCTCGGCGGCGACCTTCACCACGGTGCCCTGCATCGGGGCGGTCAGCGCGTCCGTGCTGACGGCCGCGGCCACCGGTGCGCCGCGCTTGCCGCGGGGCCGGCGTCGTCCCGCACCGGCCCGCTGGGCGGCGCCGGAGATCGTGTGCAGGGCCTCGCCCCACGTGGGCAGGGTGACGTCCACGCGCTTGCCGTTGACCTCCACGGTCACGGTGTGGCGCGCCTCGCGGGGGGCCGGCTCGGCCGGGGTGAGGGCGCTCGGCTCGATGCGGTTCGCGAACTCCGTCTCGATCCACCGGGTGTGCACCGAGAACGGCTCCTCCGAGCCGGCGATCTCGGGCGCGAAGGCGGGGTCGCGCACCACGGCGCGGTGGAAGGGCAGTACCGAAGGCATGCCGACGATCTCGGCCTCGCGCAGGGCGCGGGCGGCGCGCTGCAGGGCCTGGCGGCGGTCCGCACCGGTGACGATCAGCTTGGCGACCATGGAGTCGAAGGCCCCGGAGACGGCCTCGCCCTCCACCACGCCGGAGTCCACGCGCACGCCCGGGCCGCTGGGCATGCGGAACGTGGTGAGCCGACCGGGGGCGGGCAGGAAGTTGCGGCCCGGGTCCTCGCCGTTGAGGCGGAACTCGATCGAGTGGCCGCGGGGCTGCGGGTCCGTGTAGCCGAGGGCCTCGCCGCGGGCCAGGCGGAACTGCTCGCGCACGAGGTCGATGCCGGTGATCTCCTCGGAGACCGGGTGCTCCACCTGCAGGCGCGTGTTCACCTCGAGGAAGGAGATGGTGCCGTCCTGACCCACGAGGAACTCGCACGTGCCCGCACCGACGTAGCCGGCCTCCCGCAGGATCGCCTTGGAAGACTCCACGAGGCGGGCGTTCTGCTCGTCCGTGAGGAACGGCGCCGGGGCCTCCTCCACGAGCTTCTGGTTGCGGCGCTGCAGCGAGCAGTCGCGGGTGGAGATCACGACGACGTCGCCGTGCACGTCCGCCAGGCACTGCGTCTCCACGTGGCGCGGCTTGTCCAGGAAGCGCTCCACGAAGCACTCGCCCCGGCCGAACGCGGCCACGGCCTCACGGACCGCGGACTCGTAGAACTCGGGGATCTCCTCGCGCGTGCGGGCCACCTTGATGCCGCGGCCGCCGCCGCCGTAGGCCGCCTTGATGGCCACCGGCAGGCCGAACTCGTCCGCGAACGCGACGACCTCCTCCGTGCCGGTCACGGGGGAGGTGGTGCCCGGCGCCAGCGGGGCGCCGACCTTGGTGGCCAGCTGGCGGGCCGAGACCTTGTCGCCCAGCCGATCGATCGCCTCGGCAGGCGGGCCGATCCACACGAGGCCCGCGTCGGCCACGGCGCGCGCGAAGTCCGCGTTCTCGGAGAGGAAGCCGTAGCCGGGGTGCACGGCGTCCGCGCCCGCGCGCTCGGCGGCGTCGAGGATCTTGCCGATCACCAGATAGGAGTCGGCGGCGGTCTCCCCGCCGAGGGCCACGGCCTCGTCCGCGAGCGTCACGTGCAGGGCGTCCCGGTCCGGCTCGGCGTAGACGGCCACGGAGGTCAGCCCCTCGTCCTGGCAGGCCCGGATGATGCGCACGGCGATCTCGCCGCGGTTGGCGATCAGCACCCGGGAGAACCGGCGCTCCGCCGCGGGGTCGACGGGCGGGACGACCGAGGCCTGCGGTGCGTCGGCGATGCTCATGGGCGATGGACTCCTCGGACGATCACGGCTGGGGGCGCGGGCGCCACGTCCGGGGTCGTGCCCCTCACCCGGTGGGGCGAAAGGCGCGGGACGGCGCCGACTCTGACCAGCACCCTACTCGTTGTGGCGGAACCCTCCGAGGCACGCGGCCCTGTCGCGCCGGATCAGCGCTGCGCGTTGGAGGGTTCCCACAACCGGGTGAAGTCCTGGCCCAGGGCCGCCGTGGCCCGCCGCAGCCACGCCACGGACAGCCCGATCACCGCGTTGGGGTCCCCGTCCACGCCGTCCACGAGGGCCGCGCCCGCGCCGTCCACCGTGAACGCGCCCGCGCAGTGCAGCGGCTCGCCCGTGGCCACGTAGGCCTGGATCTCGGCCTCGGTGACGGCGCCGAAGCGCACGACGGCGGACACCACGCCCGCCTCCGCGGCCATCCCGGACCCGACCCCGGGCTCCGGCAGCACCAGGCCCAGCCAGTGGCCCGAATGCAGCACGCCCTCCCGGCCGGCCTGGGCGCGCCAGCGCTCGACGGCGACCTCGGGCTCGTAGGGCTTGCCGTGGGCGCGGCCGTCGAACTCGAACACGGAGTCGCAGCCGAGCACGAGCGTGGGGGCCTCGACGCCGGCGGCCGCCACCCGGGCGGCCACGTCGCGGCCCTTGGCCTCCGCCAGCAGGCCCGCCAGCTCCGCCGGCGACGGGTCGCCCGCCGCCGCGCCCACGGCCGCCTCGTCCACCCCCGAGACGACGACGCGGAACGGCACCCGCGCCCGGGTCAGGACCTCCGCCCGGCCGGGGGAGGCCGAGCCGAGCACCAGTCGCAGGCCCGTGCCGGGGCCGGCCGAGCCGTCGTCGTGCGGGATCACGCGAGCGCCTCCCGCAGGGTGTCCAGGCCCATGCCGCCCAGGCGCAGGGCCCGGGTGTGGAAGGCCTTGAGGTCGAAGTCGGCGCCCTCGGCCTGCTCGTGCTCGGCGCGGATCTGCTCCCAGATGCGCTGGCCCACCTTGTACGCCGGCGCCTGCCCCGGCCAGCCGAGGTAGCGCGTGAACTCGAAGCGGCGCTGGCCCTCGGAGATCCTCAGGTGCTTGGTCAGGAACGCGTAGCCCTTCTCCGGGGTCCACGCGCCTCCGCCCTCGGACTCGGGGGCGTCGAAGCCGCAGTGGTAGCCGATGTCGAACACCACGCGGGCCGCGCGCATGCGCTGCATGTCCAGCATGCCGAGGTGATCGCCCGGGTCGTCGAGGAAGCCGAGCTCCTCCATGAGCTTCTCCGCGTACAGCGCCCAGCCCTCGCCGTGGCCGGACGTCCAGCAGAAGCTGCGGCGCCACAGGTTGAGGTTCTCCCGGTTCATCATGGCGGTGGCGATCTGCAGGTGATGGCCCGGCACGCCCTCGTGGTAGACCGTGGTGGTCTCCGCCCACGTGGTGAACTCGTCCTCGCCCGGGGGCACGGACCACCACATGCGGCCGGGCCGGGAGAAGTCGTCCGAGGGGCCGGTGTAGTAGATGCCGCCCTCCTGGGTGGGGGCGATCATGCACTCGAGCCGGTCCATCGGGGCCGGGATCTCGAAGTGCTCCTTCATGGCCTCGACCGCGTCGTCGGAGAGCCGCTGCATCCACGTGCGCAGGGCCTCGGTGCCCTTCAGGGTGCGCTCCGGGTCTGCGTCCAGGATCGCGCGCGCCTCCTCGATCGTGGCGCCCGGCCGGATGCGCTCGGCGTCCGCCTGCTGCGCGGCGATGATGCGGGCCAGCTCCTCCTGGCCCCAGCGGTAGGTCTCCTCGAGGTCGATCTCGGCGCCGAGGAAGACGCGGGAGGCCAGCCGGTAGTAGTCGATCCCGACGCCGTCCGCCTCCGGGGCGTGCGGGCGCAGCTCGGCCTCGAGCGTGTCCGCGAAGTCGCGGTAGGCCTGCGCGGCGGCGTCCGCGCCGGAGCGGATGCGGGCGGCCAGGGCGTCGTCCACGACGTCGGCTCCCTTGGCCCGCTCGACCAGGCCCGGGAAGAACCCGCCCGCGGCGCCGTGGGCGCGGGCCTGCTCCACCACGATGTCCACCTGGCGCACCGCGGCCACGTGGCCGGCGTCGCGGGAGGCGAGCAGGGACTCGGTGTAGCCGCGCAGGGCGGCCGGCAGGTTCTCGAGGCGGCCGGCGATGTGGCCCCACTGCTCCGCGGTGTCCGTGGGCATGAGGTCGAAGACCGCGCGGATGCCCTGGGCGGGGGAGGCGATGTTGTTCAGCTCGGTGCGGCCGGTCGCGTGGATCTCGCGCTCGAGGCCGATGCGCTCCTGCATGGCCGTCTTGGTGACGCGGTCCGTCTCGTCCTGCGGCTCGAGCGCGGCCAGGTCCTCGAGCAGGCGGGCGTTGAGCTCGTCGTCGGCGCGGGCGCCGACGGGGGAGAAGTCCGTGTACTCGGTCTCCCGGCCGGGGAAGCCGAGCTCGGTGGCGGTGTCCGGATGCAGGGCGAGGAGGTCGGTCACGTAGCGCTCGGCGAGCGCGTCGATGGCGGACGGGGTGCGGGCGCCGCCAGGCGCTGATGTGGTCTGGGTCATGTCATGAACTCTAAATGGTCTTGACCGCTTCTAATGGAGGGGTGATGCCAGATTTCCTTTCCATCCAGGCGGCGATGACGTTGAGCCGCCCCCTTCATTCGGTCCGGACGTTCTGTGAGTCGTCGGTTTCCATTTGATGGGTGCACTGCCGAGCGTACTCGGCTGGGGTTAGGTAGCCGAGCGAGGAGTGCCGGCGGTGGTGGTTGTACTCGTCCTTCCAGTTGCCGATGATGACCTGTGCGTGCAGCAGCGAGTAGAAGCTGTTGATGTTGAGGCACTCGTCGCGGATCCGGCTGTTGAACGACTCGACGTACCCGTTGCGCCACGGCGAGCCCGGAGGGATGTAGGACAGGCCGGTGCGGGTGCCGGCCCAGTCGGCCATCGCCTCGCTGATGAACTCCGGCCCGTTGTCCGACCTGAGCACCGCCGGGGCGCCCCGGGCGGCGACGAGGTCCTCGAGGTGGGCGGTGAGTCGGTCGGCGGTAATCGAGCGCTCCACGAGCCCGCCGATGCACTCCCGGGTGTGTTCGTCGACGATCGAGCAGATCTTGATCGGTCGTCCGTGCTCGTCGGCGTCGAACTGGAAGTCCACCGCCCACACCACGTTCGGCGCGTCCGCCGTCGGCGCGTCGACGGTCGAGGAC